>NZ_LIRJ01000086.1 GCF_001419745.1 Streptomyces silaceus | reverse complement strand
TGGACGACGTCGGTGTGCACGGGCTCGCTGGTCCTGGGGGCGGCCGGGCTGCTGCGGGGGCTGCCCGCCACGACGTACTGGGCGTCGCGGTCGTATCTCGCGAAGTTCGGCGCCACCTACACGCCGGGCCGTTTCGTCGAGACCGGGAAGATCATCACCGCTGCCGGGGTCTCCGCGGGCATCGACATGGGCCTCCATCTGGCGGCCCGGCTGTCCGACGTGAAGGTGGCCCAGGCGATGCAGCTCGCGGTCGAGTACGACCCGGATCCCCCGTACGACACGGGGAGCCCGGAGAAGGCGGACGCGGCGACGGAGGCGCTGGCGCTCGAACTGATCGACGCGGCGGCCCGCTGACGGCCGCAGCCGGCGGGGCGGTGCCCCGCCGGCCGGGGTGCCGGGGCGGTGGGTCCGCCCGCTCAGGCGGCGAGGCCGAGGGCCAGGGCGCCGACGACCGGGGCCGCGTACACGAGCGGGAAGGGGATGTGCGTGTACCAGCGCGCGCGGACGACGGCGACGACGGCACCGGCGAAGTAGAGCACCAGGCAGATGCCCGCCGCGATGCCGATGGCCGGTACGAGCAGGCCCACCAGCAGGCCCGCGGCGCCGGCGGCCTTGGCGGCGCCGAGCCAGGGCAGCCACGAGGCCGGGATGCCGTAGTCGGCCATGGGCTCGGTCACCCACTTCGCGCGGAGGAAGACGGAGGCGGCCGAGAAGCCGGTCATGACGGCGGCGACGACGGTGACGACGGCGTGGGTGGTGGACATCGAGTGCTCCTCGGCAGGCGGTCGCCGGTGCGGAGGGAGCCGCCCCGGCCGGGCCTTGTTGGCCCGTCACCCTCATGACGGACTTCGCCGCGAAAGTGTGACCGCTGGGCGGCAATCAATTTTCGCGGACGTCAGAAGACCGGCCGTGAGGGGGTGACGGATGCTCCGGGCGACGGCTGCCGTGGTCGACGAGCGCCGCAGGCGACGGCTGACGTGGGCGAGGGGCGCGCGGCAGTCACGCCTCCACGTGCGCGGCCAGGCCCGCGAGGATCATCGTGCTGCCCTCCTCGACCTCCCGGAAGGAGCCCGTCAGCGGGAACGGCCCGCCCTCCGGGGAGAGCGGCGTGGCCTTCCAGGAACCGCCCCTCGTCTGCTGTCGGCAGAGAGCGTGGGGCGGACGGAACGTGCCTGCCAGCATGGCCGGATGGATTCTTCGCAGCCGATGAAACCGACAGGTGCGGTGCGCCGTCTCGATCTGGGGTACTTCGTGCGGCCCGCAGCGGAGGCCGGAGAGCCGCGCCCCCGCGTCGAACCCGCCCTCGCCTACCTGGTCCGGCGCGACGAAGGGCTCCTCCTCTTCGACACCGGCATCGGCACCGCCGACCCGGACACCGAAGCGCACTACCGCCCCCGGCGCAGGCCCCTCGACGAGGCGCTCGCCTCCGCGGGGATCACCAGGGACGACATCTCCCTCGTGGTGAACTGCCACCTGCACTTCGACCACTGCGGCGGGAACCCTCTGTTCCGCCACCGGCCCATCGTGGTGCAGGCAACGGAGTTGGCCGCGGCGCGCCTGGGCGGCCACACCGTCGACGAGCTCGTCGACTTCCCCGGCGCCCGGTACGAGGAAGTCACGGGGGAGGCCGAACTCTGGCCCGGCGTCCGGGTCGTCCCCACCCCCGGCCACACGGAAGGCCACCAGTCACTGGTGGTCGAACAGCGCGACGGCACGGTCGTCCTGGCCGGTCAGGCGCACGACTTCGCCTCCCGCTTCGCCTCCGGCCACATGGCGCGCCGGGCCCTCTCGGCGGGCCTCGAACCGCCCCTGCCTGCCTACCGCCCCTGGCTGGACCGCCTCCTCGCGTTCGACCCGCGCAGGGTGCTCTTCGCGCACGACCACGCGGTGTGGGAACCCGGCGAGGAGTGACCGGAGAGGACTCACCGAAGGGGCCGAACCGCCCTACGCTGAGGGGCATGGCGGAACTGCAGCAGCACCCCCATGTCGAGACGGCCCTGCGCTACCACGAGGCCGTCGCCGCCGGTGCCGTCGGTGCGGAGCTCGCCCGCTTCTTCCACGTCGACGCCAAGCACTACGAGTACCCCAACGTCTTCTTCCCGGACGGGGTCGTCCGTGATCTGCCCGCCATCCTCGCGGCGGCGGAGCAGGGGGGCCGCACGCTGCAGCACCAGAGCTTCGAAGTGCTCAACGCCGTCGCGGTGGGGGAGAAGGTCGCCCTCGAAGTGGCGTGGACGGGCACCCTGGCGCGGCCGCTGGGCGAGCTGCCGGCCGGGCATGTGCTGAACGCCCACATCGCGACCTTCCTGGAGTTCCGCGGCGGCAAGATCATCACCCAGCGCAACTACGACTGCTACGAATAGGTTCGCAGGGGCCTCCCCGGGTTCAGCGGCGCGCGGCGCCGACCCGGTCGGCGATGCCCAGCGTGAGGTCCTGCGCCCGGTCCTCCAGGTGCCACTTCCCCTTCTGGTAGGCGTGGTTGCTCACCCAGAACACCAGCACGCCGTCCGGCAGCCGGCGGGCGAGGAGCGCGAGCGACCAGCCGTTGCCGCCGTCGTGCCAGGCGAGGCGTCCGTCGTCGGTGTCACGGACGCTCCAGCCGTATCCGTACGACTCGCCGTCCGTCCCGGGCACGCGTACGTGCGGCGCGAACAGCCGGTCGCGGGCCTTCGCGGGCAGGACCGTGTCGTCGGACAGGGCGCGGTGCCAGCGGAGCATGTCGTACGCGGTGGAGAGCATGCCGCCGTTGCCCCGCAGATTCCAGTACGGTCCGTCCGCCGCCCAGGGATGGTCGACGGGCCGGCCCTGCGCGCGGCCCCGGTCGTCGTACTCCACCGCGATCAGGCGGCGCGGCCACCGCGGCAGCACGTATCCGGTCCGCTTCATCCCGGCCGGGGCGAACAGGTGCCGGGAGAGGAAGGATTCGTACGTCTCGCCGGACGCCTCCTCGATGATCGCGGCGAGCAGGCTGTAACCGGTGTTGGAGTAGTGGAACGTCCTGCCCGGGGCCGAGCGCGGTTTCGCGGCCAGGGCGCCGCGCACCAACTCCGCGCGCGATACCCGGTCGTAGTCGTCGCCGAGGCTCTCCGGCAGGCCCGATGTGTGCGTGAGCAGCTGCTCGACGGTGATGGCGCCCTTGTCGCCTGGCACAGGACCGAGGAACCGCCCGATACGGTCGCCGAGCCTCAGTCGCCCCATGACCTCCAGCTTCAGGACCGCGGCGGCGGTGAACTGCTTCGTGACCGACATGACGTCATAGACCGTGCGGCAGCTCGCGGGGGTGCCGGCGGCCCGGTCCGAGGAGCCGAAGCCACCGCAGTACGCGAGACGGTCGACGCGCGCCGCCAGCACGGTGCCGCTCACGCCCTCGGGCAGGGTGCGCCGCACGAAATCGGCCACCGACTCCTTCGTGCTCTTCGCCTCCGCTCCGGCTCGGTCGGCTGCCGCCGTGTCCGTACGTGGGGTGCGCGCGGTGCGCTCCTCGGCGCAGCCGCCGAGCAGCGAGAGCGTCAGAAACGTGGCGAGGGCCGCGGCCCCCGCCCCCGTGCGGCGACGGGAACGGTGGCGGGGGCGATGGCGCGGTGCGCGACGGGACCTACTCATGTGACCTCCAACGTCGGGAATGTGCGCCGAGGTTGACCGCCGCGGGTGCCGTTCCTCAACCTGTCAGGGTGTTCGAGCTTGTGCGAGACCGTGTACGTCCAGCTCAACGGGGGGATACCACCATGACCACCACACAGCCGACGCCGCCGCCGATGCCGTCCGTACCGCCCGCGTCCTGCGCACCGCCGCTGCCGTCCGACACGGACGCGGCCGCTTTCGTGGCGGCACTGCGACGGCTCAAGGCGTGGTCGGGGCTCAGCTACCGCCAGTTGGAACGCCGCGCCGAGCGGGCCGGGCACGTCCTGCCGTACTCCACGGCGGCGTCGCTGCTGGGCCGGGACCGGCTGCCCCGCAAGGAACTGGTCGTCGCGTTCGTCGAGGCGTGCGGAGTGGGGGAGCCGGAGACGCGGGCGTGGGTGGCCGCGCGGAACGCCATCGCCTGCGGGCCGCTGCCTCAAGCGACACAGCCGCGGCCTGCGCGACCGCGGCAGTCACAGCAGCCTCAGCGGCACGTGCGTCCACAGTCGACGCACGGGCAGCAACGCCCCCGCCGCACCAGCCGATCGCGCCGCACCCGCGCCGCCACCGCCGTACTCCTCGTCGCCCTCCTGACCGGCGCGGCGACGCAGGGCGCCTTCACCCAGAACGAGGAGGTCCACGAGACGCGGACGTCGTCCGCGGTGCCCGGCTGACGTCAGCCGTCGAGCAGCGGCAGCGCGGGGAAGACGTGGTGCTGCCAGAGCAGCCGGGAGGCCTCCTGCGGGTCGGCGACGACATCGGGCTGGGCGTCGAAGAGCCGCACGAGGCGCCCGTCGGTGTCGTACGGAGGCCAGCCGGGGGCCCCGTGCGCGGCGAACGCCGTCCAGGCGGCCCGCATGTGGGCGGACACGGCCTCCGCCTCCGCGGTAGGCGCCTCACCGATCAGCAGGGCGGGCTGGCCGCGGTCCAGATTGCCGAAGACGAGCGGCACGTCCAGGCCGTGGCAGGCGCCGAGCGCACCGCCCATGCCCGGCGCGGGCCAGGTCAGTTCGTAGACGTACGCACGGCCGCCCGCCGCGGCCTGCGCCAGGGCGAGGTGGAGGGTCGGCATGCGGAACAGCCAGTCGGCATGGACCAGTTCGTACAGCTCCTCCTCGCTCGCCTTGGGGAGGGCGTCGCGATAGCGGCGTGCCCCGTCCGGGCCGGGGGCGTAGACGTCGAGGGCGGCGCTCGCCTGCTCCGCGGTGACCTCGCCCAGCAGGCCGTTGACGGCGGTGAACAGGCGGTGCTCGTCGTGGGCGTGGCCGACGAGGAGGGCGATGTCGCGGGCGGCGCCGTCGGCGAGGGCCTGCCACGGGGTGACGGGCAGGAGCTCGCCGTCGACGACGGGGGAGAAGAGGATCTGCCGGTGCGCGGGCAGGCCCCACCGGCTCGCCCGCCGTTCCGACCGGGTGCCGACCGCGTCCCCGGCCGCCGTCAGGTCGTGCGGGGCGACACCGGACAGATCGGCCACCGTCGGCCGCAGCCCCAGCTCGGCGGCGCAGGCGGCGCCGATGTCGGCAGCCAGTTCCGGCGTGAAGAAGGTACAGGGGGCGCTCTGGACGACGGCGCGCCGAAAGAGCCCGGAGGCGCGGTCCGTCGCCAGCAGCGCGGCGATCGAACCGCCGCCTGCCGACTGGCCGAAGACCGTGACCTGGTCGGAGTCGCCGCCGAACGCCTCGACGTTGTCGTGCACCCATTGCAGGGCGAGGATCTGGTCGAGCAGTCCCCGGTTGGCGGGTGCCCCCTCGATCTGCGCGAACCCCTCCATGCCCACGCGGTAGTTGAACGTCACGACGACGACACCGCCCTCGCGCGCGAGCCGGCCGCCGTCGTACTCGGGCAGGCCGGACATGCCGATCTCGTAGGCCCCGCCCTGGATCCAGACCATGACCGGAAGGCCCGCGCCGGGGTCGTGCGCGGGCGTCCAGACGTTGACCGTCAGCCAGTCGTCGCCCGGTGTGCCCCGCGCCAGGTCGGCCATGCCGAAGACGCCGGCCTGCGGGGGCGGGGGACCGTACGAGACGGCGTTCCGCACGCCGCCCCAGCCGTGCGCCGGCCGGGGCGCCGCGAAACGCAGCGCGCCGACCGGGGGCAGGGCGTACGGGATGCCGCGGAAGACCGCCGTGCCCGCTTCGCGACGGCCGCGCAGCACCCCGGCCGCGATGAGGACCTCGGGCGGGGGCCCGGACGGTTCGGCGGGCTCCGGTGGCTGGGGTGACTCGGGTGAACCGGAGGCGGTGTGCGGCATGGCGGCCCCCTCGGACCGGTGGTGAGGGCTGCCCGCGGCGGCCCCGGACCCCACGCATCATCCGCCTGTCCGGGGTGTCGCGCGAGTCAATTGCCGCTGATTCAGGCCTTCTTGCGGGCCTGGGTGAAGCGCAGCATGTTGCCGGCGGGGTCGCGGAAGGCGCAGTCGCGGACGCCGTACGGCTGGTCGACCGGCTCCTGCAGCACCTCGCCGCCCGCGGCACGGATGCGTTCGAAGGTGGCGTCGCAGTCCTCGGTGCCGAAGATGACGGCGCGCAGCATGCCCTTGGCCAGCAGTTCGGTCATGGCCGTGCGGTCCTCGGGGGAGGCGTTCGGGTCGGCGAGCGGCGGTTCGAGCACGATGCTCACCTCGGGCTGCTCGGGCGACCCCACGGTCACCCAGCGCATCCCCTCGAACCCGACGTCGTTGCGGACCTCCAGACCGAGGACGTCCCGGTAGAAGGGGACCGCCTTGTCGTGGTCGTCGACGGCGATGAAGCACTGCGAAAGTTTGATGTCCATGGCCTCCACGCTAGGAGCGGGGCCCGGCTTTCGCTTCTCCGTTCCTGACCGGTCGCGTGTGGATCTTGGCGATGCAGGCGGGGACGGCGGCGCCCTCGTCATGGCTGCGGGCCCGGTAGGCGCTCGGCGTCTCGCCGACCAGCTCGGTGAAGCGCGAACTGAACGACCCCAGGGACGTACATCCGACGGCGAAGCAGACGTCCGTCACCGACATGTCGCCCCGCCGCAGCAGGGCCTTGGCCCGCTCGATCCGGCGCGTCATCAAGTAGCTGTACGGCGTCTCGCCGAAGGCGGCGCGGAAGCTGCGGGAGAAATGGCCGGGTGACATCAGGGCGGCACTCGCCAGGGCGGGAACGTCGAGCGGTTCGGCGTACTCGCGATCCATGAGGTCACGGGCCCGGCGCAGCCGGACGAGGTCTTCCAGGTTCGTCACCCTCACACCATGCCACGGGGCGACTCGACGGGCGGGGCGTTCGTCGCCGACGGACGTCGCCGGTCAGGCGGCCCTCACTCCGCTGATCCGGCGTGCTTGCGCTGGTTGGCGTGGAAGCGCGCCTTCTTCTGGCGGTTCCCGCACGTGTTCATGTCACACCATCTGCGGGTGCGGCTCTGGCTGGTGTCGAAGAAGGCGGCCCGGCAGGTCGGCGACGCGCACAGGGCCAGTTTTCCGTCTCGTTCGCCCGCGATGACGCTGATCGCGTCGGCGGCGATCACGCCGAGGGCGTCTTCCACACGGGACGCCGGGCCGAGCCGCCACTGCCGCTCGCCCCCGGGCGTCAGGAACGCCGCGGCCCGGCCCTGGGCGCTGCGGTCATTGATGACGTGGAGAGCGGATGCGGGGAGGGCGTCCTGGAGCGCGGCCGCTGTCGCTGCGGCGTGAATCGACTCGCGCAGTTCCCGGGCGAGGTCGAGCTGGGCAGTGGTGCAGGAGTCCACGGCGAGGCCGCTCACGGCCAGCCAGTCGATGAGGCGTTGCGGCACGGGAATGCGCTCCACGGCGTCGCCGTGACGCTCCGACAGAGTCCCCGTGAAGCTGGTCGCCAGGACCTTGCCGAGGCGGAAGTCGGGGAACGCGCTACGCATGGAACCACCTTAGCCGGTTGCGGCGTGACGCGGAGGGCTGTTAGAACCGTCTTAGCCGGTTCCGCGATGGCCAGGAGGTCTCATGCCCCGTCCGAGCAGCGACGTGCAAGCGTGTGAAGTCCACGCGTCCGACGCCGACCTCGCCGATCTGCGCGCACGCCTGGCCGCGGCGCGGCTGCCGGAGGCCGAGACGGTCCACCGCGCCGCGTCCGGCCCTCGTCGATGGGAACAGGGCGTGCCTCTCGCCGACCTCGTCGACGTCGTGAACCACTGGCGCACCAGCTACGACTGGCGGCTGTTCGAAGAGCGCCTCAACGAGATCGGCCAGTTCCGCACGACCATCGATGATCTGGGAATCCACTTCCTGCACCGCCGATCCGCACGCGCGGACGCCACTCCTCTGGTCCTGACGCACGGCTGGCCGGACAGCGTTGCCCGCTTCGTCGACGCGGTGGACGAGCTGGCGGATCCGAAGGACGCGGACGCGCCCGCGTTCCACGTCGTGGTCCCGTCGCTGCCGGGCTTCGGCTACAGCGACAAGCCGGCCACCACCGGGTGGGGAACGGAAAAGATCGCGGCCGCATGGGTGGAGCTGATGGGAAGGCTCGGCTACGGCACGTTCGTGGCCCACGGCGGGGACTGGGGAGGCAATATCACCACCGTCCTCGGCGGCAGGTTCCCGGAGCACGTGCTCGGTATCCACACCACGTTCGCGGAGGGACCGCCCGGGTTGACGACGGACGGGCTGACGGCGGTCGAGCGCGCGTGGGCCGAGGAGACCCGCGACTTCTGGCACCACCGCGCGGCGTACGCGAAGCAGCAGGCGACCCGACCGCAGACCATCGGCTACTCGCTCGTCGACTCACCGGTCGGGCTCCTCGCCTGGATCCTCGACAAGTTCGCCGAGTGGTCGGACACCGAGGACAGCCCGTTCGAGACGATGTCCATGGACAGGATTCTCGACGACGTCACCCTGTACTGGCTGACGCGGACCGGCGCATCGGCGGCCCGCATCTACTACGAGAGCCACAACTCACTGGACCCCGAACTACGGCTCGACGTCCCGACGGCACTCACCATGTACCCCCGCGACGTCGAGAAGTGCCCGCGCCCCTGGGCACAGGAGCGGTACCGGCGGATCGTCCGGTGGACCGAGCCGGAGAACGGAGGGCATTTCCCGGCGCTGGAGGTTCCCGAGTTCTTCGTCAAGGACCTGCAAGAGGGCCTCGGGGCAGTGCTGGCCGCGCGTCGGTGACATCGGACGGCGAGGTGCCGGAACACGATCGCGCGCTTCGATCGGCGGCCGTTCCCGCGCGGCGGCCGTAGGCCTGCGACCGCACCCCTGGTGGCGTCCCGCGCCGCTTCGGTGTCTCCTTGCCAGAGGTCGCGATCCGGTCTCCTCGCGGGAGCCCGACCCGCCGCCGGTCGCGCGCCACGACGCCACGAAAGGGAGAACACCGTGCACGACGAACCCCTCCACCCGGACCTGGACCGGCGCGCGGACGACGTGGCGGGGCAGGTGATCCAGTGGCGGAGGCATCTGCACCGGTATCCGGAGCTGCCCAACAGGGAGAGCGGGACCGAACGGCTGGTGGCCGAGCATCTGCGGTCGCTCGGGCTCGACGAGGTGCGGACGGGTGTCGCGGGGCACGGAGTGGTCGGTGTGCTGCGCGGCGGTCTGCCGGGGGACCGGGTGATCGCCCTGCGCGCCGACTGCGACGCGCTGCCGGTGCCCGACCTGTGCGGCGCCGACTTCGCCTCGGAGGCCGTGGACGAGGACTACCCGGGCGGCCCGTTCCCCGTGTCGCACGCCTGCGGGCACGACGGACACACGGCGATGCTGATGGGCGCGGCGACCGTCCTCGCGGGCGTACGCGAGGAGCTGCCCGGCACCGTCCTGTTCCTCTTCCAGCCCGCGGAGGAGGGGCCGCCGGTCGACGAGAAGGGCGGCGCGCGCGAGATGCTCGCGCAGGGCGCCTGCGCCGACCCGGTCCCCACGATGGCGTTCGGCATGCACGTCACGCCCTACCCGAAGGGCTACCTCGGCTACCGCGTCGGCAACCAGTACGGCGCCTCCTGCATGGTGCGCATCGTGGTCAAGGGGAAGCAGGTGCACGGCTCGACCCCGTGGCAGGGCGTCGACCCCATGCCCCCGACAGGCGCCATCATCACCGGCATCGGCCAGCTCTACCGGCAGCTCGACGCCTTCGACCCGGTCACCGTCACCATCGGGCACATCGAGGACGTCGGCCGCTTCAACATCATCGGCGAGTCCGTCACCCTGTGGGGCACCGTCCGCTGCATCGACGAGGCCGACATGAGCGACGTACAGAAGCGCCTGACGACCCTGGCCGACCACACCGCCCAGGCCTACCACTGCACCGCCACCGTGGAGTTCCTCCAGGACGTGCCCGCCGTGCACAACAGCGCGCCGTGGGTGGAGGCGGCCCTGCCGACGTTCCGCCGCGTCGTCGGCGACGACAAGGTCGTGGAGACGGGCGCCACGCTCGGCTACGACGACGTGTCGGAGTTCGTGAACGCGTACGGCGGCCTGTACGTCATGCTCGGCGTCCAGGACGCCGAACTCAACGACGACGGCGTGCCCGTCCCGGTCGAGGGAGGCCGCGGCATCGTCGTCAATCACAACCCCGGCTTCTACCTCGACGACGACACCCTCGTCACCGGTGTCCGGCTCCACGCCCACGTGGCCTACGACCACCTCACCGGAGCCCTGACCACGCGCGAGTGACGCCCGCCGGACGGGCCGTGGGACGTAGGCCCCGCGCGGCGGGGACGGTGTCCGGGCGCTCCCGGGACCAACGTCCCTGGCCCGCCCGCGCCGGGCACGCACACCCTTGAGGACCATGCCCGCATCCTCCGTCACCGCCCGCGTCCCCGTCGGCCGCGCCCTCAGCCTGCTGATGCTGGGCGCGGGACTGCTCGGCACGCTCGCCTCGACCGTGCTCACCCACGACCGCATCGCGTCCCTCGCCGACCCGGCCTTCGCGCCGGGCTGCAACATCAGCGCGGTGCTCAGCTGCGGCGACGTCATGGACGCCTGGCAGAGCGACGTGTTCGGCTTCCCCGGCATGCTGCTGGGCGTCGTGGGCTTCGCCGCGCTGGCGATGCTCGGCCTCGTCCTCGCCACGGGCGCCACGGTGCCGGTGTGGCTGTGGTGGACGGTGCAGGCGGCGGTGACGGCGGCGTTCGCCTTCGTGGTCTGGCTGATCGTCCAGTGCCTGTACGTGATCGGGGCGCTGTGCCCGTGGTGCCTGCTCGTGTGGGCGGTGGTCCTGCCCCTGTTCTGGTACGTCACGCTGCACACCCTCCGCCGCGGCCTGCTGCCCGCCCCGCGCCGCCTGACGGAGGAGCTGTGCCGGTACGCGTGGGTGGGCCCGATGCTGATGTACGGGGTACTGGCGATGCTGATCGTGACGCGCTTCGGCGACCGGCTGTGGTGACCGCCCTCCGGATTGCGGCGGCCGAGGCTCAGTCCGCGAGCACCTGGCGCGCCAGCGCCAGGAGGTCGGGAAGGGCCGGGTGGGCGAAGGCGGGGCGCCAGGCCAGGACGACGGGGACCGTGGGCGCGTCCGCGAGCGGGCGGTAGATCAAGGAGGGGTGCGCGTGATTGCTCGGGGTGGCCGCCGTGGAGATCCCCACGGCGCGGCCCGCGGCGATCGCCATGAGCCACTCGTCGGTGTTCGTCACCTCGATGGTTCCCACCGGGCGGGCCGTCGGCGGCCACAGGGCCGTCGTCGTCGTACCGGAGACGGTGTTGACGGCGATCGTGTGGCCGGCGAGGTCGGCCAGCGTGATGCGCGCGAGCCCGGTCAGCGGGCTGTCCGTCGGCATGACCACGACCCGCTCCTCCGACACGAGCAGCTCCGTGCGCAGTCCGGGCGTCCCGACGGCACCGCGCAGCAGGGCCGCGTCGACCTTGCCCTGGGTGAGGCCCGCCGTGCGGTCGTCGACGCGGAGCAGCTCCAGCGGGGTTCCGGGGTGCGTCTCGTCCCAGCGGCGCAGCAGCGGGACGGTGTGGACGCCGAGTGCCGCCCAGGTGTGCCCCAGGCGCAGCGGACGCCCGCTCAACCCGCCCGGATCCAGGGCGGACTCGACGGCGGCGAGCGCGGCGGCGGCCTTGTCGCGGAACGCGCGGCCCTCGGCGGTGAGCGCGAAGTGATGAGTGGAGCGGTCGGCCAGGCGCACGCCCAGGTGGTCCTCGATCTGGCGCAGGGTGCGGGAGAGCGCGGGCTGGGCGACATGGAGGCGGGCGGCGGCGCGGGTGACGTTGCCCTCCTCGGCGATGGTGAGGAACGCCCGGAGATGCCGCAGCTCGATCGTCATGCTTCAGAAGCATAACCGCAGGGAAATCGGCATTTCACACGCGCCGACGGGATTCCTAGCGTGAGAGGCATGACAACGACAGCGCAGAACACGCCCACGCCGACGGCCGAGCCGGTGCTCCTTCGGCACGCCCCGGGGCGCGGCAGTCTCGGCGGCGTCGGACTGGTGCTGGCCGGGGCGGTGTCCGTGCAGTTCGGCTCGGCCTTCGCCGCGCTGCTGTTCCCCCGGGCCGGCGCGCTCGGCACGGTCGCCCTGCGGGTGACGCTCGCCGCGCTGCTGCTCCTGGCCGTCACCCGCCCGCGGCTGCGCGGGCTCTCACGCGCCGACTGGGCCGTGGCCGGCGGCTACGGCCTGGCGCTCGGCGGCATGAACATCCTCTTCTATCAGGCGATCGACCGGATCCCGCTGGGCGCGGCGGTCACCCTCGAAGTGCTCGGGCCGCTCCTCCTCTCCGTCGTCACCGCACGCCGTGCCGTCAGCTTCCTGTGGGCCGGGCTCGCGCTGGCCGGGGTGTACCTGCTGGGCCGCGGCGGCTTCGGCGGACTCGACCCGGCCGGAGCGGCGTTCGCGCTGGGGGCGGGGGCCCTGTGGGCGGCGTACATCGTGCAGGGCGCCCGCGCAGGGGCGCGCTTCCCGCGCCTGGACGGCCTGGCGATCGCGATGGCCTTCGCGGCCCTGGTCAGCCTGCCGCTGGGCATCGGGTCGGCGGGCGGCGTGCTCCTCGAACCGGGCGTGCTCGCGCTGGGCCTCGCGATCGCGGTGATGTCCTCGGGCGTGCCCTACACCCTGGAACTGCTCGCCCTGCGCCGGCTGCCCGCGTCGACGTTCGCCGTCCTGGCCAGCCTGGCACCCGCCGTCGCCGCGCTGGCGGGCTATCTGGTCCTCGACCAGGGGATGTCGTGGCAGCAGTGCGCGGCGATCGCGATGGTGGTCGCGGCGAGCGCGGGGGCGGTGCTCATGGGCAGGCGCTGAGGCGGGGCACCGTGGTTCCCGCACGCGTGTCACCGGGAGTCCTCGGACTCTTGGCGTGGGGCGGGCTTGCGTACCGTGCGCCAACGCAACCGCACCTGTTCGACGATGCTGTCCCACTGCCGGCGGACCTCGTGGTGGGACGGACGTCGTCCCTGACGGATCTGGACGAGCTCGTCGCGTACCTCCCGTCCCAGGGCCGCTGACGCGACGAGGATGAGCATGGCGGTGAAGAGGGCGGAGGCCATCCCGAAGACGGCGCCGGCCGCTCCGTAGCGCGAGGCGTAGGAATTGAACAGACGCGGGAGATAGGCGGTCGCGACCACGGAGTAGGCCGCGGACAGGACCGCCGCGGAGATCGCGAAGGGGAGCAGGACCGCCCGTGCCAGGCGCTTGGCGGAGAGGATCCATCCGCTCCAGGTGAGGAACACGGCGGTCACCGGAATCTCGCACACCGCGGCCGCGAGTCCCAGGTGCCCCCAGCCCAGGGCGGCGTAGATCCACCCGATCACCGCGGTGTAGAGGCTGAGCGTGCAGATCCACTCCAGGCCGTTGCGCGTGTTGCGCACACCGAGCGGCCTCAGGTCCCAGGTCTGCTCGAACAGCCGTTGTAGGGCTCTGGAGAAACTCAGCACCGAGATCGCCAGGAACACCATTCCGAAGACGCCGACGCCGGCGCTCGTGGCTCCCGCGGAGAACACGGATCTGACGGCCTCGGCACCGCCGCCGGTGAGACCGTAGCGATTGACCATCCGCGCTCCGGCCTCCTCGCCGAAGAGAGCGCCGCTCAGCATGGCGAGCGGGATCAGCGCGCTGAGCGCACCGGAGGCCAGGGCCATCGAACGGTCGAAACCGGCGACCTTCTGGAACCGGTTGACGACGCGCAGCACGAAGTCGGGACGCAGCCAGAATGTCAGCGTTCTGAAGAGGCGCTCGCGATCCATGGCCAGCGTCCTGTCCTCAGCAGATTCAGGACCGTACGTGGTGGGGCGAGCCTAGGGGACGGCCGCCCGCGGGGCGAGGGGCAGCACGGGAAATGCCCTCATCCCGCTGTCCGTGAGGCCTGCCGGCGCTGGTCGCGTCGGCGTTCGCCGAGGTAGGTCTCCAACTCGGCGGCGCCGCTCAGCATCGCCCGCCCCCGGGCGGCGAGCCGGCCGCGCCAGTCGTCCAGCGCGGTCTCCAGCGGTTCCAGGCCGCCGGCCGTCCGCACCTGGTCGATGAGCGGGGCGATCTGCTCCAACAGATAGCCGCCGCGCCGGAGTTGGTGGGTCAGCCGGGCGTCCCGTACGTCGGCCTCGTCGTAGACGCGGTATCCGGTCCGTGGATCACGGTCCGGGCTCAGCAATCCGGCGCGCTCCCACTTGCGCAGCGTCGCGGGGCGGATGCCGAGCTTCTCGGCCAGGGAGCCGATGAACGCGCCGTCGGGGCCGGAAGCGCCGTGGGGCCCGGAGGCGGGGCCGGGGCGGGGCGGCTCGGTGGGCTCCAGGCCGCGCAGCGCGTGCTCCACCGCCTGGAGGGTGCGGCGGTCGTCGAGGAGCTGGGCGTGGCTCTCGTCGATGAGGCGGAACGCCTCGTCGGCCGCGCCCTCGTTCACCGCGCGCATGATCGCCGTCGCCGTCGGGTGGCCGTGACCGGGCAGCAGGGCGAGGAACGCGCGCAGGGCCCGCGCGTGCAGCGGCGTATAGGTGCGGTAGCCGTTGGGCGTGCGGTCGGCGGCCGGAAGGATGCCGGCCTCCTCGTAGTTCCTGATCGCCTGCGTGGACAGACCGTGCCCGCGCGCCAGGTCGATCGGCCTGAGCCGCTCACCGCTTTGAAGGTTGCGTCCCACGAACCCGACGATAGCGCGGAAAAGTTTCCACCGAAGGTTCAACGATAGCGTTGAAGGCATGGCGACCGACATCAAGCACACCGCCCGTACTGTCGACGCTGCCGCTGTCATGCGGCTGCTTCCCACCAGGCCCCGACTGCTCGCCCTGGGCGAGCCCACCCACGGCGAGGACACCCTGCTGGAGCTGCGCAACGAGCTGTTCCGGCAACTCGTCGAGCAGGAGGGGTACCGCGCGATCGCGATCGAGAGCGACTGTATGAAGGGCCTGCTCGTCGACGACTACGTCACCTCGGGCAAGGGCACCCTCGACGAGGTCATGGAACACGGCTTCAGCCACGGATTCGGCGCGTCCGCGGCCAACCGCGAACTCGTGCGCTGGATGCGCGCGCACAACGAAGGCCGTCCCGCGTCCGAGCGGCTCCGCTTCGCCGGTTTCGACGGCCCCCTGGAGATCAGCGGCGCCGAGAGCCCCCGGCAGGCCCTCACCGCACTCCACGGCTACCTCGCGGCCCGCGTGGACACGGACCTGCTGCCTTGCACCGCCGACGTACTCGACCGTCTGCTCGGCACCGACGACCGGTGGACCGAACCCGCCGCGATGATGGACCCGGCCCAGTCGACCGGGCAGTCACCCGAGGCCGCACGACTGAGGGTGATCGCCGACGACCTGGTGGCGCTCCTCGACGCGCAGGCCCCGCATCTGCTCGGCATCCAGGCCCCGAACCCGCTCGTGGGGAACTCCTGGGAGGAGAAGGAGGAGTGGCACCGGGCGCGCCTGCACGGGCGGACCGCCACCGGCCTGCTGCGCTACCACCACGGGATGGCCGACGCCTCGGCCGCCCGCATGACGCGGCTCTGCGCGCTGCGGGACCTGATGATGGCCGGAAACCTCCTCGCCCTCGCCGAACGCGACCCGGTGCTGGTCTTCGCCCAGAACTCCCATCTCCAGCGGCCCAAGAGCTCGATGCGGATGTGGCAGGGGCCGGTGGAGTGGTGGAGCGCCGGGGCGCTGGTGAGCGCCCGGCTCGGAGAGGAGTACGCCTTCGTCGCCACGGCTCTCGGCACCATCCGGCACCAGGGCGTGGACACCCCGCCGTCGGACACCCTCGAAGGACTCCTCTACGCGCTCCCCGAGGACCGCTGTGTCATCGACGCCCCGCGGCTGGCCGCCGTCTTCGGCGACACACTGCCCGTGGTCCGCGAGTCGCCCTGGTTCGGTTACGCCTCGCTGGATCCGGGACATCTGACGGCCCTTGACGGGGTCGTGTTCGTCAAGGACGTCCCCCACGTCCCGCAGGCGGCGCCTCGCCCGTCCTGAGGTCCCAGGCCAGCGCCGCGACCTGCTGCATCGTGGCGACCATGTCGGGCTGTCCGCCGCCGTCGATGCCCCGGTACTCGCTGCCGATGGTGACCAACAGGCGCTCGGGCAGGCCCAGTTCGGGATGGCGTCCTTCGTCGATGACGCTCCGGGCCGCCTCGGCGGCGGTGAGTCCGGCGGCGTGGCAGGCGTGGGCGCGCTCCTGGACGTACTCCAGGTAGTCGATGTGCCCGCGCAGGCCCGCGGCGTCGAGCACCGGGCCATGGCCGGGGACGAAGGTCTCGGCCCCGGTCTCCAGCATCCGCCGGCACGAGGAGATCAGCTGGGCCAGCGGTCCCGCCCAGTGGACCGGGTGGTCGCCGGGCTGCTCCGGGGACGATCCGAAGACCGTGTCGCCCGTGAACACGACGCGCTGCGCGGGCAGATGGACGAACAGGTCCCCCTGGGTGTGCCCGGACGGCAGGACGGACAGGTGCACCGGGTAGGCGCCCACGGTCAGTTCGAGCTCCTCGGTGAACGCGGTCGACACGGCGACGGGCCGCACCGTCGACCAGTCGTAGCCGCCGAAGTGCTCCACCACGTACGCGCCCCACGGCGTCGTGGGATCGACCGCGCCCACCAGGGCGTGCTGCTGCTGGGGATGCGGATCGAAGTGGAGGTGCTCACGGGCCTGCCGGGAAGCGATGATCTCCGCCCGGGGGAGCACCCCGGCACCCCACATGTGATCGCCGTTGGGGTGGGTGACCACGATGCGGTCGACGGTCACCCCCTCGGGCAGCACGGCCCCGCTCTGCGCGAGGAACGCACGGGCCAGTTGGTGGTCGTACGGAGTGTCGATCCACAGCGCGGTGTCGCGGGAGACCAGGAGCCCGCAGTTGGCCAGCCCCCAACCGTGTCGCGGAGGCAGCCAGGCGTGCACGTCCTGACCGATGGCGCGGAGTTTCCCGCTCATGCCCGTGACCGTCATGGGACCCGATTGTGCAGACCGGGCGGAAGCCCTGGGAAACCCGGGGAGAAGGGGTTCCCGGGGCGCCCGGAGAGGGCGCCGCGGGGTCCCCCGTTCAGCGCGGAGCCTGCGCGCCGGTCCAGGAGTGCTGCCTACGATCGACGGGAGGTCCCCGCGGCGGGTGGTGCCCCGCGACCGGTGGCCCCCTGCCCGGGGCCGCGCCCGGGGGACCGGAATCCGGGACGAAAGGCGGCGGTCATGCCGAAGAACCCCTCCCACGCCTCACGCGCGGACGCGGCGGGCGACGGGCCCGAGCCCGCGAGGGAACCGGCGCACTCCGCCTACCACCATCCGGCCGCCGGATGGGGTGCGGCCAAGAGCGTCGGCGAGGTCATCTGGCGCTCCCGCGAACCCTTCCGCGCGCTGCGCGCGATGCCCGTGATGAACCACCCCGGGAAGGGCTACGACTGCCCCGGCTGCGCCTGGCCCGACGACTACCGGGGGCTCAAGCTCGACCTGTGCGAGAACGGCATCAAGCACGCGACGTGGGAGATGACCCACAAGCGCGCGGGCCGGGACTTCTTCGCCGCGCACACCGTCACCGAGCTGCGCACCTGGAGCGACTTCGCGCTGGAGGACCAGGGCCGCCTGACCGAGCCGATGGTGTACGAACCGGAATCCGACCGCTACGTACCCGTGTCGTGGAGCGATGCGTTCGCCCTGTTCGGCGAGGTGCTGCGGGGCCTGGACGACCCGGACCGGGCCGCGTACTACACCTCGGGCCGACTCTCGAACGAGGCGACCTTCCTGTACCAGCTGATGGTCCGCGAACTGGGCACGAACAATCTGCCCGACTGTTCGAACATGTGCCACGAGGCCAGCGGCCGCGCGCTCAAGGCGTCGCTCGGCACCGGCAAGGGCACCGTCGACCTGCGCGACCTGGACGCCTGCGACGCACTGTTCGTGATGGGGGTGAACGCCGCCTCCAACGCACCCCGCATGATCACCGCGCTCGCCGACGCGTATCGGCGCGGGGCGCGGATCGTGCACGTCAACCCGCTGGTGGAAGCCGCTTCGGGGCGCACGATCGTGCCGCACGACTTCCTCCACATGGCGCTGAACAAGGCCACGCCGACGGGGACGCTGAACCTCCAGCCCCGCATCGCCGGTGACATGGCCCTGATGCGCGGCATCGCCAAGGCCACCCTGGAGTACGCCGCCACCGACCCCACCGCCCTGGACGAGGAGTTCCTCAAGCGGGCCACGGAAGGCTTCGAGGCCTACCGGCAGTTGTGCGAGGCGACGCCGTGGGCGGACCTGGAGGCGGCGTCGGGCCTCACCCGCGCGCAGATCGAGCAGGCCGCCCGGGTCTACCGCGAGGCCGACCGCACCATCATCAGCTGGTGCCTCGGCGTCACCCAGCAGGAGCACGGCGTCGACACGATCCGCGAGATCGTCAACGTCCTGCTGCTGCGCGGCAACATCGGCAGGGAGGGCGCGGGCCCCTGCCCCATCCGCGGCCACTCGAACGTGCAGGGCAACCGCACATGCGGCATCGACCACCGGCCGAGCGAGGAGTTCCTCGACCGGCTCGCCGACGCCTGTGGCATCACCCCGCCCCGCAAGCCCGGCCTGGACACCGTGCGCACCCTGGAGGCGATGCACCGGGGCGAGGTGACGGTGTTCGTCGGCATGGGCGGCAACTTCGCGCTCGCCGCGCCCGACACGGAGTACACCGCCCGCGCGCTGAGCCGCTGCGAGCTGACCGTGCACGTCTCCACCAAGCTCAACCGCAGCCACCTCGAACACGGCCGGCAGGCGCTGATCCTGCCGTGCCTGGGGCGCACCGAGCACGACGTGCAGAGGGCGGGGGAGCAGTCGGTGTCCGTCGAGGACTCGATGTCGATGGTGCACCTGTCCAAGGGCATCAAGAAGCCCGCGTCGCCCCATCTGCTGTCCGAGCCCGCGATCATCGCGGGCCTGGCCCGGGCCGCCCTGCCCGACAGCGCCACGCCCTGGCACTGGTACGTCGAGGACTACGACCGCATCCGCGACATCATGCAGCGCGCCCTGGAGGGCTTCGAGGACTTCAACCGCCGCGTACGGCAGCCCCCGAACGGCTTCCGGCTGCGCCAGCCCGCCCGTGAGCGGATCTTCCTCACGCCGTCCGGCAGGGCCGAGTTCTCGCTCGCCCCGCTCACCGACCCCACACCGGCCCCCGGACTGCTGACCCTGGCCACCGTCCGCTCCCACGACCAGTGGAACACCACGATCTATTCGGACGACGACCGCTACCGCGGGGTGAAGAACCTGCGCACGCTGCTGTTCATGAACGCGGCCGACATGCGCGAGCGCGGTCTGACGGACATGGCGGAGGTGGACATCACCTCGCTCGCGAAGGACGGCACCCGCCGCACGGTCCGCCGCTACCGGGCGCTCGCCCACGACCTGCCGCAGGGCTGCGCGGTCGGCTACATGCCGGAGCTCAACGTCCTGTGCCCGGCGGGCGACTTCAGCGCCCAGAGCGACCAGCCGTTGATGAAGCACCTCACGGTGGAGGTGGCGCCTTCGGGGCCGCCGTCGGCCGCAGCGCGCGCGTGAGACGGTCGATGCCGGCGTCGTCCACGGGCGTCGTGCCGGTGAGAGTGCCGACGAGTGCCTGGGCGAGGACGGTCGCGCTGCCGATCCGGGTGTCCTCCCGCTCGTCGCCGGTGACCTTCCCGATCACGGCGTCGCGCACCGACTGGGAGATGTCGAGTCCGCCGAACGACTCGGGGAAGGACAGCGCCATCAGGCACACGCCCACGTTGGCGGAGAGTATCGACTGAGCGGCCAGCTCGGCGGGCGTACGCAGCCGTCCCGCGGCGCGGCAGCGCTCCACCGCCGACAGGAGCAGGGCCTGCGCCTCCTTGATGGCCTGCGGCTTGGCGTCCCCCGTCGGCGTGAACATCAGCCGGTAGAGGTGCGGGTTGCCCAGCGCGAACGCGACATGGCTGTCCCAGGCCGTGCGCAGGTCCGCCACCGGGTCCTCGGTGAGCGGATTGCGCCGTTTGTTGGCGAGGAAGCGCTCGAAACCGAGGTCGGCGACCGCGGTCAGCAGCCCCTGCTTGTCGCCGAACTGCCGGTAGATCTCGGGCATGCCGACCTTGGCCCGGTCGCAGATGGCGCGGGTCGAGATCGCCAGCGCGTCCTTGGTGGCGAGCAGTTCCGCGGTGGCGTCCAGGATGCGCTCTCGTGCCGTCGACATGGGCCCACGATAGCAGCGCTAACGGATCTGACCTGGGGGTATCCGGCGCTTGGGGTCGTGTGTGAGCGGTGCTCGCGGAATGTTGTTATCAACGCTTACGTCATGTGTTAGCGTTCAAAACGTCTTGGGGGGCGAACAGGGCCTGTCCCAGGGCGTCCACCGTTCCGTTCGTGCCGATGTCCGTGCGCACGCCTGCCCGTCCGCGGGCCCCGTGCCGGCGTCCGTACCGAGAGAGCAGGTATTCCTGATGAACCGTTCGACGTTCCTCCGCGCCGCGTCGGCCGCCGTCGCCGTCACCGCGAGCTTGTCCCTCCTCGCGGCCTGCGGCGGCGGGGGCGGCGACGACGACGCCTCCAAGGCGGCCCCCGCCGCGGACGCGGCGAAGACCGGCGGCCGGGGCTCCGAGGCCACCGCCTTCACCGCCACGCACGTCGGCGGGCCGACCACGGTCCTGGAGATCGGCGGCGCGCGCATCCTGCTCGACCCGACCTTCGACGAGCCCAAGAAGTACAAGAGCGGCCTGGAGAAGAAGCAGGGCCCCGCCTTCGGCCCCGAGAAGCTCGGCAGGATCGACGCCGTGCTGCTCTCGCACGACCAGCACGACGACAACCTCGACGACAAGGGCCGCGCGCTGCTCAAGGACATCCCCGTCGTGCTCTCCACACCGGGCGCGCACCAGCGCCTGGGCAAGCACGTCACGGGCATGAAGAGCTGGTCGTCCAAGAAGGTCACGACCTCCCGCGGCAGCATCAAGGTCACTGCGGTGCCCGCCCTGCACGGCCCGGACGGAGTGGACCGCGGCGCGGACGGCGAGGTCACCGGCTTCGTGCTCAGCGGCAAGGGCGTCCCCACCACGTACATCTCTGGTGACAACGCCTCGGTCAAGGTGGCCGCGAAGGCCGGCGACCGCATCAAGAAGAAGTTCGGCCGCATCGACACGGCCGTGCTCTTCGCGGGTGCCGCCCGCACCCCGGCGATCCTCGACAACGCCCCGCTGACGCTCACCTCGAAGAACGCGGCCCTGGTGGCGAAGGACCTCGACCCCCGCAAGGTGGTCGCGGTGCACACCGACAGCTGGAACATCTACTCGGAGGACATGGCGTCCCTCGTGAAGGCGTTCAAGGAGCAGGGCGTGGACGACAAGCTGGTCGACCTCAAGCCGGACGGCGAGGCGAAGGACCTGTCGTAGGGGCTCGGGGTCGAGGGGGCCGGGAGATGGGGGCTGGGGGGCTGGGGGGCTGCGGGTCTCAGGACAGGAGCAGGATCCGGTCCCAGTGCGGCGAGTGGTCGCCCCGGCCGTTCGTCACGAGTGACAGCAGCGCGGCGGCGACACCGGCGGCCCCCTGGAGGATGCCCGGGACGGGGTGCTGGGCGGGCGGGAAGCCGAACGGGGCGTCGGTGTCGGCGAGTTCGAGGACCCGCGCGCCCGCCGCGTCTGCCTGGCCGAGCAGGTCGGCGTCCCCTGTCGTACGACCGAGTCGCCACGCCACCTGAAGGAGTCCCGCCCGGCCGTGGCAGACGATGGGGCTCGGCAGGGGGTCAGGGGTGTGGTCGCGGCGGGGGAGGGCGTGGAGCGCTTCGCGGGCGAGGTGCTGGCACGCGGGCGTGCCGGTGACCAGGCCCGCCCGGTGGAGGGCGGAGGCGATGCCGGGGGTGCCGTAGCACCAACTGGGCTGGGGGAGCTCGGGTGCTCGGGGGACTCGCGTGGGGCGAGGGTCGGCGGTCGCCCTCTCGGAATCGCCTGCCGCCCCGCCCCCGGAACCGCCCGTCTCCTCCTCGAAGGCGATGCGGGCGGGCCAGTACGGGCCCGCGCTGTCGACGCGGGCCCGCCGCACGAGCCACTCGCCGATCCGGTGCAGCGCGCCGTCCTGCCCCGGAACGGTGACGCCGTGCTCCGCACACAGGGCGAGCAGCGCGAGCGGGCCCGAAATCCCGTGCGCCAGACCGACGTTGAACTCGCCGAGCGGATACCGCTCGCGGTCGCGCTCCATCACCAGGAGATGCGAAGGCACCCACCACCCGGGAACCTCCCGCCCGCGCACGGTGACCGGCCGGGACAACTCGGTGAGGAGGGCGAGCGTCTCCCGCAGGGCGGGCTCCGCCGACTCGCGCTCCTCGCCGCTGCCCTCCAGAAGCGCGGTCAGCAGGAGGCGGCCGGTCCCGGACAGGCCCACGACGGCGTCGTGCATCGCCCACCGCACACCGCCTTCGCACGCCGCCGAGGCCCGCTCCACGGCCACCCGCTGCCGCTGCTCGTCGGCGACGTGGGCGACCAGCCGGTGGCGCAGGCGCGGGTAGTGGCCGCCGTGCGGGGCGCACGCCTGCACCGCCGCCAGGACGGCGGCGGGCCCCAGGTGCAGCCCGGCGGACGTCGTGCCGCGCGTGAGCGCCTGGGCGGCGACCGTGATGTGTGCGTGGGCCGGGCGCAGCCAGGCGCGGTCGTGCCCGGCGAGTTCGGCCAGCAGGAGCGCCGCACCGGCGTGGTTCTCCAGGGAGTCCGGGCGTGCGGCGCCGGGGAACTCCTCGGGGCGCTCGAGGCGCCGGGACACGCGTTGCGGATCGGCGAGCGTGCGCGCCACACGCTCGACGGCCGCCTCGATCGCCGCAGGGTTGGGGCCGGGGCCGGGCGACGTCTGCTCGGTGGGAGTGGCGTGGCGGACGGTCATCGTCGGTGCCTCTGTCGGTCGGCGTGGGCCAGCACGCAGGCGCGGGCCAGGGCGTGGGCGTGGCGTTCGCGCTCGCGGTCGTAGCCGAGCACGCGGTTGCAGATCAGATGCGTGAGGCTCGGGACGACGCGGGCGAGCGGAGGGAGGGTGGGGTCCTCCGCGCTTCGGACGGTCAGTTCGTTCTCGTACGCGCGAAGAGCCCTCGCGCACTCGCCGAGTGCGGTCAGGACGGCGCCGCCCTCCGCGCTCTCCCGGCCTCGGGGTACATCGGTACAGCCGTTGGCGCCGAGATTGATCATGAGGTCTAGCTGCGAATCTCCGTGTTCGGGTGAGGCTGGGCCTGGAGGCGTTCGCGGAGGTCGATCTCCTCGGGAGTGAGCGGGTCCCCGGGCCGGCGGATGCGGACGGGCTTGGGCCGCACCGGCAGGCTGTCGTCCGCGGCGGCTTCCTCAGCTTCGGCCAACGCTCGGTAGAGCGAGGCGACCGAGGGGTTCTTGCCCGCGTTCTTCCCGGTCTTGATGACCAGTTTCTTGGCGATCTCCGGGACGGGGACACAGATGTTCATTTGTGAGAACGACCGCGCGCGATGTCCGTGGCTCGAAGATGCCCGGCGTGACTGAGCTTATGCCGCGGCGGCAGCACGGTGCAGCGTGAACCAGAACGTCGGGACGGGGTTCGTGCCGGGCGTCACGTCGGTCAGCTGCCACCCGGAGAACCTGGCGCTGAGTTCGTCCGCAGTGACGCCGGACCACGAGTCGTCAAACGCCCCGGGCCCGTACCCGAACATCAGCAGTCGTGCACCGGGGGCGGCACGCTTGGTGAGGCCGGCGGCGTAGGCGTCGCGACGGTGCGGTGGAATCCCGCAGTAGCAGCTCAGGTCGAAGAACAGGTCGTACGGGCCGGGCACGCCCACCTCGTCGAGTCGGGTGGCGTCCCCGCACAGCACCGTGACGTCCGCTCCGGCCGCGTCGGCCTTCTCCCTCGCCTGCCGGACCGCGCGGTCGACCAGGTCGACGGCCGTCACCCGCCAGCCGTGCCGGGCCAGGTACACCGCGTTGGTCCCAGTTCCGCAGCCGAGTTCGAGGACCTGGCCCGGCATCAGCGCACCGGGCCCCTCTATCAGGGCCACCAGCTCGGGCGGCGTGATGCCGCTGTCCCACGGCGGCTTGCCTTCCCGGTAGAAGTCCTCCAACACGCGGCGCACAAGCCCCTCTTGCTCGAGCTCCGCAGCCGTCCGAGTCTCACTCATCGCTACCCTTCCAAGAAATTAGAGTTTGTCTCTAGTGACTGACTCTAGAGATAGACTCCCGGCATGGATGCGGTCAAGGGATCCGACGGACAGAACGTCAAGCGCCCCGACAAGAGGGCCGAGCGCTCGCGGCGTACTCGCGAGAAGATCGTTGCGGCGGCGCGGGAGCTGTTCGTCGCGCAGGGGTACGGTGCGACAAGCCTTCAGGAGGTTGCGGATCGCGCGGGTGTGGCCGTCCAGACCGTGTACTTCGTGTTCCGAAACAAGCGCGCGCTGTTCAAGGACGTCGTCGACACGGCCATCGCGGGCGACGTCGAACCGGTCGCCACGATGGACCGCGACTGGTTCCGCGCCGCGTGCGCCGAGCCCACCGCGGCCGGGCAACTGCGCGCCCACGTACGGGGTGTACGCGACATCCTCGGCCGGGTCGCCCCGATCATGCCGTTGATCGCGGCTGCGGCCGCCACGGACCCGGAGATCGCCGCGCAGTGGCCCGCCGGCCCCGACCCGCGCTTTACCGTCCAGCACGCCGCAGCGAAGGCACTGGCCTCCAAGCCCGACGCCCGCCCCGACGTCGATACCGCCCGCGCCGCCGACCTGCTGTACGGGCTGCTCAGTCCGGAGCTATACCTGATCTTCGTCCGCGACCGGGGCTGGTCCCCCGACGCCTGGGAGGAGTGGGCATGTGTGGCCCTGACTACCCACCTCTGCACAGACCACGAGTACGAGTAGGCCACCGACTCTTCGGCGACAGCCGCCGAAGCAGAGTCCGCGACCGGCTACGGCTGCGGAAGCTGACCGGGACGCTCACGCCGCTGCACCGTCGTCATGATCGTCAAGCCCGTCAGCGTCCGGGTCGCGCAGCGGCCGCAAGGCCCCGCCGGCCGGGGCGGAGGCGGTGAAGCTGTAGCGGCCCAAGACGTTGAGGTTGCGGTGCTTCAGCGGGGAGGGTCGGGCGATGTCCTCGTCCCGGACCTCGTGGCCCTCGGCGCGGAGCTGGGCGACAGCGGCGTCGATGTACCGGGTGGTCCAGAGCACCACGGCGTTGAGGACCAGACCGAGCGATCCGAGCTGGTCCTCCATGCCGTCCCGGTACGCCTGGTGGATGGTGCCGCGTTTGCCGTGGCACACGTCGCGGGCCAGCTTGTGGCGGGACTCCTGCACGGTGAGCTGGCGGTTCATCTGACGGCGGTAGGTGTCGTCGACCGGGTCGACGACGCGGAGCAGGTGCTCGGTCTTGGCGATCCGCCCGTACTCGGCGAACACCTGTCCCAGCGGGGTCGGGTGGCCCTCGCGTCCGAACATCCGCAGCAGGTCGTAGGCGCGGACCTGGTTGGTGACCAGGGAACCGGCGACCCGGAGCATGTCCGGCCAGTGAGTGATCACCTTGTTCAGGTTGACCCGGTTGCGGGCCAGCGGCTCCAGCGGCCCGTACGTGCCTGTCTCTACGCCGGGGAGGGACGGGACGCGCGCCAGAATCGTTGGTCGTCCAGGTCCTTGAACCGGGGGCTGAAGTTGTAGCCCAGGATGCGGAAGATGCCGAACACGATGTCGCTGTACGAGGCGTTGTCGGTGGCGACCATCTCCGGCTTCACCCCGCCGTCGAGGTTCAGCAGTGCGGCCAGGATGTGCAGGGAGTCGCGAGGGGTGCCCGGCACCACCATCTGCCCGATGCCCGCGACCTGGTCGTTGACGGCGTTGAGCCAGGTGATGCCGCGCTTGAACCCGAAGTGCTTGGGCGACGGGGCGGCGTTGATGGTGCGGACGGGGACGACGAACCGCAGTCCGTCGACCGAGGCCAGCAGGCCGTCTCCCCAGTACCGCACGATCGGCACCTGGCCCTGGGCCTCGATCAGTGCGGCGTTCGCCGCGGCGATGGTGTCGGCCCGCAGGTAAAACTGGTCGACGTGCACCAGCCGGGAACGGTGAAGCGCCTCGTGGGCGGGGTTGATGACCGGGGTCATGCCGATGTTGCACGCCTCCGAGACCAGGAGGGCCACCAGTGAGGTGGTCAGGTCCTTCATGCGGGTTGTGCCGTCGCCCAGGTGTACGAAGGTGTCCAGGAACCCGGTCCAGCCGTGCACCTCGAATAGCAGCTCCGGCAGGTCGATCTTCGGGAGCATCTTCTCCACCCGCCCCCGCAGCCAGGTCAGGGACTTCGGTTCGCCCAGGGCGCCGAGTTTGGACACGTTCAGCTTCGCCCGGCCGCCCGGCGGGACCTCGATGGTGACCTTCGTGTCCGGCCCGGCCGTCTCCAGCCGCTCCGCCATCTGCTTCCACGCTGCATCCAGCGCCGTCACCAGCGCGGCCAGGTGCTCCTCGACAGGCATGTCCAGGCTCAGGCCCGCCAGGACGTCCTCCCGCACGGCCTCCCACTCGGTGCCGTCCAGTAGCCGGGCGCGCGGGTCGGATCGGCGGTGCGAGGGAGAGGCGAACACGTCCCGACGCTGAAGCGCGCGGTGCAGCTGCTCCAGCACACACACCACATATGCGTCCCTGTCCACGGCCCCCGGCGGCAGCTCGGCGTTGGCGTACACCACCTTGCGCCACGGGGCCGGCACCAGCTTGTCGTCGACCTCACGCGGCAGCAGCGGCTTGTCCTTCACCCGCCGCCGCGCAAGAGCGGGCAGCCGCTTCACCCCGGCCAGCACCCGCTTCCCACCGGTCGCCGCATCCAGCGCCTTCGACTCGCCCAGCAGCGACAGGAACGGCCGCACCGTGTTGTACCGGGTGGCCAACGCCGCCCGCATCGCGACGGCCGCCGAGTCCTCGTCCTCCGGCACGAGCGAAACCACCAGCGCGGCCGCACTCATCACCACGGCCCGGGGCGCGACCTCCTCCACCGCCCGCCACAGTGCCGCCGCGTCCAGATCCGTGCCGTGTGCCTCGACCAGTTCCAGCTCCTCGAACAGCACCTTCGCCGCCCGCGCCAGGGTCCGCGACGCCGTTTCCAGCTGCGGCAGCGCCGAGAGCCGTTCTTTGTCGGTGGCCCTCTTCGCCCTGCTGATCAGCCTCGTCGCCATCAGCACCGAGAACAGGTCCAGCGCCTCGTCGATTGCCTTGGCCTCAAGGTGGCGCATCACCGCGGTGAGCATTGCTGTGCGCTTGGGCTCCGCGGCCCGCTCCAGACTCGCGGCCTTTGACCCCAGCCCGTACCGGGCCAGCGCCGCGAGCCGGTTCGGCGGGATCTGCGACAGCTTCAACCTCCCCAGCTGGAACGCACCGATCTCATCGACCCGCTCCAGCGACCGCGCGAACGCCGTGCCCGTCGTCCGCGTCGGAGGCCGGCGCAACCGCTCCAACTCCGAGTACCGACCGCCCTCCGGCGTCACCAGCGTGGCCACCAGGTCCACCGGCAGCGCCGGGTCCGCGCGCTGAGCCGCCCTGGCCACGGTGGCATGCAGCCGCTTCTCCGCGATCGTGCGGACCTCTGACACCTGCCGGGCCAGCACCGAGACACCCGGCAGCAGTACCCGGTTCCGCCGCAGCCAGCCCACTGCCTGGTTGAACAGCGCGACAGGCCCCTCCGCGTGTGTCCACGCCCGGCCGTGCAGGAACGTACGGAACTTCCGACCCCACTCCGGATCGTCGTACGGGTGGTAGCCGTAGGCGTCCCGGATCTCCCACGCGTGCTCGTACGCCGTCTTCGGCCGCTCGGTGTACCGCTTCACGCACGAGGGGTCCTCGATGCCGAGTTGTACAGCCAAGTGCTCGACCACCGGCCACGGCACCGCCAGGGCGTCCTCCAGGAACAGCCCCACGTAGCGGACCGTGCACATCTGGAGGGCGAAACCCAGCTGGTGCTGCTTGGTACGCCGCAGCGCGATCAGAGCCCGGTCGACATCGTCCAGGAAGAAAAACCGCTCCAGCTCAGGTCTCGTCGGCTCCTCGGCGAACTTCCCGTACGCCTCAGCCTGATCATCAGTTAGGAACTCCACCGGCATGAGGCGGACCGTAGCCAGGCCCCGCCCAGATCGACGATCTTTCAGTGAACCCCTGCCCCGGGGGTGATCACTGTGCTAGCCGACCATGATCAATCTCAGCGCCAACGGCTGTACCGATGTTCCCCAAGGCCGTCTCCCGCAGGCCGGGCCAGCCACCCGCCGGGTCGATCAAGCGCAGCCACCCCGCGCGGCGGGCGCGGAAGCCCTCGGGCAGGTCCCGTGCGCCGCGAGCCCGGACAGCCAGGCCGCCCCGGTCGTCGTGACGTCGTCGTACCTCCCCAAAGCGCGCTGTGTGGGCGGTAGTTGGGTGAGCCCATGGGTCAGCGAAGCCACCGAGCAGGCGGCGAGGGCCGTGGCGTCGACGCGCCCCCACAGCGCGTCGGCCGCCCGCCCCCGCGGTGCGTCGATCTTCGTCCGCATGGCGCGACTGTAGGGCGCCGGGGCGCGCGCCGACAGGGGGCGGACCAAGAAAAGTGAACAATGCTCAGGTCTATTGCTCACGGGGGCATGCGATCTACCATCCCGGCCATGAAGTCCCCTGTGGCACACCGCAGTTGGGTCGTGGGCGCGGTCGTGCTCGCCGTCGCCGCCGCCCTCCTGGTCGCCGTCGGCCCCGAGGGCGCGGGGGCCGGGCGCGCCGACACCGCGAGCGGCCACCGGTGGATCACCGACCGGCAGGGGCGCGCGCTCGTGCTGCGCGGCCTGTCCACCGCGAGCAGCGCCAAGACGGCCCCCGACGGCATGCCGTGGATCGAGGAGAAGGACGTCGCGCGCGAACGGCGGTCGCTGGGCACGAACTTCGTCCGCTTCCTGCTGCAGTGGCGCAAGGTCGAGCCGTCCCCGGGGACGTACGACAGGACGTATCTGAAGCGCGTCGCCGAGCGGGTGCGGTGGTACGGGGAGCGCGGTTATCACGTGCTGCTCGACATGCACCAGGATCTGTACGGGCCCGCGGTCGGCGGGAACGGCGCGCCCGCGTGGGCCACCGGGACGGACGGGCACACGTCCGCCGCCACCGACCCCTGGGAGCTCGGCTACGTCGAGCCCGGCACGGTCCGCGCCTTCGACCGCTTCTGGGGGACGGCCGACGGCGGGCGCGATCTGCGCGGCCACTACGCGAGGGCCTGGCGGGAGGTGGCCCGGTACTTCGCCGACGACGACGCGGTCGTCGGCTACGACCTGATGAACGAGCCCTGGGGCGGCAGCGTGCAGGGCCCGGCCTTCGAGTCGGGGCCTCTCGCCCGGCTCTACCAGGACTGCATCGACGCCATCCGCACCGTCGACCGCGACCGCTGGCTGCTCGTCGAGCCGTCCGCCATCGGCGCCAACTGGGGCTTCGCCACCGGGCTTCCGCGCCTGGACGACCCGCGCGGCGACGGCGAGAAGGCGCGCATCGCGTACGCGCCGCACCTCTATCCGCTGCCCATGGACCTCGGCGGCGGGTACACGGGCGACACCAAGGGGCAGGTCGACGCGTCGCTGCGGGCCTGGCGCGAGCAGACCGAGAGGACCGCGCGGCGGCTCGGGGCGCCGGTCGTCATCGGCGAGTTCGGGCTCGACGTGGGGCTGCCGGGTGCCATGGAGTACGTCGAGAAGGTGCAGCGCATGGCCGACGAGATGGGGGCGGGCATCGCCTACTGGTCCAACGACCCCGGCCCCTGGGCGCCGTGGGACGCCCGGATGCGGCCGACCGCGCTGCTGCCCGTGCTCGACCGGCCCGCGCCGATGGCCGTCGCGGGCGACCCCGTCGGCTACCGGTGGGACGTCAGGAGCCGCACGCTGAGCGTCCGTTGGCGGGGCACGGCGGGCGTGCGGGGCGGCACCGAGGTGTATCTGCCCGCGCGGTACTTCCCGCGCGGCGGGCGGGTGACGGGTGGCGACAAGGCCTCGTGGGACGCCAAGTCCCGTGTCCTCGTGCTCCGTTCGGGCCCGGGCGAGCACTCCGTCCGGATCACGCCGCTCGGGTGAAATGGAAGAGTTCCCCCCTCTTGTCCGGCCGCACAGGAACCCCAAAGAATGCCTCTGGCATCGCACCACAGGTGTACGTCAGAGGGGGGCACCAACGATGGGAAAGAAGACCAAGGCTCTCGCGGGCTCACTGCTCGCGCTCGCACTGGCCGGCGCCGGCGCGGCACCCGCCTTCGCCGGGCACGTCTTCGAGGGGGACGCGTCCGGGAAGAGCGCCGCGCAGGCGCGGCAGGCACAGGGCAAGGCCAAGCCCAAGGCGGTCGACTTCGCGGGGACGGTGGCGCTGAGCAACTGTTCCGGCTCGGTGGTCCGCACGCCCAAGGCCGCGGCGGACGACCCCGCGCTCGTCCTCACCAACGGCCACTGCATCGAGTCCGGATTCCCCGCGGCGGGCGAGGTCGTCGTCGACCAGCCGTCCACCCGCACCTTCAAGCTGCTCGACGCGCAGGCGAACGACGTCGCCACGCTCAAGGCGTCCAAGGTGTCGTACGCGACGATGACGGACACCGACGTCACGATCTACCAACTGACCAGCAGCTACCGCGACATCACCAAGAAGTACGGCATCAAGCCGCTGGTCCTGGACGACGGCCACCCGGTGAAGGGGCGCGCCATCACGGTCGTCTCCGGGTACTGGAAGAAGACGTACAGCTGCTCCATCGACGGGTTCGTGTACCGCCTGAAGGAGGGGGAGTGGACCTGGAAGGACTCGGTCCGCTACACCCCTGCCTGCCAGACCATCGGCGGCACCTCCGGCTCGCCCGTGATCGACCACAAGACCGGCAAGGTCACCGCGGTCAACAACACGGGCAACGAGGACGGTGAGCGCTGCACCCTCAACAACCCCTGCGAGGTCGACCGCAAGGGCACCGTGACCGTGCGCAAGGGCATCAACTACGCGCAGGAGACGTACGGGATCGTGCCGTGCGTCGGCAAGGGCAGCAAGATCGACCTCGGCCGGCCGGGCTGCAGGCTGCCCCGGCCGGCCGCCGCGCGGTAACCGCCGCGCCCGGTCAGGGAGTCCGGCGTACGGCGCGTCCCGCGAGGACGTCCGTGCGCCGGCCGTCCCGCATCACGAACCGGCCGTCGATCAGGACGTGCGGAATGCCGGTGGGCAGCGTGCGGGGCGCCTCGAAGGTGGACCCCGCCGCGACCGTCTCCGGGTCGAAGAGGACCAGGTCGGCGCGGTAGCCCTCGCGGACCAGGCCCCGGTCGGGCAGGCGAAGCCGGGCGGCCGGGCGCGACGTGAGGTGGGCGACGGTCTCCTCCAGGGACAGGACGCCCAGCTCGCGGGCGTAGCGGCCCAGGTACTGCGGGAAGGTGCCGTACGCGCGCGGGTGCGGCTTGAAGCCCTGGAGGATGCCGTCGCTGCCGCCGGTGTGCACCCGGTGCCGCATGATCGCCTGGACGTTCTCCTCGTGGCCCACGTGCTGGAGGATCGTGGAGCCCAGCTTGTCGTTGATGAGCAGACGGCGCGCGGTGACCCACGGCTCCTCGCCGCGCATCTCGGCGGACTGGGCGATCGTCTTGCCGACGCAGGAGGCGAGCCCGGGGTCGGAGACGCCGGAGATCTCGATGGTGTCCCACTCGATGGGCACGCCGTGGCAGCCGTCGGCGCCGATGACCTCCATGTGGTGGCGGATCTTCTCGGCGGTCCCGTCGTCCTGGAGGCGCGCGAGGATCGCGTCCGGGCCGCCCTCGCCGGCCCAGCTGGGCAGCATGGCCACGAGCGTCGTGCAGCCCGGCGTATAGGGGTACGTGTCCAGGGTGATGTCGGCGCCGCCGTCGAGGGCGGTGTCGAGCAGGGCGAGCAGGTCCGGTGCCTTGCCCTTGTTCACGCCGAAGTTCATGGTGGCGTGCGCGAGGTGGAGGGGGCAGTTCGCGGTGCGGGTGAGGTTCACCATCTCCTCGTACGCCTGGAGGGCGCCGGCGCCGTAGCTGCGGTGGTGCGGACAGTAGTAGCCCTGGTGGGCGGCGACGACCTTGCACAGCTCGGTCAGCTCGGAGTCGTCGGCGTACATGCCGGGCGTGTACGTGAGCCCCGACGACATGCCGACGGCGCCCTCCCGCATGCCCTCGGCGACGAGCCGGCGCATGCGGTCCAGCTCGGCGGGCGTCGCGGGGCGGTCGTCCCAGCCGACGGCGTACATGCGGACGGTGCCCTGGGGGATGAGGTAGGCGGCGTTCACCGCGATGCCGCGGCCGCCGTGGGCGGAGTCGAGGGCGTCGAGGTAGCCGCCGACCGTGCGCCAGGTGAAGTCGATGTCGCTGCCGTCGCCGTTCCAGCCCGTGATGGCCCGGCGGACCTGGGCGAGGGTGCGGTCGTCCACGGGGGCGTAGCTGAGGCCGTCCTGGCCGATGACCTCCAGGGTGACGCCCTGGGCCGCCTTCGCGCTGTGGTCGGGGTCCCTGAGCAGGGCGAGGTCGCTGTGCGCGTGCATGTCGATGAAGCCGGGCGCCAGGGCGAGGCCCTGGGCGTCCAGGGTGACGGCGCCCGAGGGGCGGGGGCCCTCGTTCTCCCGGTGGATCGCGGTGATCCTGCCCTCGTGCACGGCGACGTCGGCGCGGTAGGAGGCACCTCCGGTGCCGTCTATGACGCGTGCGTCCCGGATGACCAGGTCCATGGGTGCCTCTCCTCTGCGTTCGGCTTTCGGCCGGTTGGTGGTGCACCCGGCCTCCGGCCGGGTCCTGTCTTCCCACCCGCACCACCCGTGCGACTCCCGTCGCCGGGTGCGGGTGGCCCCCAGTGGCGGCCGTGCTCCTGCGCCGGCCTCGCGGTGCGGGGCGAACGGGTGGGTGAGGGAGGCGGTCCGCCGCCGAGCGGCGGGACAGGACCGCCTCCCTC
>NZ_LIRJ01000085.1 GCF_001419745.1 Streptomyces silaceus | reverse complement strand
CCCCCCGCTACGCCACCGTCGTCGCCGAGGTGCGGGGGGTCTCCTTGGGCGGGGGCGGGGTGTTCTTCCCGTGGTCGTCGCCCCTGGTCTTCGGGAGGATGCGGGCCAGCCAGGCCGAGCGGCCGGCGGCCAGGGGGCCGAGGACCGCGAGGAGCAGGACGTAGCCCGCGATGAAGGGCGAGAGGCGCGAGTCCAGGCCCGCGCCCGCCGCCATCGTGGCGAGGATCAGGGCGAATTCGCCGCGCGCCAGCAGGGTGGTGGAGATGTTCGCCGCGGGGCCCGCCCCGAAGCCGTACACCCGTGCCGCGCCGAGCCCGGCCAGGACGTTCATCAGGAGCGTCACGGCGACCGCCGCGAGGACCGGCCACAGCACCACCGGCAGGTCGCCGGGGTCGATGGAGAGGCCGAACGCGAAGAAGAAGATCGCGCCGAACGCGTCCCGCAGGGGGTGGACCAGCTTGCGGATCCGGTTGCCGGAGGCCGTGCTGCCCAGCATCAGGCCGACCATGAACGCGCCGATCGCGTCCGCGACGCCGAACCACTCCGAGACGCCGGCGACGAAGACGGCCGCGCCGAGGAAGGAGATGACGAGCAGCTCGTCGTCCTTGATGGCGAAGAGGCGGCCGATGACGCGGGTGCCGAAGCGGGCGGCGAGCGCGAGCAGCAACAGGAAGCCGAAGGCCTTGCCGCCGTCCATCACCGCGGCCGAGAGGCTGTCCGCGCCGGACAGGATCGGCTGGAGCGCCGCGAGGTAGAGGGCCAGGAAGATGTCCTCGACGACGATGATGCCGAGGATCGGTTTGGTCTCGGGGTTGCCGAGGCGGCCCGTGTCGACCAGGACCTTCGTGACGATCGCGGAGGACGAGATGCCGAGGACTCCGGCGAGGACCAGCGCTTCGGAGGTGCCCCAGCCGAGGGCGAATCCGAAGCCCAGGCCGGTGCCGACGTTCAGGGCGAGGTAGATGCCTCCGGCGACGGCCATCTTGCGGCCGCCGGTCTTGAGGTCGTCCATGTGGAACTCGAGGCCCAGGTAGAACAGCAGCAGGACCAGGCCGAGCGCCGAGAGCATTTCCAGGTCGTGGGGGTCGGAGACCAGGACCACACCGGGGGTGTGGGGGCCGAGGAGGATCCCGGCCAGGATGAAGAGCGGAATGGTGGGGAGTCCGATGCGGCCGCCGAGGCGCGCGAGGACGGCGGCGGCGAGAAATGCGCCACCCATGGCTATCAAGGTGTCTGCGTGTCCGATGGGCCCGTTCCTCCTGTTTGGTCGGTACGAGTCGACAGGGCGTTGACGCTGGCGCAATGACTTAGTGCAAAGGGCGCGTCAAGAACGCGTCAATACTTAGGTTACCAAACGAATCAGGGCGGGTACGGGTGACGGCCGTGGTGGGGTTCTCCCCACCCCGTGTTCGCCAGCGGACCTCATGGTTCTCACCACCCCTCGCTCCGTACGTTCGATGCATCGACCAGGGACGACTCACGGCGAGGTCCCGCGAGCGACGAGCGGAAGGCGGACACGGCCATGGGGCTGCGACGGAAGAACCGGACCGACGGCGGCGCGACGGCCGCGGCGGTGCCCCCGATGCCGAGCGCCCGGCCCGCGATGCCGAGCCCCCACCTCGGTGATCACCTCGACGGCCGCTCCGGCGGCCGGGCCGTCGAACTGCGCGGCGTCCGCCGTCAGTACGGCCGCGGCTCCGGCGCCGTGCACGCGCTCGCCGGCATCGACCTCGCCCTGCCGTACGGCAGCTTCACCGCCGTCATGGGACCCTCGGGCTCCGGCAAGTCCACGTTCCTGCAGTGCGCGGCCGGGCTGGACCGGCCGACCTCCGGCACCGTCCACCTCGGCGGCACCGAGATCACCAGGATGAGCGAGAACAAGCTCACCGCCCTGCGCCGCACCCGCCTCGGCTTCGTCTTCCAGGCGTTCAACCTGCTGCCCTCGCTGACCGTCGAGCAGAACGTGGTCCTGCCGATGCGCCTCGCGGGCCGCCGCCCCGACCGCCGCAAGGCCGCCGAGATGCTCGCCCGCGTCGGCCTCGGCGACAAGGGCCGCCGCCGCCCCGGCCAGCTCTCCGGCGGCCAGCAGCAGCGCGTCGCCATCGCCCGCGCCCTGGTCACCGAGCCCGATGTGATCTTCGCCGACGAGCCCACCGGCGCCCTGGACACCACCACGGCCACCGAGATCCTCGGACTGCTGCGCTCCGCCGTCGACACCATGGGCGCCACCGTCGTCATGGTCACCCACGACCCGGCCGCCGCCGCCCACGCCGACCGCGTCCTCTTCCTCGCCGACGGCCGCCTCGTCGACCGCCTGGAGCGCGCCTCCGCGGAGCAGATCACGGCCCGCATGGCGGCGCTGACGGCACCGGTCCGCGCGGGGGTGGCCGCGTAATGGCGTACGTCCCCAACGGCCTCGCCCGCGCGGCCGTCCGCTTCAAACCCGCCGCGTTCGTCGGCACGTTCGTCGCGCTGATGATGGCCTCGCTGATCGTGACCGCCTGCGGCATCCTCCTGGAGACGGGCGTACGCGCCTCCGTGCCGCCCACCCGCTACGCCGGCGCGCCCGTCGTGGCCGCCGCCGACCAGTCGGTCCACTTCGTCACCGGCAGCGGCGACAGCCGGTCCGAGAGCACCAGTCCGCTGCCCGACCGGGCGCGCATCGACGACTCCCTGGTCGCCAGGGCCGCCGCGGTGCCCGGCGCCCGCACGGCCGTCGCCGACGTCACCTTCCCCGTGCGCTCCGGCGCCAAGGAGGTCACCGCGCACGGCTGGGGCTCCACCGCCTTCACCGGTGAGAAGCTCGCCACGGGCCGCGCCCCGCACCCCGGCGAGGTCGTCCTGGCCGCGCCCGGCGCCAGCGTCGGCGACCACACCACGCTCACCACGGCGGACGGCCCCCGCGACTTCCGCGTCTCCGGCACCGTGAAGGGCCGACAGGGCGCCCCCACCGCGTGGTTCGCCGACTCCGAGGCCGTCCGCGTCTCCGGCCACCCGGGCAAGGTCGACGCCATCGCCGTCCTGCCGGAGGACGGCGTCACGGCCGCCGCCCTCAAGTCCCGGGTCGCGCACGCCCTGGGAGCCAGGGCCCAGGTCCACACCGGCGACGACCGCAGCGCCGCGGAGGGCTCCTCGCTCGCCTACGCCAAGGAGATGCTCACCGCGCTCGGCGGCTCCTTCGGCGGCATCGCCACCATGACCGCCGTCTTCACCGCGGCCGGCACCGTCGCGCTCTCGGTGGGCCAGCGCGCCCGCGAGTACGCGCTGCTGCGCGCCATCGGCACCACCCCGCGCCAGATCCGCCGCACCATCGCCACCGAGGCCCTGCTCGTCGCGCCGCTCGCCGGAGCGGTCGGCGTGCTGCCCGGGATCGCCCTGGCCTCCTGGTGGTTCGAGCAGCTGAAGGACCGGGGCGCGGTCCCCGAGGCCCTCGGCCTTTCGGTCTCCTTCATCCCGCTGGTCTCCGCCGTCGGCGTCGCCGTCGTCACCGCGCTCGGCGCCGGGTACATGGCGGCCCGCCGCCCCTCCCGCATCAAGCCGGGCCAGGCGCTCAGCGAGGCGTCCGTGGAGCGGGTGCCGTTCGGGTGGATCCGTACGCCGCTGGGGGTCGCCGCCGCGGTCGGCGGCACGGTCTTCGCCGGGGTCGCCGCGAGCAACACCGGTGAGGACGCGGCCAACGCGGCCCTCGGCATCGTCATGCTCTTCATGCTCGCGGTGGCGCTGCTCGGCCCGCTGGTGGCCCGCGCCTGCGCCGCCCTGTTCGGCCTGCCGCTGCGCGGCGCGGGCGCGTCCGCCTCGCTCGCCGCCGCCAACTCCCGTACGAACGCCCGCCGGCTGGCCTCCGCGATCACCCCGATCGTGCTCGCCATGGCCTTCTCCTCCGTCCTCGTCTTCATGCACACCAGCGAGGAGCGGGTCGCCGCCGACCAGCAGCGCGCGGGCATCACCGCCGACCACATCGTCACCTCCGGCACGGGCCTGGCCCCGGGCGCGGTGGCCGAGGCCGCCGGCACCCCGGGGGTCACCTCGGCCGTCGGTCTGCTCAAGACCTCCGTGCTCGTCCCGGTGGGCTCGGGCGGCGACCGCTGGCTGGAGTCGGCGTCCGTCCAGGGCGTCACCGGCTCGGCCGCCGACCTGGCGAAGGTCCAGGACCTCAAGGTCGAGACGGGCGCCCTGAAGCTCGGCAGGGGCGAGATCGCGATCGACAAGGCGCTCGCCGACTCCGCCCACGTCGGGACGGGCGACCGCGTCGCCATCCGGCTGCCCGACGGCACCAAGGCGTCGCCGAAGGTCGTGGCGACGTACGCCAGGGGCCTCGGCCTCTCCCAGGTGACGATGCCCGCGGCCGACGTGAAGCGGCACGTCACCTCGTCCTTCGCCACCGAGATCTGGACGCGGGGCGGCTCCGCGCGGGCGCTCGCCGCGCTCGGCACCCTCCAGGACCGCGACGGCTACGCCACCGCCCAGTCCGTGGACCGCGCGGTCAACGCCTGGGGGAACACGGTCATGGCGGCCGTGCTCGGCGGCTTCGCGGCCGTCGCCGCGGTCAACACCCTGGTGATGACGGTCCTGGACCGCCGTCGCGAGCTCGGCACGCTCCGCCTCATCGGCTCCACGCGCCGCCAGGTGATGCGGATGATCCGCTGGGAGGCCCTCCTGGTCGCCTGCGCGGGCATCGTGATCGGCTCGGCCATCGCCCTGGCCACGCTGGTCCCGATGATGAAGGGCCTGACGGGCGAGTCCCCGTACGTCCCGCCGCTCGTGTACGGCTCGTTCGCGGGCGGGATCCTGGTCCTCGGCCTCGCGGCGACGACGCTCCCGGCGAGGGCGGCGCTGAAGTCCACGTGACGCGGTCCGGGCAGAATCCCCGCATGAACCCCACCCCGATCCTGCCCCTCCCGGAAGTCGAGGCCCTCGCCCGCCGGGCCCACGCCGCCCAGACCGACAAGGCGGGCCGCCCCTACGCCGAACACCTCCAGGCCGTGGCCGACGGGGTCAGGGCGAGGGGCGGCGACGACGACCAGGTCGCCGCGGCCTGGCTGCACGACTCCGTGGAGGACGACGCCCTGTCGGAGCGGTGGCTCACGGACGCACCGCTGACCCCTCGTACGAAGGCCATCGTCCGCGCGCTCACCAAGCGCGCGGACGAGCCGAAGGAGGCGTACGCGCGCAGGATCCTCGCGACCCCCGGTGCCCGCCTGGTGAAGGAGGCGGACCTCGCCCACAACGCGGACCCGGCCCGCCTCGCGGTCCTCGACGAAACGACGAGGGCGCGCCTGACGGCGAAGTACGCCGGCATGCGCGCCCTGTTGGGGATCGAGTAGGTCCCGGTTACGTCGCCTTCGCGGAGGACGTGGCCCGCTCGCGGGCCAGCGCCGCCGCGTCGCGCTTGAAGGCCCACTCCATCCTGGGCTCCATCGCGAAGCGGAACATCCGCTGCACCGGCGGCGTGCACAGCAGGGTCACCACGGTCGCGGCGACGGCCGTCACGAAGATCTCGCCGAGCGGCTTGTGCAGCCACTCGTAGTCCTCGAACCAGCCCCAGAAACGGGAGCCCTTGGCGAGGAAGCCGTGCAGCAGGTAGCCGTAGAGCGTGCCGGCGCCGAGGATCGTGAACCACATCTTGCGGCGCGGCACCCAGGCGAAGAAGCACGCGGTGAGGACGACGGAGCAGCCGAAGAGCGCCAGCGTCATCACGATGCCGACCCACCAGGGCACGCCCAGCTCCTGGGCGCTGTCCCGGCGGTAGAACCACACGGAGGTCATCCGGGGCGCGGCCCAGTACGCGAGGAGCACCGCGCACGCGAAGACCGGCACCGACAGGATCCGCACCTCGCGGCGGCGCACCAGCTGGAAGTACTCGGGCTTCATGAAGAGGCCGAGCACGAAGAACGGCATGAACTGCAGGACGCGCTGGAGGTCGAGGTCGTCGCCGATGTCCGGTGAGATCACGGCGAGCATGGCGATGGCCAGCGCGAGCGGCACGGGCCAGCGCACGATCTTCCACAGCGGCACGGTGAGCCGCCAGACGAACAGCGCGACCAGGAACCAGGTGAGGTACCAGGGGTCGAGCAGGCTGATCGGCTGGGTGGGGTCGTCGTCCGCGTAGCGCTTGAAGAGGGTGTACGCGACCTCGAAGATGACGTACGGCACGGCGACGCCGGTGACCAGGCGCTTGAGGCGGTCCGGCCGCATGTCGAAGCTGCGCGAGAAGTAGCCGGAGATCAGGATGAACGCCGGCATGTGGAACGTATAGACGGTCATGTACAGCGCCTCGGCGGCGCGGCTGTGATCCGTCAGGGGTTCCCACGCGTGGGCCATCGCCACGAGGACGATCGCCAGGTACTTGGCGTTGTCGAAGAACGCGTCCCGCTGCTTGGCGGGCTTCGCGGCGTTCCGGGTGGTGGGCGCGGGGAGTGGGGACTCCGTCCGCCGGCACCTGGACTGGGGGGAGCGGCGCCCGGTGGCGTCCGTGCGGGTGCACCGAGTTGGTCACAGGCCCTCCCACCAAGAACTCGGTGAGACGATCCGGGACCGCACTGCGCCTGCGGGGATGGTGGCAGCGTGGAACATCTGAGGCACCCTAGCGTCGCGGCAGTGTCTTCGTAAAACCCTCGTCACTTCTCTCAACTCAATCTCTGTCCATCACTGAGGCGAATCCCGCTTAACGGGTCCCGAGTACCCGGGATTCGGTTGAGTAGGCAAAGAGATGTGGCGGAACCTTGCCCCTTACGTCACAACTCATCCGGTTTAAATGGGGCATAACACCCTCGGGCGACTCTGGCGCAATGTCCGGTTGGTCCGCAGATTTCGGTGGGGTTACGGCCTCGTGATGTGCCCTCGGCGACAATTCGAATTTCCTGCGAACGTCGTGTGTGGCGATGGCAACGATCAAGCCGAATTGTGGATGACCGCAGGTCGTCGAATTGTCGTGCGGGGGTGCGCTGTTCATGCGCCCCGGGGGGCGCCCCCGCGCGCCGGACCGGGAAGCGTTGGCCGACGATGTGTCACCCGCCGCATACAGTGGGCCCGTTGGTGGCACGATGGTCCCTGGCGGGGGTGTGCGGGGTCGTACCCCCCGGGCCGGGAGAGCGACCGACCTAGGGTGTGATCAGTGTGGCCATTTCGCTGTCAGTGGTACTGCTGTTGGCGATCATCCTTGTGGTGCTGATCCGCGGGGGATCGCTCAAGGCGGGGCCCGCGCTCGTCGCGGTGCTCTTCGGGTTCTTCCTCGCCTCCACCGGCATGGCGCCGTCGATAAATCGCTTCCTCAACGAAGTGGCGGAGACCATCAACTCGATCAGTTTCTGAGGCCCTTCGGGGCCGCTGCCGAAGCGGCGTACGCTGCGGGGAAGGGGAACTGGAGAGCGGGAGCCGTGGGGACGGGGGGCGTGAGGGATGGTTCTGCGCGACTCGGACCCGGACCAGATCGGCGGATATCCGATCGAGGACCGGCTCGGCTCCGGCGGCATGGGCGTCGTCTATCTCGCCCGGTCCGCCTCGGGGCGCCGGCTCGCCCTGAAGGTCGTCCACGGGCAGTACGCCGACGACCCGGAGTTCCGCATCCGCTTCCGCCGCGAGGTGGCCGCCGCCCGCCAGGTCAGCGGCGCCTTCACCGCGCCCGTCGTGGACGCCGACGCGGACGCGCCGAGCCCCTGGATGGCGACGGTCCACATACCCGGCGAGACCCTCGGTGCCCATGTGCGCCGGGAGGGCCCGCTGCCGCTGGACCGGCTGCGCGAGCTGGCCGCCGGACTCACCGAGGCGCTGCGCGACATCCACCGCGTCGGCGTGGTCCACCGCGACCTCAAACCGGCCAACGTGATGCTGGCCGACGACGGCCCCCGCGTCATCGACTTCGGGGTCTCCCGCGCCGCCGAGGCGCTCGGCGCGGACGCCCTGACCCAGACGGGCCGCGTCATGGGCACCCCGCCCTACATGTCCCCGGAGCAGCTCACCACCCCGCGCGACGTCGGCCCCGCCTCCGACGTCTTCTCGCTCGGCGCGGTCCTCGCCTACGCGGCGACGGGCGCCGGCCCCTTCGACAGTGACAGCCCCTACGAGACGGCCACCCGCGTCGTCGAGGGCGCCCCCGAACTCGACCGCGTCCCCGAGGAGTTGCGCCCCTTCGTCGAGCGGTGCCTGGCGAAGGAGCCGGTCGAGCGCCCCACCCCGGACGAGCTCCTCGCCCTCCTCAAGGGCGAGCCGATGCCGCCGAGACGCGAGCCGGAGGCCCCCGCCGCCGGCACCGGGGAGGCCGCCCCGCGCCCCCGCCGCCGCAGACTCCTGATCGCCGCGTCGGTGGGCGGGGTCCTCCTCGCGGTCCTGGGCGCGGGCCTGGCCGTCCGGCTCGCCCAGGACGACACGGTGGCGGCCAGCGTGCTCCCCGAGGGCTGGCGGGAGTGGACGGCGAAGGACACCGAGACCGGCGCCAAGGACGATGCCAGCGGGCGCTTCGCGCGCTGCACCGCCGCCGGGAAGGGACTGATCTGCGCGGGCGACGACGTGAAGGCCGTCCGCTTCTCCCTGGCCACCGGCGAGCGGGAGTGGGGCGAGCCCGTCGACCCGGGACCCGACGACAGCGGCAACATGGAGGGCGACGTCATCGGGGCGGCGGGCGACCGCGTCTTCGTGTACCGCAACGACGAGACGGAGGGGAAGGACCAGCAGTCCGTCGGGGACTACGCGATCCAGGCCGTCGACGCCCGGTCGGGCGACACCCTCTGGACCACCCCGACCCAGCACGGCGCCTTCGCTGAGGCGCCCGACCTCGCCCCGGGGACGAGCAGCGTGGCGGCCACGGAGGACGGCATCCTCACCTTCCTCGGCGAGGGCGGCACCTCGTACGCCCTTCTCGACCCCGAGGACGGCGACCCCCGCTGGAAGCACCCGCTCCCCTTCCCCCAGGGCGACTGCCAGCTGCGGGAGGCCGCGGCGAAGGGCTACCTGGTCTGCGCCACGGAGGAGGCGGGCACGCGCGTCTCCCGCCTCGACCCGGCCACCGGCAAGCCGTCCTGGACCGTCACCGCGCGCGGCACCCTCACCCTCATCGGCCAGGCCGACGGGCGCCTGCTGCTCGCCGACACCTCCGCGTCGAAGATCCGCCACCTCGTCAGCGTCACCACGGGCGGCCGCGACCGTCGCACCGTCCGGCTCTCCCGCCCCCAGTCCGCGGGCACGGCGCCCGTCCTCAGCCGGGGCACGCTCTACTTCACGCTGGCGGGCGGCAGCGTCCGCGCCGTCGACCCGCGCACCGGCCGCCAGACCTGGGAGACCAACTCCACGGTCGAGAACCCCGGGCGCCCCCTCGCCTCCGCGACCCAGGTCTTCGTGGCGTCGCCCAACGGCCGCCTCGCCGCCCTCGACCGCGAGAGCGGGGAGGTGCGGTGGACCCGGGACGGGCGGCCCGGCCGGCAGGCCTGGGCCGCCGACGAGGGCGCCCCGCTCACCCTCGTCGACGACGCCCTCTACGTCCCCTACGGCATCCGGTCCGTGTACACCGTCGACGTCCGTCACCCCTGAACGCCGACGCCCCGGCTCACGCGGCCTGCTGCAGCGCCCGCAGCGACGCCACGAGCCGGTCCACCTCCTCCGAGGTGTTGTAGAGCGACAGCGACGCCCTGGCCGCCGACTCCAGGCCGTAGTGCGCGAGCGCGGGCTGCGCGCAGTGGTGGCCCGCGCGGACCGCGATGCCGTCCCGGTCCAGCCAGTCGGCGACCGTCGCCGGGTCCTGCCCCGCGAGCGTGAAGGTCAGCACCGCGATCCGGTCGGGCGCCGCGCCCAGCAGCGAGAGGCCCGGCACGGTGGCCATGGCCTGCTGCGCGTACGCCATGAGCGCGTTCTCGTACGCGGCCACGGCGCCCTGGTCGAGGCCGGAGAGCCAGTTCAGAGCGGCCAGCAGGCCCACCACGCCGGAGATGTGCCCGGTGCCCGCCTCCAGGAGGTGCGGCGGGGGCGCGAACGTCGTCCGTTCGAAGGAGACCGACTCGATCATGTTGCCGCCGCCCTGCCACGGCTTGAGGGCGGCCATGATCTCCGGCCGCGCGTACAGGGCGCCGATGCCCGTGGGCGCGAACAGCTTGTGCCCGGAGAAGACGTAGAAGTCCGCGCCGAGGTCCTGCACGTCCACCGGCAGATGGGCGACCGCCTGGGCGCCGTCCACCAGCACCCGCGCGTCGTAGCGGTGCGCGAGCGCGGTCATCTCCTTGACCGGCGGGACCGTGCCGAGCACGTTCGAGGCGTGGCTGATCGCGACCAGCCGGGTGCGGTAGGACAGCAGGTCGGCATAGGCGGCCTGGTCGATCTGCCCGTCGGCGTCCAGCGGCACGGGCACCACCCGCGCCCGGGTCTCCTTGGCGATCAGCTGCCAGGGCACGATGTCCGAGTGGTGCTCCAGGACGGGTACGAGGATGTCGTCCCCGGGGCCCAGGTTCGCCCGCCCCCACGTCTGGGCGACCAGGTTGATCGCCTCGGTGGTGCCGCGCGTGAACGCGATCGTCTCCGGCGAGGCGGCCCCCAGGAACGAGGCCACCGCGGCCCGCCCCGCCTCGTACAGCTCCGTCGCCTCGCGGGCCATGGTGTGGGCGCCGCGGTGGATGTTGGAGTTGGCGGCGCTGTAGTACGCGGTGAGGGCCTCGATCACCTGGCGCGGCTTCTGGGTGGTCGCCGCGTTGTCGAGCCAGACCAGCGGGTGGCCGTTGACCGTGCGGTGCAGGATCGGGAAGTCCGCGCGGACCGCCTCGGCGGAGAAGGCGCCGGGGGAGGCGGCCGGCTCCATGACCCGCGGGGTGAGCGTCGACTCCGCGGCACGGGGAGCGGGGGTCGGCGCCGCGGCGGGCGGCGGCTCGGCCGTCGGGACGGCCGGCCGCACCGCCTGGGGCGGCGCCGGCTGCGTCGCCTGGGGCAGGGCCGGCACGGCCTGTGGCGTGACCAGGGAGCCCAGAATGTCAGGAATAGTCATGGTACTTGGCCACCTCGACGTTCTGGAGGACGGCGATGGCGTCCTCCACCAGGACCGCGGTGTTGAAGTACGCCGTCATCAGGTACGACGTGATGCCCTTGTTGTCGACGCCCATGTTCCGCATCGACAGACCCGGCTCGACCTCGTCCGCGACCTCGCCGGGCCGCAGGCCCACGACGCCCTGCTCGGCCTCGCCCATCCGCATCAGCAGGATCTCGGTGGTGCCCGTGTGGACGCCCGAGCCGTTGGTGAACCGCACCTTGTCGGAGGGCAGGAGCGGCACCCCGCGCCAGGTCAGCAGGGGACTGCCGAACCGGTTGTCCGTCACCGGGGGCACACCCCGCCGCGTACATTCCCGCCCGAACGCGGCGATCGCCTTGGGGTGCGCGACGAAGTAACCGGGCTGCTTCCACACCTTCGACAGGAGCTCGTCCAGGTCGTCGGGGGTGGGCGCCCCGGTGCGGGCCTGCACGCGCTGCCCGGGGGAGACGCTGTTGAACAGGCCGAACTCGGGGTGGTTCAGGAGCGAGGCCTCCTGGCGCTCCCGCAGCGCCGCGATGGTCAGGTTCGCCTGGGCGCGGGTCTGGTCGATGGGCCCGTTGTAGAGGTCGGCGACGCGGGTGTGCACGCGCAGCACGGTCTGGGCGAGGGTCATGTGGTACTCGCGGGGCGCGTCCTCGTAGTCGACGAACGTGCCCGGCAGGTCGGGCTCGCCCACGTGCCCCGAGGCCAGGTCCACCGGCACCTCCGCGCCCGGCAGCGAGCCGTCGTCCGCGGCGTAGGCCTCCATCGCCGTGCGCACGCCCTCGTCGCGCTCGGCGGCGGAGGCGAGCGCCGAGCGGTCGGCGACGAGCGCGGTGCCGCGGGTGAGGGCCTGCACGCGGTACGGCATCGGCTCCTCCCTGGTCCACGCGCCCAGGTCGAAGAACTGGCCGTCGCCGACCACGTCGAGCAGCGCGTCCTCGCCGTACCGCCCGGTCACCCGCTTCTCGGCCCGCCCGGTCACGAGCACCCACAGCCGGTCGGCGGCGTCGCCCTCCTGGACGAGCACCTGACCGGGTTCGAAGGTCACCTCGGTGAAGGCGTCGGCGAGGGCGGCGACGGTGGCGTCGTCGGCCTCGCGCAGGTAGGGCATCTCGCGTAAGTCGCCGGGCACCACGCGGGAGGTGCCGTTCTCCTCGTACGTGCTGATGCGGTCGTCGCCGAGCACGTAGGTGCGGCGGCGGTTCACGCGGTAGACGCCGGACTCCAGGTCGACCCAGGGCAGGGCGCGCAGCAGATAGCGCGGGGTGATGCCGCGCATCTGGGGCGTGGTCTTGGTCGCGGTCGCCAGCTGCCGTGCGGCATCGGGTCCGAGAGACAGTCGGTCGGTCATCACAACCTCCTCGAAGCGGGAAAGTGGGACCGATCGTCAGCGGGTTGATCGCCAGACCACAAGGGGCCATTTGTCGTGATTGAAGAGGACAGGCCGGAATGCGGCGGCTGCCCTCCGGGCGCCGTGCCGCTGAGCGGCGACGCTGTCGGAACAGCCCCGGAAGGGTGGCTTCCGAACTGCTCGTATCCGACGCGATACGTCCCTGAGGGGGAGCTAAGCGGTGCTGAAAGAAGCCGTTATGGCGTGGGGCGCAAAGTCCTCTGGCACAACCGGGCCCGTCGGTGCTCCCGGACGGGCGGTGCCCCCGCCCCGTATCCGGCCCGCGAGGCGCCCGGAACGCGAAGAACCCCGGACCGATTCGGTCCGGGGTTCTCCTTGTCAGAGCGGGCGACGGGAATCGAACCCGCGTAGCTAGTTTGGAAGACTAGGGCTCTACCATTGAGCTACGCCCGCATGGTTCACGCCACGGACCGGGGACCGCGGCACGACAGGCATCGTAGCGGGTCGCGGGCCTTCCCCGCACACCCCCTTCTTTCCGCCCCCGTTTAACGGGGAGCCGCACTGCCTGCGGGCATGTACCCTACGTGTCGCACCGACGGGGTGTGGCGCAGCTTGGTAGCGCGTCCGCTTTGGGAGCGGAAGGCCGTGGGTTCAAATCCCGCCACCCCGACCACCTTGTTCCTCTCCGCGCGATCGCATCGAAGATCGCATTGTGGGTCGGCTCCCGCTTGCCGTTACTATGCAAGCTGTGTGCCCGTGTGTCTCTGATCCGGGCAGAAACCAAGCAGTCAGCCCACCAAGGAGACCGAACCGTGAAGAGCGCCGTGGAGACCCTGAACCCGACCCGGGTTCGGCTCACTGTCGAGGTGCCCTTCGAGGAGCTCAAGGACAGCCTCGACGCGGCGTACAAGAAGATCAACCAGCAGGTCACGGTGAAGGGCTTCCGCAAGGGCAAGATCCCGGCCCGCGTCATCGACCAGCGGTTCGGCCGCGGTGCGGTCCTCGAAGAGGCCGTCAACGACGCGCTGCCGAAGTTCTACACCGAGGCGGTCAACGAGGCCGAGCTCAACGTCCTGGGCCAGCCCGAGGTGGACATCACCGAGCTGAAGGACAACGAGACCCTCAACTTCACCGCCGAGGTCGACGTCCGCCCGACCATCGAGATCCCGGACTACTCCGGCATCGAGGTCGAGGTCGACGCCGTCGAGGTCACCGACGAGGACGTCGACAAGGCCGTCGAGGAGCTGCGCGGGCGCTTCGCCTCCACCTCCCCGGTCGAGCGCGCCGCCGAGGACGGCGACGTCGTGACGATCGACCTCGAGGCCAAGGTCGAGGGCGAGGTCCTGGAGGACGGCGTCGCGTCCGGCGTCTCCTACACGATCGGCTCCGGCGAGCTGCTCGAGGGCATCGACGACGCCGTGAAGGGCCTGGAGGCCGGTGGCGAGGCCACCTTCACCTCCGAGCTCAAGGGCGGCTCGGCCGCCGGCAAGGAGGCCGAGGTCACCGTCAAGGTCACCCAGGTCGCCAAGCGTGAACTGCCCGAGCTGGACGACGACTTCGCGCAGCTGGCCTCCGAGTTCGACACGCTGGACGAGCTCAAGGCGGACAGCCGCAAGCGCCTCGAGAGCATGAAGCAGTACGACCAGGCGACGCAGGCCCAGGAGCGCGTCCTGGAGAAGCTGCTCGAGCTGGTCGAGGTCCCCGTCCCCGAGAAGCTCCTCGCGGACGAGATCCAGACCCGCACGCACAACCTCGAGCACCACCAGCTCGGCCAGATGGGCCTCGACCTGGACAAGTACCTGGAGATCCAGGGCAAGTCCCGCGAGGAGTTCGACGCCGAGACCAAGGAGCAGGCGGAGAAGGGCATCAAGACGCAGTTCGTCCTGGACGAGCTCGTCAACAAGGAGAAGCTGAACGTGAACCAGGAGGAGCTCACCGAGCACCTCATGCGTCGCGCGCAGTCCTCCGGCATGTCCCCCGACCAGTTCGCCCAGGCCGTCGTCGAGGGCGGCCAGGTCCCGATGCTGGTCGGCGAGGTCGCCCGCGGCAAGGCCCTGGCGGTCGTCGTCGAGGCGGCGACGGTCAAGGACACGAACGGCGAGATCGTGGACCTCGACGACGACGAGGACGAGACCGCCGAGACGGTCGAGGCCTCCTCCGACGAGGCCGCGGCCGAGGAGAAGACCGAGGCCTGAGCCTCGCTCTGACGCTGTGCGCGCCGGGCCCCGGGACTTCTGTCCCGGGGCCCGGGGTGCTTTTGGGGCGCGGTCACCCCACCCGCCCCCGCCGAGCGCAGCGACCTGCGCTCACAGCGAACAGTCAGCCCTCCGGGATTCCCCGAAGGGGCCCGCGCGTTAGGGTCCATGAATACGAGGGCAGGGGAGCCCCCGAAGCCGCCCCGGAGAGTCGGCGCGCACGAGGGAACCCAGGTCCCAGGAGAAGACGTGAGACGGCCCGGCGCCGTCGTAAGACGAGCAGGTGGATACGTGACGAATCTGATGCCCTCCGCCGCCGGCGAGCCTTCCATCGGTGGTGGCCTCGGCGACCAGGTCTACAACCGGCTGCTCAACGAGCGGATCATCTTCCTCGGCCAGCCGGTCGACGACGACATTGCCAACAAGATCACCGCGCAGCTGTTGCTCCTTGCCGCCGACCCGGACAAGGACATCTTCCTGTACATCAACAGCCCCGGCGGCTCGATCACCGCGGGCATGGCGATCTACGACACCATGCAGTACATCAAGAACGACGTGGTGACGATCGCGATGGGCATGGCTGCCTCCATGGGCCAGTTCCTGCTCAGCGCCGGTACGCCCGGCAAGCGCTTCGCGCTGCCGAACGCCGAGATCCTGATCCACCAGCCCTCCGCCGGTCTCGCCGGTTCCGCGTCGGACATCAAGATCCACGCCGAGCGCCTCCTGCTCACCAAGAAGCGCATGGCGGAGCTGACGGCCTTCCACACCGGCCAGACCGTGGAGCAGGTCACCCACGACTCGGACCGCGACCGCTGGTTCGACCCGCAGGAGGCCAAGGAGTACGGCCTCATCGACGACATCATGTCCAGCGCCGCCGGCATGCCGGGCGGGGGCGGCACGGGCGCCTGAGGCAGCCCCTCAGCGCCCTCAGCCGACCCCTCAGCCCACGCTCCTCAGGAGACCAAGAGAGATGAACAACTTCCCCGGCAGCGGCCTGTACGAGCGCACCCAGGCCGAGTACCGCCAGTCCGCGCAGGCCGAGTTCACCGGTGCGCGCGCCGAGTCGCGCTACGTCATCCCGCGCTTCGTCGAGCGCACCTCGCAGGGCGTGCGTGAGTACGACCCGTACGCGAAGCTCTTCGAGGAGCGCGTGATCTTCCTCGGCGTGCAGATCGACGACGCCTCCGCCAACGACGTCATGGCGCAGCTCCTGTGCCTGGAGTCGATGGACCCGGACCGCGACATCTCGATCTACATCAACAGCCCGGGTGGTTCCTTCACCGCCCTCACGGCCATCTACGACACGATGCAGTTCGTGAAGCCCGACGTGCAGACCGTCTGCATGGGCCAGGCCGCGTCCGCCGCCGCCGTGCTCCTCGCGGCCGGTACGCCGGGCAAGCGCATGGCGCTCCCGAACGCCCGCGTGCTGATCCACCAGCCCTACAGCGAGACCGGCCGCGGCCAGGTCTCCGACCTGGAGATCGCCGCCAACGAGATCCTCCGGATGCGCTCGCAGTTGGAGGAGATGCTGGCCAAGCACTCCACGACGCCGATCGAGAAGATCCGCGACGACATCGAGCGCGACAAGATCCTCACGGCCGAGGACGCGCTCGCGTACGGCCTGGTCGACCAGATCATCTCCACCCGGAAGATGAACAATTCCTCGGTCGTCTGACGCAGAGCTGTAGCATCTGCCGCTCCGTGGCACGGTTCGCGCACGACCCGCGTCGAAGCGAACCGTGCCAAGGGGGGCCCGAACGGGGGGCCCGGCAAGGTACCGTCGGATATGAGGCACCAGGAGCCGCTGAACGTGGCGTCTCCCAGGCGAAGGGGAAGCACCTCGTGGCACGCATCGGTGACGGCGGCGATCTGCTCAAGTGCTCGTTCTGCGGAAAGAGTCAGAAGCAGGTCAAGAAGCTCATCGCAGGCCCCGGTGTGTACATCTGCGATGAGTGCATCGACCTCTGTAACGAGATCATCGAGGAAGAGCTCGCGGAGACGAGCGAGGTCCGCTGGGAGGAACTTCCCAAGCCTCGCGAGATCTACGAATTCCTTGAGGGCTACGTCGTGGGCCAGGAGCCCGCGAAGAAGGCCCTCTCGGTAGCGGTGTACAACCACTACAAGCGGGTCCAGGCCGGAGAGAACGGCGGCGCGCAGGGCCGTGACGACGCGATCGAACTCGCCAAGTCCAACATCCTGTTGCTCGGTCCGACCGGCTCCGGCAAGACGCTCCTCGCGCAGACGCTCGCCCGCATGCTGAACGTCCCGTTCGCGATCGCGGACGCGACGGCGCTGACGGAGGCGGGCTATGTCGGCGAGGACGTCGAGAACATCCTCCTGAAGCTCATCCAGGCCGCCGACTACGACGTCAAGAAGGCCGAGACGGGCATCATCTACATCGACGAGATCGACAAGGTCGCCCGCAAGAGCGAGAACCCGTCGATCACGCGCGACGTATCGGGTGAGGGCGTCCAGCAGGCCCTGCTGAAGATCCTGGAGGGCACCACCGCCTCCGTGCCGCCGCAGGGCGGACGCAAGCACCCGCACCAGGAGTTCATCCAGATCGACACGACGAACGTGCTCTTCATCGTGGGCGGCGCCTTCGCCGGCCTGGAGAAGATCATCGAGTCGCGGGCGGGCGCCAAGGGCATCGGCTTCGGCGCCACCATCCGCTCGAAGCGCGAGATGGAGGAGAAGGACCAGTTCGAGGACATCATGCCGGAGGACCTGGTGAAGTTCGGGATGATCCCCGAGTTCATCGGCCGCCTCCCCGTGATCACCTCGGTCCACAACCTCGACCGTGAGGCACTGCTCCAGATCCTGGTCGAGCCGCGCAACGCGCTCGTGAAGCAGTACCAGCGCCTGTTCGAACTCGACGGCGTGGAGCTGGACTTCGAGCGCGAGGCCCTGGAGGCCATCGCGGACCAGGCGATCCTGCGGCAGACCGGCGCGCGCGGCCTGCGCGCCATCATGGAGGAAGTCCTCCAGTCGGTGATGTACGAGGTGCCGTCCCGCAAGGACGTGGCCCGCGTCGTCATCACGGCGGACGTCGTCCGCTCGAACGTGAACCCGACGCTGGTGCCGCGCGACGTGCGCGGCCCGGGGGCCGGGGAGCAGAAGTCCGCGTAGGCGGTCACTTCTTCCGTACGGAGAAGGGGGCGCCCGGCGAGTGATCGCCGGGCGCCCCCTTCTCCATGTCGCTTGTGGGGCGCGTTACTTGGCCTCGACGCGGACGTCGGAGCGCAGCTTGGCCGCGAGGTCGGCGACGGTCTGCAGCGAGATGTCGGTGCCCTTGAGGGTGGCGCTCGCGTCGGAGTGGCCGACGGAGGCGACCGTGCTGTGGTCGCCCCAGATGCACAGCGGGGTCTGGAAGGTGTTGGGGATGCCTTCCTCGGTCTCGGCCTTGTCGGCGCCGCCCATGCGGAACTCGGCCTTCTGGCACTTCATGACGCCGTTGTCGAAGCCGGCCGGGCTGAACTCCTCGGGGGAGCCGATGAGGGTGATGCTGCCGGGGTTCTCCGTGGACTTCTTCTTCATCTCGGCGAACATGCCGTCGACGACCTTCTCGGGGTCGTCGATCTTGCCGTAGACACCGGAGAAGTTGAGGGTCTTCTGACTCGTGCTCGTCCCGGCGGTGTACTGGCCGTTGACGTCCTTCGCGCCGCTGACGCCCCTGTTCTCCAGGTCCTTGACGTCGCTGGAGGACATGCCGCCGCCCCCGCCGGCCGACTCCGCCTTCGTGTACTCGCCGCCGAGCACCGTCGCGGGCGTCGTCAGCTCGTACGTCTTGCCGTCGTCGGCGACGGAGGAGCCGCCGTCACCCTTGGCGAGGAGGAAGTAGCCGCCGACGGCCGCCGCGGCCACGACGACCACGGCGCCGATGATCAGCCCGGCCTTCTTGCCGCCGCCGCCCTGCGGGGGCTGCGGGTACTGCCCGTAGGGGGCCTGCGGCGGAATCCCCTGCGGCGGCTGCCCGTAGGGACCCGGCTGCTGGGGCTGGCCGTACGGCTGCTGCGGCGGCTGCCCGTAGGGGCCGGGCTGCTGGGGATAGCCGTATCCGGGCGGCTGGGGAGCCTGCGGCTGCTGGCCGTAGGGTCCGGGCTGCTGCGGCGGCTGCCCGCCGTACGGTCCGGGCTGGTGGTAGCTCACTGCGTGGGTTCCCCTCGTTGGTGGTGCGGTGGTGCGGTGGTGCGGTGGTGCGGTGGTGCGGTGGTGCCGTGTCGGCGCCGGGCCCCGGTCAGGCCTTGACGCGGACTTCCTTGCGGACCTTCAGTGCGGTGGCCGAGGCGTCCTCGAGCGAGATCTCACCGGCCATGGCGTCGGCGACCTCGACCGGTACCACGACGGCGACGGTGCTGTTGTCGCCCCAGATGCAGACCGGCATGCGGATCTCCTTGGGGCCCGAGGAGGCTCCCGCGCCCGGGTCCGCGCTGTCGTTCTTGATCACGGACTCCTGGCACTTCAGAACGACGTCGCCGGTGCTGAAGTCCTTCGGGCTGCCGACCAGTTCGCCCGTCGAGGAGCCCCCGCCCCCGCTCTCGGAGTCCTTCTTGACCTTGGCGAACATGCTGTCGACGACCTTGCCCGGGTCGGTGACGTCGCCGTAGACGCCCATGAACTGGATGGCCTTCTGCGCGAGCGGGTTGCTCTCGTCGCCCGCCTTGTACCCGGCGTCGACGTCCTGGGGGTCCTTCACGCCCGCCTTCTCGGCGGCCGCGAGGTCGCTGGAGTTGAAGCCGCCGGTCTGGCCGTCCTCCTTCTGGTACTCGCCGAGGAGGGTGCCGGGCGTGGTCAGCTTGTGGGGGCCGTCGTCCTTGATGCCGCCGTCCGCCACGTTCGACGAGCCGCCGTTCTTGCCGCCCTTGTCGTCGTCGGAGCCTGCGAGGAGGAAGTAGCCGCCGACGGCCGCGGCGGCGACCACGGCGACGATCCCGATGATCAGGCCGGTCTTCTTGCCGCCGCCGGGCGGCGGGGGCGGGACCTGTCCGTAGGGGGCCTGGGGCTGCTGTCCGTAGGGGCCCTGGGGCGGCTGCTGCCCGTAGGGGCCGGGCTGCTG
>NZ_LIRJ01000084.1 GCF_001419745.1 Streptomyces silaceus | reverse complement strand
GTGTTGATGAACAGGCCGATCGCCGATTCGGCGCCGGGCAGGTCCGTGGGGCGGCTCGCGACGGTCGCGCCGAACACCACGTCGGTGCGCCCGGCGAGCCGCGCGAGGAGCAGCGCCCACGCGCCCTGCACCACGGTGTTGACGGTGAGGCCGTGGCTCCGGGCCAGTTCGGCGACCCCGCGCGACACGTCCTCGGAGAACGCGAAGCGGATCCGGTCGGGCACCATCGGCACCCGTACCGTCTCGGCGGGCACCACCAGCGTCGGCCCGTCGAGACCGGCGAGTTCGGCCCGCCAGGCGTCCCGCGCCTCCTGCCGGTCCTGCCGGTCCAGCCATGCCAGGTAGTCCCGGTAGGACGTCACCGACGGCAGGTCACGCGGGTCGCCGCCGGTGGCGTGCGCCCGGTAGGCCGCCTGGAGGTCGCCGATCAGGACCGGCAGGGACCAGCCGTCCATCGTGAGGTGGTGGCTGGTGATGACCAGGCGGTGCCGGTGCTCGCCGAAGCGGACCAGGAGCAGCCGCAGCAGCGGCGCGCGGGTGACGTCGATGCGTTCCGCACGTTCGTCGTCGGCGAGCCGCGCCGCCTCGGCGAGCGCCTCGGCCTCCGTACGGTCCGACACATCGGCCTCGCGCCAGGGGAGTTCGACGTCACCGGCGATGACCTGCACGGCCTCGCCCGACGCGAGCCGGTGGAAGCCCGCCCGCAGGATCGCGTGCCGGCGCAGCACCGTCGCCCACGCGGCGCGCAGCACGCCCGCGTCCAGCGGCCCCTCGAGGGCCAGGGCCCGCTGGCCCTCGTAGACGTCCGGCGCGGCGTCGTCGTAGGTGGCGTGGAAGAGCATGCCTTCCTGCAAGGGCGACAGCGGCCATACGTCGGTCAGGTCCGGCACCGCCGCCTCCAGCTCCTCGACGGCGTCCTGGGTCAGGCCGTCCAGGAGCGGGAAGTCGGAGGGGCTGTGCCCGCCCGCGCCGGGGTGTGCGGTGTGCGCGGCGAGCCCGGTGAGCATCGCCGTCCAGGTGCGGCCGAGCCGCTCGGCGTCGGCGTCGTCCAGCAGGCCGCCGGGCCAACTCAGGGTGATCGTCAGCTCGGGGCCGTCGGGGGTGTCCCGCACCGCGGCGCCCGCTTCCAGGGCGTGGGGCGCGGGCATGTCGGGGTCGACCGAGCCGCCGATCGCGGACTCGCCCGCGGGTTGCCAGGGGGTGACGGCGTCGGACGGGGTGGCGCTGCCGCCCCCGGGGAAGCGGCCGAGGTAGTTGAAGCCGATCTGCGGGGCCGGGGCCGCCTCAAGGGCCGGTCCCGTTTCCGGGTTGAGGTACCGCAGGAGCCCGTAACCGAGCCCGTCACCGGGCACCGAGCGCGCCTGCTCCTTGACGGCCTTGAGCAACTGCCCGGCCGCCGGACCACCCGCCTCGACCTGCGTGAGATCCACACCGGCCGCACTCAGCCGCACCGGGCGCGCACTGGTGAACCAGCCGACCGTACGCGAGAGGTCGACGCCTTGCAGCGGCTCACGCCCGTGGCCCTCGATGTCGACCAGGAGGTCCGAGGCACCGCCCGGCCGCCACTGCGTGACCGCGCCCGCCAGGGTCGCGAGGAGCACGTCGTCGACTCCGCAGTGGTACGCGGTCGGCGTGCGCCCCACCAGCGTGGCCGCCTGCTCGGGCGGCACCACCCATGACGTACGCCGCTGGGTTCGCGCGGTGTCCCGAGCCGGGTCCAACGCCCGTGTGCCCAGCGGGGATTGCTCCTCCCCCAGCAGGGTCAGCCACGCGTCGAGCTCGGCGGTCCGCTCCTCGCTGGTGGCCTGCGCCTCCAGCAGCCGGGCCCAGCGCCGGAAGGAGGTCCCGACCGGCGCCGGCTCCGCCGCGCGCCCCTCGGCCGCCGCCTCGCACGCGGCCCGCAGGTCCGGCACCAGTACGCGCCAGGACACCCCGTCCACCGCCAAGTGATGGGCCACCAGGACGAGTCGGCCGACGTGGTCCGGACCGGCGTCCACCCACACGGCCCGCACCATCACCCCGGCGGCCGGGTCCAGCCGCCCGACGGCCTCGCGCGCCGCCCGTTCCGCGACCTCGTCCAGCTCCGCGGCCGTCGCCTCCACGCGGGTGACCAGCGCCGAAGCGTCCACGGTTCCGGGCTCGCCGACGACCAGCTTCGCCTCGCCGGGCACCGTGCGGGCCCGCAGCATGTCGTGCGCGTCGAGCAGGGCCCCCAGGCCCCCGGTCAGCGCGTCCACCCCGAGCGCGGGCGGGGCGCCGAGCACCGTCCACTGCGCGAATCCGGCACCCGTGCCGCGGTCGCCGAACGCCCGCATCACCGGCGTCCAGGGCAGCTCCCCCACCCCGACGTCGTCCGGCGCGGCCTCCTGCCCGACCGCCGCAGCGACCAGCGCGAGGCGCTCGGGGGTCTTCTCCTCGAAGACCTGCCGGGGCGTGAGGACCAGGCCCTCCTGGCGCGCCCGTGAGGCGAGCTGCATGGAGCTGATCGAGTCGCCGCCCAGCTCGAAGAAACCGTCCTCGGCCCCGACCCGCTCCAGGCCCAGCACATCGGCGAACAGCCCGCACAGGATCCGCTCGGCGTCGCTGCGGGGCTCTCGCCCGGTCACCCGCGCGGCGAAGTCCGGCGCGGGCAGGGCGGCCCGGTCGAGCTTGCCGTTGACCGTCAACGGCAGCGCGTCCAGGGTGAGCACGGCCGCCGGGACCATGTACTCGGGCAGCCGGCCGGCGACGTACGCACGCAATTCCTCGGCATCCACGGCGAGTTCGTCCGCCGCGACCACGTACGCGACCAGACGGTTGTCGCCCGGACCGTCCCGGCGCGCGAGCACGACGGCCTGGCCGACCGACTCGTGCCCGACGAGGGCCGCCTCGATCTCGCCCAGCTCCACACGGAAGCCACGGACCTTGACCTGCTCGTCCGCCCGCCCCACGAACAACAGCTCGCCGTCCGCGGTCCACCGGGCGAGGTCCCCGGTCCGGTACATCCGGCCGGTGTCACCCGGCCCGCCGAACGGGTTGGCGACGAAGCGATGGGACGTCAGGTCGGGCCGGTGGAGGTAGCCGCGCGCCAGGCCCGGCCCCGCGACGTACAGTTCGCCGACGGTTCCGGGGGCGACCGGGCGCAGGAAGTCGTCCAGGACATAGGTCCGCGTGTTGACCAGCGGGCGGCCGACCGGCACGGGGCCTTCTCCCACCGCCCGCAGCGGCTCGCTCATCGCGGCGCAGACGGTCACCTCCGTCGGGCCGTACGCGTTGACGATCCTGCGGTCCGACCAGCGGTCGGCCAGCCACGGCGGGCACTCCTCGCCCGCCACGATCAGCGTCTCCACGGTGTCGGGCAGCGCGTCCACCGTCGCGAGGACCGACGGCGGGACGGTCATGTGTGTCACGTCGAACTCGGCCGCCGCATCGGCGAGTCCGGCGTGCGGGGGCAGGCGGTCCGCCGTGGCCACCACGAGGGCCGCGCCCGACAGCAGCGCCATGCACATCTCGGAGACGGCGGCGTCGAAGCTCCAGGACGCCAGCTGCAGGACGCGGGAGTCCGGACGCACGGCGAAGCGCTCGATCTGTCCGGCCGCCAGGTTGCCGAGGCCGGCGTGGGTGACCACGACCCCCTTCGGCGTGCCCGTCGACCCGGAGGTGTAGATCACGTACGCCGGGTCGGCCGGGCGGCTCCTGGTGCCGTCGGCGCGGCGCGCACGGCCGGTGAGCGCCGTGACCGCCTCGGGGGCGTCGTGCACCCAGCGGGGCGCCCCCGCCGGAAGGACGGGTTCGGTCGCGGTCGTGCAGACCACGAGCGCGGGTGCGGCGTCGGCGAGCACGCGCGCGACGCGCTCCGCGGGATACGCCGGGTCCAGCGGCACGAAGGCCGCGCCCGCCTTGGCCACGCCCAGCAGGACGGCGACCACGTCGGCCGAGCGTTCCATCACCACGCCGACCAGGTCGCCGCGGCCCACGCCACGCGTGGCCAGCCCGCGTGCCACGCGGTCGGCGGCCGTGCCCAGCTCCGCGTACGACCACCGCAGGTCCGCCGCGATCACGGCCACGGCGTCCGGGGTGCGGCGCGCCTGCGCGTCGAAGAGGTCGCCCAGGGTGCCGGAGGGAACGGGCCGGTCGGTGGCGTTCCACCGCTCGACCACCGTGGCGCGCTCGCCCGTCTCCAGTACGTCGATGTCGCCGACCCGCACCGACGGGTCGGCCGCGAGCCGGTCGAGGACGCGGGCGAGCTGCCTGCCCACCTGGAGGGCGCGCCGCCCGTCGAGGACGTCGGGCCGGTAGGTCAGGCGGATGCCGAGACGGTCGTCGGGGACGACGCCGATGGCCAGCGGGTAGTGGGTGCCCAGCCGGCTGCCCACTTGGGCGAGGGCGACTCCGCCGCCGCTCTCGGCGGGCCCCTGGGCGGAGTCCCCGCCCGGGCCTTCGTGGGGATCCGGGCCGGGGCCGGGTCCGGGAAGCAGCGGGGTGCTGCGCGGGTAGTTCTCGAACATCAGCATGGTGTCGAACGTCGCGCCCGCGCCGCCCGCCGCCTGGATCTCCGCCAGACCGGTGTGCTGATGCGGCATCAGCGCGGTCTGGCGCTCCTGCAGCCCCGTGAGCATCGTGAGCACGGGCTCCCGGGCGTCGAGCCGCACCCGCACCGGGAGGGTGTTGATGAACAGGCCGATCATCGACTCCACGCCGGGCAGCTCCGGCGGCCGGCCGGCCACGGTGGTGCCGAACACCACGTCGGTGCGCCGGGCGAGGCGCGCGAGGACCAGCGCCCACGCGCCCTGGACCACCGTGTTGACCGTCAAGCCGTGGGCGCGGGCGAGCCGGGTGACGGCGCTCGTCGTCTCCTCGGTCAGGCGCAGCGAGCGCTCCTCGGGCAGGACGAGCGCGCCGCCGAGGTCCGCTGGGGCGACGAGGGTCGGTTCGTCGGCGCCGGCCAGCTCGGTGCGCCAGGCGTCGAGCGCGGCTTGCTTGTCCTGCCGGTGCAGCCAGGTCAGGTAGTCGCCGTAGGACGCCGGGGACGGCCGGGACGGAGAAGTGTCGCCGTTCGCCGGGCTCGTCCTGTCCGTCGCGTACGCCTCGGACACCTCGTTCAGCAGGAGCGGTGTCGACCAGCCGTCCGCCACGATGTGGTGGCTGGTGACCACCAGGTGGTGCCGGTCCTCGCGCAGGCGTATCAGGAGCAGCCGCAGGAGCGGGGCCGCCGACAGATCGAGGCGCTCGGCCGCCTCGCACGCGGCGAGCCGCTCGGCCTCGGCGAGCGCGTCGGGCTCGGCTCGGTCCGACACGTCCACCTCACGCCACGGCAGTTCGGCTTTCCTTGCCACGACCTGCACGGCCTCGCCCGACGCGAGCCGGTGGAAGCTCGCCCTGAGGGCGTCGTGGCGCGCGGGCAGTTCCTGCCATGCGGCCCGCAGCCGTTCCGCGTCGAGCGGGCCGTCCACGGCGAGCACACGCTGGCTCTGATAGGCGTCGGCCCCTTCGTTGTCGTAGGTGGCGTGGAAGAGCATGCCTTCCTGCAAGGGCGACAGCGGCCATACGTCGCCCAGGTCCGGCACCGCCGCCTCCAGCCGCTCGACATCGCCCTGCGTCAGCGCGTCGAGGAGCGGGAAGTCGCAGGGGCTGTGCCCGCCCGCGCCGGGGGCCGCGGTGTGCGCGGCCAGTCCGGCGAGCATGCGTGCCCAGGCGCCGCCGAGCCGTTCGGCGTCCGCGTCGTCCAGGAGGCCGCCGGGCCAGCTCAGCCTGATCTCCAGCTCGGGGCCGTCGGGGGTGTCCCGGACGGTGACGTTCGCTTCCAGGGTGTGCGGCAGGGGCATGTCGGGGTCGACCGAGCCGCCGAGGGCGGTCGCGTCGGCCGTCTGCCAGGGGGTGACGTCGTCGGACGGGGTGGCGCTGCCGCCCCCGGGGAAGCGGCCGAGGTAGTTGAAGCCGATCTGCGGGGCCGGGGCCGCCTCAAGGGCCGGTCCCGATTCCGGGTTGAGGTACCGCAGGAGCCCGTAACCGAGCCCGTCACCGGGCACCGAGCGCGCCTGCTCCTTGACGGCCTTGAGCAACTGCCCGGCCGCCGGACCACCCGCCTCGACCTGCGCCAGGTCCACACCGGCCGCACTCAGCCGCACCGGGCGCGCACTGGTGAACCAGCCGACCGTACGCGAGAGGTCCACATCGCCCAGCGGCTCACGGCCGTGGCCCTCGACGTCGACCAACACCCCCGGGCCGGCGTCCGGCCGCCACCGCGTGACCGCGCCCGCCAGGGTCGCGAGGAGCACGTCGTCGACTCCGCAGTGGTACGCGGCCGGGGCACGGCCCACCAGCGTGGCCGCCTGCTCCGAGGGCACCACCCAGGTGCGTTGGCGCAGGGTCCGCGCGGTGTCCCGGTCACGGTCCAACGCCCGCTGCCCCAAGGGGTTCTGGTGCTCCCCGAGGAGTGCCAGCCAGCGCGGGAGCTCGGCGACCCGCTGCTCACCGGCGGCCTGCGCCACCAGCAGCTCCGCCCAGCGGCGGAACGACGTCCCGACCGGGTCGAGCCGGGGCCCGCGCCCCTCGACCGCCGCCTCGCACGCGGCCCGCAGATCCGGGACGAGCACCCGCCAGGACACCCCGTCCACCACCAAGTGGTGCGCCACGACGACCAGTCGGCCGACCTCGCCGGGCCCGGCGTCGACCCACACGACCTGGACCATCACCCCGGAAGCCGGGTCGAGACGCTCCACGGCCTCGCGCGCCGCCCGCTCCACCGCCGCGTCGACCGCCCCGGCCGCCGCCTCGACACGGGCGACCAGCGCCGCCGCGTCCACCGACCCCGGCTCACCGACGACCAGCTCCGGCTCGCCGGGCACCGTGCGCGCCCGGAGCATGCCGTGCGTGTCGAGCACCGCGCCGACACCCTCCGTCAGCACGTCGAGGCCGAGGCCCGCCGGGGCGCCGACGACCGTCCACTGCGCGAACCCGGGCCGGGCCGCCCGCTCCCCCAGCGCCCGCATCACCGGCGTCCAGGGCACCGTGCCCGCACCCGCGTCATGGTCCGTGGCCGCCTTCCGCGCGGTCTCCGCGACCAGCGCGAGGCGCTCGGGGGTCTTCTCCTCGAAGACCTGCCGGGGTGTCACCACGAGGCCCGATCGCCGGGCCCGCGAGGCCAGTTGCATCGAGCTGATCGAGTCGCCGCCCAGCTCGAAGAAGCCGTCCTCCACCCCGACCCGCTCCAGGCCCAGCACCTCGGCGAACACGTCGCACAGGAGCCGCTCGGCGTCGCTGCGCGGCTCGCGCCCGGTCACCCGCGCGGCGAAGTCCGGCGCGGGCAGGGCGGCCCGGTCGAGCTTGCCGTTGACCGTCAACGGCAGCGCGTCCAGGGTGAGCACGGCCGCCGGGACCATGTACTCGGGCAGCCGGTCGGCGACGTACGCACGTAACTCAGCTGTCTCCAGCGCCGGTTCTCCCGTCGCGACCACGTACGCGACCAGCTGTTTGTCGCCCGGACCGTCCTGGCGTGCCAGGACGACGGCCTGATGGACCGACTCGTGCCCGGCGAGCACCGTCTCGATCTCACCCAGCTCCACACGGAAGCCACGGACCTTGACCTGCTCGTCCGCCCGCCCCACGAACAGCAGCTCGCCGTCCGCGGTCCACCGGGCGAGGTCCCCGGTCCGGTACATCCGGCCGCCCTCGCCGAACGGGCACGGCACGAACCGTTCCGCCGTCAGGCCCGGCCGGTGCAGGTAGCCCTGCGCGAGGCCCGCGCCCGCGGCGTACAGCTCTCCCACCGCACCGGGCGGCACGGGACGCAGGAACGCGTCCAGGACGTACACCTGCCGGTTGTCCAGGGGGCGCCCGATCGGCAGCACCGGAGCGGCGCTCACACCCACCGGGAGCACATGCCATGTGGCGCACAGGGTGACCTCGGTCGGCCCGTACAGGTGCCGGACGCCGACCTCGGGGCACACCTCCCGTACCCGTGCGACCGCCCCGGCCGGCACCACGTCGCCGCCGGTCAGGACCTCGTGCAGGCCGGCGAAGCACTCCGGGGACTCCTCCGCGAGCACCCGGAACAGCCCCGCCGTCACATGGATCGCCGTCACACCCGCGGCGACCGCCTCCCGTAGGCCACGCGCGTCCACCGCGCCCGGTCCGGCCACCACGACCCGGCCGCCCGCCGCCAACGGCACCCACACCTCATAGAGCGAGATGTCGAAGGCGTGCGGCGCGTGCATCAGCACCGCGTCGCCGGGGCCGACGCCCCATCCCGGGGCGCCCACGAGGGCCGCGACGCTCCCGTGCGGCACGGTCACACCCTTCGGGACGCCGGTCGACCCGGACGTGTACATCACGTAGGCCGCGTCGTCCGCGCCCACCTCGACCCCGTCCACCGGGCATCGCGCGATGGCCGCGGCGACCTCGGGGTCATCCAGGACCACGGGCCGGGCCGCCGCGCCCTCGGGCAGCAGCGCATACGTGTCGCGCGTGCAGACCACGGCGACGGGTTCCGAGTCCGCCAGCAGGAACGCCACACGTTCCGCCGGGTACTCGGGGTCCACGGGAACGTAGGCCGCGCCCGCCCGCCACACCCCGAGCAGGGTCACGAGCAGGTCGGCCGACCGCTCCATCACCACGGCGACGCGATCGCCCCGGCCCACGCCCACGCCCGTCAAGTACGCGGCGACACGCCCCGACGCCGCCGCCAACTCCCGGTACGAGAGCGCGCGTTCGCCACCGGTGACCGCCACCGCGTCGGGGCGGCCCTGCACCTGCGCCGCGAACAGCTCCGGCACCGAGGCACCCGGCACGGGCGCCGCCGTCGCGTTCCACTCCGACACCACCGACGCGCGCTCGGTCCCGCCCGTCACGTCGATGCGGCCCACCGGCGCCGACGGGTCCTCGACGATCTGTTCCAGCACCCGCACCAGCCGCTCGACGACCGCCTCCGCGGCGGCGTGGTCGAACAGGTCGGGCCGGTGGTCGAGCTTGACGGCCATGCGGTCGCCCTCGGGGGCCACGACCAGCGTGAGCGGATAGTGGGCCGCCTCCCGCTCGCCGTGGGCGCGCATCGTGAACGCGTCCGGGGCGGGCTCCTCCTGAGGCGGGCGCGGATAGTTCTCGTAGACCACGATCGTGTCGAAGACGGCGCCGGGTCCGGCAAGGCGCTGGATCTCGGAGAGGCCGAGGTGCTGGTGGGCCATGAGCGCGGCCTGACGGTCCTGGAGGGCCGCGAGCGTCCGTGCGACGGGCTGCGCCCCGTCGAGCGGCACGCGGACCGGGACCGTGTTGATGAAGAGGCCGACCATCGACTCCACGCCGGGCAGCTCGCCGGGCCGGCCCGCGACGGTCGCGCCGAAGACGACGTCCGTGCGGCCCGCCATGCGCGCGAGCAGCAGCGCCCACGCGCCCTGCACCACCGTGTTCACCGTCAGGCCCTGGGCGCGCGCCAACCGGCCCATGCGGTGGGTCAGTTCCTCGGAGAGGCGGATGACGAGGCTCTCGGGCGCGACCGGTGTCCTTGCGGGGTCCGCCGGTGCCACGAGGGTCGGTTCGTCGGCCCCGGCGAGCTCCGCCCGCCAGGCCGCCCGTGCCGCCTCCTTGTCCTGGCGGCTCAGCCAGGCGAGGTATTCGCGGTACGACGTCGTCCTGGGGAGCCCGCGCGCGGAGCCGCCCGCCGCGTAGACGGCGGGCAGTTCGTTGAAGAGCACCGCCATGGACCAGCCGTCCATCACGACGTGGTGGCTGGTGAGGACCAGGCGGTGGCGCTCCTCGCCGAGCCGGATCAGCAGCAGCCGCAGCAGGGGCGCGACCGCCGGGTCGAACCGGCGCGCCCGCTCCCGCGCGGCCAGCCGCTCGGCCTCGGCGCGTGCGTCGGCCTCCGCGAGCCCCGACACGTCCGCCAGGCGCCAGGGCAGCTCGGCCTCGCGTGCGATGACCTGCACCGCCTCGCCGGACTTGCGCCCGCGGAAGCTCGCCCGCAGCGCGCCGTGCCGGGCCAGCAGCGCCTCCCACGACGACCGCAGCCGGGCCGTGTCGAGCGGTCCGGCCAGCTCCAGCGTCCGCTGCCCCTGGTAGACGTCCGGGCCCTGGTCGTCGAAGGCGGCGTGGAAGAGCAGACCCTCCTGCAACGGCGACAGCGGCCAGACGTCCTCGACACGGGATCGGGTCATCGTTCGGTCTCCTCAAAGCGGCGGTGTGCCTGGGCGGAACGTGTCATCGGGGTCGTCGGGCAGGCCGGGTCGATCGAGGTGGCCATCAGTCGAGCCGGTCGAACTCGTCGACCTCGTCCTGTGCGAGGTCGAGGAGCGGGAAGTCGGAGGGCGTGTGTCCGCCCGAGGCGGGAGCGGTGGTGTGGTCGGCGAGGCCGCGGAGCATCTCCGTCCAGGCCTGCCCGAGCCGTTCCGCCTCCGCGTCCGGCACCAGTGGGGCGGGCCAGTGCACGGTGAGCGTCAGTTCGGGCCCGTCCGGGGTGTCCCGGACCATCGCGCCGACGTCCAGCAGGTGCCGCAGCGGGGCGTCCGGGTCGGACGACCCGCCGATGGCGTTGCCGCCGGCCATCTGCCAGGGGCCGCCCGTCCGGTCCTCCGACGCGTCGGCGGCGAAGCGCCCCATGTACGTGAAGCCGATCCGCGCGGACGGCCGGGCGCTCAGGGCCGGGGCGGTGGCGGGGTTGAGGTGGCGCAGCAGTGCGTAGCCGAGGCCGTCGCCCGGCACCGCGCGCACCTGCTCCTTGGTCGCCTTCAGGAGTTCCCCGGCGGCCGGGCCGCCCGCCGCGATCTCTGCGGGGTCCAGGCCGGCCGTGCTCAGCCGTACGGGGTGGGCGCTGGTGAACCAGCCGACCGTGCGCGAGAGGTCCACGCCGTCCAGCGGCTCGCGGCCGTGCCCCTCGATGTCGACCAGGATCCCGGACGAGGCGTCCGGCCGCCAGGACGTGACGGCGCCCGCCAGGGCGGCCAGCAGGACGTCGTCCATGCCGCAGTGGAACGCGAGGGTGGTCCGCGTCAGCAGCGTCCCGGCCTGTTCCGCCGGTACGGACCACGAGCGGCGGCGCAGGGTCCGCGCGGTGTCGATCGCCGCGTCCAACTCCCGGACGGCGAGCGGAGCTTGGGAAGCCCCCAGCTGGGCGAGCCACCCGTCCAGCTCGGCGGTCCGCCGCTCGCCCACGGCCTGGGCGGCCAGCAGCTCCGCCCAGCGACGGAACGACGTCCCCACCGGTTCCAGCTCCGCCGCACGCCCGTCGGCCACTGCCTCGCAGGCCGCCCGCAGATCCGGCACCAGTACGCGCCAGGACACCCCGTCCACCACCAAGTGGTGCGCCACGAAGACCAGTTGACCAGTGCGGCCGGGGCCCGCGTCGACCCACACCATCTGGACCATCACTCCGGCGGCCGGGTCGAGGCGTGCCGCGGCCTCGCGTGCGACGGCCTCCACGGCGTCGGCCCCGTGGGCCGCGGGCTCCGTCGCGTCCACCCGACGCACCAGGCTCGCGGCGTCCACGGATCCACGCTCGCCGACGACCAGCTTCATCTCGCCGGGCACGGTCCGCGACCGCAGCATGTCGTGCGTGTCGAGCACCGTGCCGAGTCCGGCCGTCAGGGCGTCGAGGCCCAGGTCGGCGGGGGCGCCGACGATCACCCACTGGGCGAACCCGGGCCGCGCCGCCCACTCGCCCCGCTCCCGCATCACCGGTGTCCAGGGCACCGCGCCGACGCCGACGTCGACCGGCGCCGTCTCGGCCCCGTCCGCCACGACGACCTGCGCGAGGCGCTCCGGTGTCTTCTCCTCGAAGACCTGCCGGGGTGTCACCACGAGCCCGGCACGCCGGGCGCGCGAGACCAGCTGCATGGAGCTGATCGAGTCGCCGCCCAGCTCGAAGAAGCCGTCCTCCACCCCGACCCTTTCCAGGCCGAGCACCTCGGCGAACACCTCGCACAGGAGCCGCTCGACAACGCTGTCCGGCTCCCGGCCCGAGACGCGTCCGGCGAAGTCGGGGGCGGGCAGCGCGGACCGGTCCACCTTGCTGTTGACGGTCAACGGCAGCGTGTCCAGGGCCAGGACGGCCGCCGGGACCATGTACTCGGGCAGCCGCCCGGCGACGTACGCGCGCAACTCGTCCGTGTTCACGGTCAGTTCGCCGGACGCGACCACGTAGGCGACCAGGCGCTTGTCGCCCGGACCGTCCTGGCGCGCCAGGACGACGGCCTGGCCGACGGAGTCGTGTCCGGCGAGCACCGCCTCGACCTCGCCCAGCTCCACGCGGAAGCCGCGGACCTTGACCTGCTCGTCGGCGCGCCCGACGAAGAGGATCTCACCGTCGGGCGTCCAGCGGGTCAGGTCCCCGGTGCGGTACATGCGGCCGCCGTCGTCGAACGGGCAGGCCACGAACCGTTCCGCCGTCAGCTCCGCCCGCCCCAGGTAGCCGCGCGCGAGCCCGGCGCCGGCGACGTACAGCTCGCCCGTCACCCCGGGCGGCACCGGTCGCAGGAAGGAGTCCAGGACGTACATCCGCCGGTTGTCCAGCGGGTGACCGATGGGCAGCACCGGGCCGGCCGTCGTGCCCACCGGCAGCAGGTACCAGGTCGCGGCGAGCGTGGTCTCGGTCGGCCCGTACATGTGCCGCACCGCGACGTCGGGGCACGCCTCCCGCACCCGCGCCACAGCCCCGACGGGCACCACGTCGCCCCCGGTGGACACCTCGCGCAGGCCGGTGAAGCACTCCGGGGACTCCTCCGCGAGCACCCGGAACATCCCCGCCGTGACATGCGCCGCCGTCACACCCTCGGCGATCGCCTCCCGCATCCGCCGCGCGTCGACCGCGCCGGGCCCGGCGACCACCACGCGGCCTCCCGCCACGAGCGGCACCCACCCCTCGAAGAGCGTGACGTCGAAGGCGTGGGGCGCGTGCATCAGGACGGCGTCGCCGGGGCCGATGGACCACCCGGAGTCGCCCACGAGGGCGGCCACGCTTCCGTGCGGCACCGCCGCCCCCTTCGGGAGGCCCGTCGACCCGGACGTGTACATCACGTACGCCAGGTCGTCCGCGCCCACCGGGGCCTCGGCCCGCGGCACGTCCTGCCCGGCGACCGCCGCCGTCACGTCCGGCTCGTCCAGGACGACGAGCCGGGCCGCCGTGTCCTCCGGCACCGCCTCGCGCGTCGCCCGGGTGCAGACCACGGCCACCGGGTCGGAGTCGCCCAGCAGGAGCGCCACGCGCTCCGCCGGATGGTCCGGGTCCACGGGTACGTAGGCGGCACCCGCCCGCCACACCCCGAGCAGGGCCACCAGGAGATCGGCGGAGCGCTCCATCACGACCCCGACGAGGTCGCCCCGGTGGACCCCCAGGCCGGTCAGGTACGCGGCGAAGCGACCCGAGACGTCGTCCAACTCTCCGTACGACAGCGTGCGTTCACCGTCGACGACGGCCGTCGCGTCGGGTGCGCGCCGCACCTGGGCGGCGAACAGGTCCGGCACCGAGGCGCCGGGTACCGGCGCCGTCGTCGCGTTCCACTCCGACACCACC
>NZ_LIRJ01000083.1 GCF_001419745.1 Streptomyces silaceus | reverse complement strand
GAGCAGCACCTTGCCGTCGTCCTCCGACTGGTCGAAGACGGCGGGCACAACGCTCATGCACAGGCCCGATCCGGCGCACCGGTCACGGTCCACCCGTATCTCCATCCCCCTCGCCCTCCCGTTCCCCTACCGGTTCCGTGTCCCCCTGTCGTGTCGCTCCCCGCCCTCACCACAGGACGGGCAGCCGCTCCACTCCGTACGCGGTCGACCGGTCGCGGAACCGCACGTCCTCGGCGGGCACCGCGAGGCGCAGGCCGGGGAAGCGGGCGAGCAACTGGCCGTATCCGATGCTCAGTTCCATGCGGGCGAGCGCCGCGCCCAGGCAGTGGTGGATGCCGTGGCCGAAGGCGACGTGCGGCACGGGCTCGCGGGTGACGTCCAGCCGGTCGGGGTCGCCGAGGAGCGCCGGGTCGCGGTTGGCCATGGGGATCGAGCAGACGAGGGTGTCGCCGGCCCTGATCACCTTCCCGCCGAGCGTCATGTCCTCCAGCGCGGTGCGGGGCGTGGGGGCGTGCGGCACCGACAGATAGCGCAGGAGCTCCTCGATCGCCCGGTCCAGGGCCGCGGGATCGTCGCGGACCAGGGCGAGTTGACCGGGATTCTCCAGGAGTGCCAGCGCGCCGAGGCCCAGCATCCCGGAGATGTTGTCGAGCCCCGCGAGCATCAGCAGGACGCAGATGCCCCGCAGCTCCTTGTCGGTGAACTCGTCGCCGTGATCGCGGACCAGCATGCCGAGGAAGCCCTCGTCGGGGTTCCTGCGCTGCCGGGACACCAGCGCGGCGAGGTAGCGGGTGAACGCCGTTCCCGCGGCGGCCCGTTCCCCGCGCGCCCTGCCGGTCTCCAGGTGGGCGTGGCAGCGGCGCAGGAACTCGTCGCGGTCGTCGCGCGGCACGCCGATCAGCTCGCACAGCACAGGACCGGGGACGGTGTTGGCGAACAGCTCCACCAGGTCGGCGGGCGGGCCCGCGCGTTCGACCGCGTCGAGGCGTTCGCTCACGATCGCCTCGATCCCCGGCCGGAGTCTGCGCATGCGCCGGACGGTGAACTCGGGGGTGAGCATCTTGCGCAGCCGGGTGTGCTCGGGCGGGTCGTAGTCCATGAGCAGCCCGATGCCGTCGTCGGGCCGCTCGGCGCTCCGGCCGCCCGGGGTCCGCGCGCCGAAGCGGCTGGTGGAGAACCGCACCTGGTCGCCGAGGACCTGGCGGACCTCGTCGTAGCCGGTGACCAGCCACAGCGGCCGCTCTCCGGCGCCGGGCGCGAGCCGCACCCGGGTGACGGGCCCGTCGGCGGCCAGCCCGCGCAGTTCGTCGGCCGGGTCGAAGCGGGTGCGCCGGGTGTGCGGGGGGAGCTGCGACGTCTCGTGCGCCATGTCCGCCGCTCCCCTACCAGGCCACCGGCAGCGTCTCCACGGACTTCGCCGTGAAGCGCAGCTCGTCGCGCGGCACCGCGAGCCGCACCTTCGGGAAGCGCCGCAGCAGCCCCGAGAGGGCGACGCTCAGCTCCATGCGGGCCAGGGACGCGCCCAGGCAGTAGTGGAGGCCGTGCCCGAACGCCATGTGACCGCTGTTGTCGCGGGTGATGTCGAGGGTGTCCTGCGGCTCTCCGGGCAGCCGGGTGCCGTTGGCCTCCAGGAGAGAACACGCCACGAACTCACCGGACTTGATGGTGTGCTCGCCGATGGTCACGTCCTCCTTGGCGGTGCGCGGCGAGGCGTGCGGGATGATCGTCACGCTGCGGATGACCTCCTCCACCGCGTGGTCCATCAGGTCGGGCCGCTCGATGAGCAGGGCGAGCTGGTCCGGGTTCTCCAGGAGTCCGACGAGGCCGAGACCGAGGGTGCCGCCGGTGATCGGGATCAGTGAGGCCAGCAGCGTCGCGGCGGTGCCGGTCAGCTCGCCCTCGGTGAGGTTCGCCCCGTGCTTGCGGATGAGCCTGCCCAGCAGGTCGTCGCCGGGGTTGCGGCGCTTCTGCCGCATGAGCTTGCCGAGGTACACGAGGTAGGCGGTGCCCGCCAGGTCGCGCTGCCCCCGGTCGGGGTTGTCGACGCGGTTGGTGTCGAGGTGGCGGGCCAGTTCGGCCTGGTCGTCCCGCGGGATGCCGAGCATCGCGCAGCCGATCAGGCTGGTGGTGGGCCACACGAAGTGCTGGACGAGGTCGACGGGCTGCCCGGCGCCCTCGATCGCGTCGAGGCGTTCCCTCACGATGTCCTCGACGAGCGGTTCGAGGGCGCGGACCCGGCGGAGCGTGAACTCCGCCGTCAGCATCCTGCGCAGCCGGGTGTGCTCGGGCGGGTCGTACTGCAGGAGGTTGCCGGGCTGCAGGAGACGGCGGGAGGCCTCGGCGCTGTCGGCCGGCGGCATGGTGCTGAACCGGTCGTCGCTGAGGATCGTCCGCACCTCGTCGTAGCCGTTGGCGATCCAGGCACGGTCCGTGGTCCCCGGCACGACGGTCTCGACGAGCGGCGCTTGGTCGGGGTCCTTCAACGGCTTGGGCATGGACGCTCGTCCTTTCTCGTACGTGTCCGGTGATTCACCAGGCCACCGGCAGCTCGTCCACCCCGTAGTTGGGGGTCCAGGTCCGGTACCTGAGCTGTTCGGCCGGCACGGCGAGCCGCAGCCCGGGGAACCTGCGCAGCAGCGCCGGCAGCCCGATCCGCAGCTCCAGCCTGGCCAGCGAGGCGCCCAGGCAGTGGTGGATGCCGTGCCCGAAGGCCACATGGCCGCTGCTGTCGCGGGTGATGTCGAGGGTGTCCTGCGACACGCCCGGCAGCCCGGCCCGGTTGACCGCGAGCATGGAGCACATCACCAACTCGCCCCGGCGGATGGTGTACCCGCCGACCTTCACGTCCTTGAGGGCGTAGCGCGGAATGGCGTTGGGCACCGACGAGACGTAGCGCAGCAGCTCCTCGATCGCCCGGTCGGTCAGCTCGGGCCGCTCCAGGAAGAGGGCGAGCTGGTCGGGGTACTGGAGGAGCGCGAGGGGCGCGAGGGCCAGCATCCCGCCGACGTTCTCGATGCTGGACCCCAGCAGCGTCGCGGCGGTGCCCGTCAGCTCCTCGTCGGTGATGCTGGTGCCGTGGTCACGGATCAGCATGCCCAGCAGGTCGTCGCCGGGGTCGCGGCGCTTCTGCCGGACGAGCCTGCGCATGTACGTGACGTAGGCGTTGCCCGCCGCGCGCTGCCGCTCCCGCTCGCGGGGGTCGGTGCGCTGGTCGCCCGCGGCCTGGCGGCTGGAGCTGAAGTTGCGCGCCAGGTCGGCCGCGTCGTCGCGGGGCACGCCCAGCAGGGCGCAGCCGACCAGGCCGGGGACGGGCAGGGCGAAGGTGCGCATGAGGTCGGCGGGTTGCCCGGCGCTCTCCAGGGCGTCCAGGCAGTCCGCGACGATCTCCGCGACGAAGGGTTCGAGCCGGCGGATCCGCCGCACCGTGAACTCGGGCGCCAGCATCTTGCGCAGCCGGGTGTGGTCCGGCGGGTCGTACTGGAGGAGATTGCCGATCTCGACGTGTCCGGCGGCGGTGTTCATCTGGGTGGGCGGCGGCAGCATGCTGAAGCTGTCGTCGCTGAGGACCGCCCGTACCTCGTCGTAGCCGGTGGCCAGCCAGTGCCAGCCGGAGAAGGGTCCGGCGGCATCGACCTGGACGAGCGGTGACTCGGTGGTGATCCGGGCCAGTTCGGGCAGGGGCTCGATGCCGTTCCGGCGCGTGTGCGCGGCGGTCTGCAGTCGCTTGGGCATTCAGGGGTTCCTCTCGCCATCCGTGGTCCGCGTCCGGGGCGGGCCCGGCGTCACTGTCCGGGGCATGTCGGACTCACTCCTCACCGGTGTCGTCGGCGGCTTCGGTGTCCTCGCCGGCCAGCAGCTTCGCCGTGAGGACGCGCGCGATGTCCGAGGACGGGCCGGGCTGGAGCATCGTGAAGTGCGTCGCGGCGATCTCGTGCGCGTCGACGGTCCCCTCGACGTAGGGCTTCCAGCTCTCCCGCGCGACCGACACCGGCAGCCCCTCGGGCCGCTCCTGGGCGGCGAGGAACAGGGTCAGGTCGCCCCGGGAGCGGCGCGGCGTGTGCTGCGGCGTGATGCGTCCCAGGTTCTCGATGACGTCCCGCATGTTCGACTTCAGGCCTTCGTCCATGCCCGTGCCGACGTCCTGCCCGGACGGCAGCCGCAGGTCGTCCATGGGGGTGGCGTCGTCGGCCTGTCCCGCCTCGGGCTGACGGTAGTCCGCGCCGCCGGTCCCCTCGGGGTAGCCGTCGATCACACCGAGCAGCCGCACCTCCTCGCCCTGCTCCTCGAACCGGGTGGCGACCGCCTGGGCGACCAGGCCGCCGAGCGACCAGCCGAGCAGGTGGTAGGGGCCGGCCGGCTGGACGGTCCTGATCTGCTCGACGTAGTCGGCGGCCATCTCCTCCAGGCTCTGCGGCATCGGCTCCGGTTCGGCGAGCCCGCGGGCCTGCACGCCGTACATGGGCAGGTCCTGCGGCAGGTGCCGCAGCAGGGCGGCGTACGCCCAGCTCAGTCCCGTACCGGTGTGGATGCAGAACAGCGGCGGGCGGCTGCCCGTCGGGCGCAGCGGCAGCATGATCTCCAGGTCGCCGTGGTCCGTCCCCGCTCGGCGCCCCGGCCGGGTGCTCGCGGCGCCGAGGCTCTTGCCGCGCAGGGCGAGCAGGCCGGTGGCCGTACGCCGGGCGCGCTCGCCGGTGCGCAGCATCCGCTCTCCCCCGGTCCCGAAGGGGCAGGCGACGAACCGCTGCCCGGTCGGGGCCGGACTCTCCGCGTAGCCCCGCGCGAGCACGGACCCCGCGAGGTAGAGGTCGCCGGTACCGCCCGGCGGGACCGGGCGCAGGAAGTCGTCCAGGACGAAGGCGCGGGTGCCCGGCAGCGGTCGTCCCGCGGGGGCCTCGGCGGGCAGGGGCACGCCGGGTGCGCCGTGGTGGCCGAGCCAGGCGCCCGCGGTCTCCGCGGTGCCGTGGACACCGACCAGCGCGGACCGCGGGTGGCGGCCGAGCCAGTCCCGGGTGTCGTCGACGTCCGTCGTCCCGGTGTCGTCGGCCACCGTGACGGCGGCGAACGGCGGCTGTCCGTCGGCCGGTTCGGGGACGGTCGGCAGCAACTCCTGCGTGGTGACGAGGAGGTGGGCGCCGTCGGCCGCGGTCGTGTTCTCGCCGGGCACGGCGAGCCGGACGCCGCCGCCCTCGCACAGGGCGGCCAGGAGCGGTGTCACGAGGGCGGTGACGGGGGCGCGTACGTCCAGGACGGTCACGCCGTCCCCGGCGGGTGCGACGCGCATCCGGTGCGCGGTCTGGCCGAGCAGGGTGCGGTGCTCGACGACCGCACCCACGACGGCGCCCTCGGCGCCGGGCGCGGTGGCACCGAGCACGAGCGCCGCGTGGCCGGGCAGGGGCAGCCGTGCGCCGGCTCCGTTCGCCGCCGACGCGCCGCTCGCCGCGACCGCGTGCGGGTCCTCGACCAGCAGCATCGGCACGGTGATGCCGTCGGACAGGAGCGGCGCCATGCCGACGTCGCAGACCAGCAGGGCCGGGGTGGCCCGGCGCAGGCTGGAGGCGATGTCCTCCATGGGCTTGTTCGGGTCGGCGAACAGGCAGGCGGCGCCCGCCCTGAGCACGCCGAGCAGCGCGACGACGAGTGCCGCGGTGGGCGGCAGGGCCACGAGGACGACGTCCTCCGCGCCGACACCCCGTTCGGTCAGCCGGCGGGCGAGCCGTGCGGACGCCACGTCCAGCTGGCCGTGGGTGAGCGTGCCGTAGTCGTCGGTGACGGCCACCGCGTCCGGGTGGAGCGCGGCCCGCTCGGCGAGGAGCGAGACGACGGTGCCGTCGGTCACCTCGGCGACCATGCCGTCCGTGTCGTCCCACGCCTCCAGCGCGTGGCGGCGCTCGTCCGCGTCGAGGAGGAGCTCGATCTCGCTGAGGCGCAGCCCCGGGTCGGCGGCGACCTGTTCGAGGACGCGGACGAACCGGCGCGCGAGCGCGGTGACGGTGGACCGGTCGAACAGCTCGGCCGCGTAGCGGATGGCACCGTCGACGCCGCTCGGGCGGCCCTCGACCCCGTGCCGTTCGGTGAGGCCGATCGACAGGTCGAGGTCGCCGGCGGGCGTCCCCACGGGCAGGCGGGTGGTGCTCAGGCCGGGCAGCTCCGGCGACTCCCACACCTCGGCGGCGTCGCCGTGCACTTCGAGCAGGACCTGGAACACGGGGTGCCGGGTCGCGGAGGGCGGCACGGCGAGGGCGTCCACGAGGCGCGCGAACGGCACGTCCGGGTTCTGCACCGCCCGTTGGTACGTGTCGCGCGCCCGGCCCAGGAGTTCACGGAACGTGGGGTCGCCGGAGACGTCGGTGCGCAGGGCCAGCGGGTCGGCGAAGGGGCCGACCAGGCCGTCCAGGTCGCCTTCCTCGTCGCGCAGCGGCAGCACCGTGCCGAGGGTGACGTCGGGTCCCGCGCCGAGCCCCGAGAGGAGCAGGGAGAGCGCGGCCTGGAGGACCATGAAGAGCGTCGCTCCGTCCGCCTCGGCGGCCTCCATCAGCCGGGAGTGCGTGTCGCCGTCGACGACCAGGGGGACCTCGTCGGCCCGGTGCGTGGCGACCGGGGGCCGCGGCCTGTCGGCCGGCAGCTCCAGCTCCGCGCCCAGGTCGGCGAGGGCCTTCTTCCAGAAGGCGAACTGCTCGCCGATGAGGCTGTCGGGGTCCTGCTGGTCCTGGAGCATCTCGCGTTCCCACAGCGCGTAGTCGGCGAACTGCAGGGGCAGCGGGGCCCGTTCGGGGGTCCGGCCCTCGCGGCGCGCTCCGTAGGCCGCCGCCAGGTCGCGGACCAGGACGATGAGCGAGGTGTCGTCCGCCGCGATCCGGTGCACGACCATCAGCAGGACGTGTTCGGTCTCCGAGAGCGCGAACAGCCGGCTCGTCCAGGGCGTCTCCCGGGCGAGGTCGAACTCGTGTCCCGCGTGGTCGGTCAGCAGCCCCGGCAGGCTCTCCTCGGTCGCCGGTGTCACCGGCAGCGCGGGCCGGGCCCCGTCGAGGTCCAGGACGCGCTGGCACACCTCGTCGCGGTCGGTGGCGGCGAAGACCGAGCGCAGGATGTCGTGGCGTGCCGCGACGTCGCCCAGGGCCGCCTCCAGCGCGACGCGGTCGAGCCTGCCGTTGAGGCGCAGCGCGACGGAGGTCCGCCGGGCCGCCGAGCCGGGGCTCTCCTGTTCGAGCCGCCAGGTGCGGGTCTGGGCCGCCGTGGCGGGGATGTCGTCGGGGTGGTCGACGGGCCGCAGCTCCGGGAGTTCCTTGGAGGTCAGCAGCCGCGCGACGCCGAGCGGCGTGGAGGCGCCGAAGAAGCGCCGCATGCTCAGCTCGATGCCGAACTCCTCGCGGACCCGCGCGGCAAGGCGCATCGCGAGCCCGGAGTCACCGCCCAGGTCGAAGAAGTTGTCGTCGATGCCGACCCGTTCGAGGTCGAGGATCTCCGCGAAGAGCGCGCAGAGCCTGGCCTGGGTCTCGTTCTCCGGTTCGCGTCCGGAGACCCGGCCCGCGAAGTCCGGCGCGGGCAGCGCCCTGCGGTTGACCTTGCCGTTGCGGGTGAGCGGCAGCTTGTCGAGGACCACGACGGCGACGGGGACCATGTAGTCCGGCAGCACGCCGGCCAGATGCTCGCGCACCGCGTCGACGTCCACGTCGGTGTCCTCGGTGTCCGGCACGACGTAGCCGATCAGGCGTCGCTCCCCCGGCCGGTCCTCGCGCACGATGGCCACGGCCTGCCGGACCGCCGGGTGCGAGGCGAGCACCGCCTCGACCTCGCCCAGCTCCACGCGGAACCCGCGGATCTTCACCTGGTCGTCGGCCCGCCCCGCGAACAGCAGCTGCCCGTCGACGGTCCACCGGGCCAGGTCACCCGTCCGGTACATGCGGCCGCCCGCGCTGAACGGGCACGCCACGAACCGCTCGGCCGTCAGGTCGGGCCGCCCCACGTACCCCCGTGCCACACCGGCACCGGCGATGTGGACCTCGCCGACCACGCCGGGCGCCACGGGGCGCAGGAAGGAGTCCAGGACGTACGTGCGTACGTTGCCCAACGGGCTGCCGATCGGCGGCGGTTGGTGCTCCGACCTGATGTCGGCGTCCACCGGTCCCGCGGTGGCCATGACGGTCGCCTCGGTCGGGCCGTAGGTGTTCCAGACCGTGGCCTGGGGCGTCCAGCGGCTCGCCAGGTCGGCGGTCAGGAGCTCCGCGCCGAGCACCCAGGTGCCCACGCCGGTCACGTCGTCGGCGTCCAGCAGCCCCAGGAGGGAGGGCACGACGCTCGCCGTGCTCACGCCCGCGGCTTCGATCATCTCCGCCAGGGCGCCGGGTTCGGCGCGCTCCTGACCGGACGCGATGGCCAGGGTGCCGCCGGCGGCGAGGGTGACGGCCACGTCCAGGACGGCCGCGTCGAAGCTGAACGACGCGAACTGCAACACGGTCACCCCCTCGGCGACCCCGAGGGCGGGCCGCATGACCTCGGCCAGGTTCGCCACGCCGCCGTGGGCCACGGCCACCCCCTTGGGACGGCCCGTCGACCCGGACGTGTAGATCACGTACGCCAGTTGGTCCGGGAGCGTCCGTGTGCCCAGCGGTGCGGCGGACTCGGCCGCCAGCGCCTCCTCGGTCTCCGCCGCGTCCAGGAGGACGACGCGCGCCGCACCCACCGGGACGTCGGCCAGCGACTCACCCGCGCCGAGGACCACGTCCGCGCCGCTGTCGGCGAGCACGTACCCGAGGCGGTCGGCCGGGTACTCCGGGTCGAGCGGCACGAACGCGCCGCCCGCCTTCCACACCGCCAGCTCGCCCAGGACCATGTCCACTCCGCGCGGCAGGCACAGGCCCACCCGCGCCTCACGGCCGACGCCCAGAGCACGGAGGTGCCGGGCCAGCCGGTTCGCCCGCTCGTCCAGCTCGCCGTACGACACGGCGTCGTCGCCGCAGCGCACGGCCATGGCGTCGGGGGCCCGGCGCGCCCGCTCCTCGAAGAGCTCGGGCAGCAGGCCGTCCGGGACACTCGCCGTCGTCGCGTTCCAGGCCTCGGTCACCAGCGCGCGCTCCGCGTCGGCCGACAGCTCGATGCCGCTGACGGGGAGCCGGGGGTCGGCCGCCATCTGCCGCAGCGCCCGCAGCAGCCGGTCGAGCAGGGCACGGGCCGTCCGCTCGTCGAAGATGTCCGAGCGGTAGGTCAGCCGCATCCGCAGGCCGCCGAGCGGGTCCACGACGAGACCGAGCGGATAGTTGATGGACTCGCGCATCCCGGCCTCGGTGAACCGCAGTCCGGCGGGCTCGGCCTCCCGGCTGCCCTCGCCGGACCGCGCCGGCGCGTCCGTCCCGGAGGGGAAGCTCTCGAACGCCATGAGGGAGTCGAAGGTCGCGCCCGGTCCTGCGGTCCGCTGGATGTCGCCCAGGCTCAGGTACTGGTGGTCCATCAGCGCCGACTGGCGGGCCTGGACGTCCGCGAGGACGTCGGCGACGGACTGCGGGGCGTCGAACCGCACCCGTACGGGCACGGTGTTGATGAACAGCCCGAGCATGTCCTCCATGCCCGGCAGGTCCGCGGGCCGGCCCGCCACGGAGGCGCCGAACACCACGTCCTGGCGCCCCGCCAGCTGGCCGATGACCATGGCCCAGGCGGCCTGGACGACGGTGTTGAGCGTGACGTCGTGGGTGCGGGTCAGCTCGCCGAGCGCGGCGTCGAGCGCGGGGCCCGCCACGGCGAAGACCTCCTCGGAGTCGCCGTCCGGCGCGACCGTCGTGCCCGGTGTGATGGGCACGACCAGGGTCGGCTCGTCGGCACCGGCCAGCTCCTCGCGCCAGGCCTCCTGCGCCGCCTCCTTGTCCTGCCGCCCCAGCCAGGCCAGATAGTCCCGGTAGGGGGTCACCGCGGGCAGCCCGGCGGCGGCGCCGCCGGCTTCGTAGCAGGCCCACAGCTCGCGCCGCAGGACCGGCAGCGACCAGCCGTCGAGGACGATGTGGTGCAGCGTCACCATCATCCGGTGGCGGTTCTCGCCCGTCTTGACGAGCAGCACCTTCAGAAGTGGCGGCTTGGCCAGGTCGAAGCCCTTGTCGCGCTCCTCCTTGCCGATGCGCTCCGACTCCTCCCAGGCGGCCTCCTCGTCGAGGCCGGACAGGTCCTCCTCGCGCCACGGCAGGACGGCCTTCGGCATGACGATCTGGACGGCCTGCCCGGATCCGGCCACCTGCCGGAAGCCGACGCGGAGGCTGGCGTGCCGGTCGAGGACGGACTGCCAGGAGGCGCGCAGGACGTCGGTGTCCAGCTCCCCCTCCAGGCCGAGGATCATCTGCTCGACGTACACGTCCGGGCCCTGGTCCGCGAACATCGAGTGGAAGAGCAGGCCTTCCTGGAGCGGCGAGAGCGGCCAGATGTCGGCCAGGCCGGGCGCCGCGTTCTCCAGCTTCTCCACCTGCTGCTGGGTGAGCGCGACCAGCGGGAAGTCGGAGGGGGTGAAGCCGCCCGCGGCGCCGTCGTCCGCGTGGGCGGCCAGACCGGTCAGCATCTCGGCCCAGCCCTCGACCAGGGAGCGTGCCGCCGTCTCGTCCAGGAGGTGCTCGGGGCAGGCCAGGCTCAGCGTGAGCCGCGCTCCCCCGGCGCCTTCGTGGACGGCTCCGACGACCTCCAGGGGGTGGGCGACCGGGAGTCCGGCGTCCGGCTGCCCGGCCGAGGCCGCGCGGTCGTCGTCGGCCGGGGCCCCGGGCACGCGGCCGAGGTAGGTGAAGCCGATCCGGGCGGACGGCAGCGCGGCGAGCTGCGGTGCGGTCTCGTCGTTGAGGTGGCGCAGCAGGCCGTGGCCGAGGCCGTCGCCGGGCACCGCACGCAGTTGTTCCTTGACCCGCTTCACGGCATCGCCCGCGTCCGGGCCGCCGTCGAGGAAGTCCTCGAAGTCGGGGGTGCCCACGTCGAGCCGCACCGGGTGCGTGCCGGTGAACCAGCCGACGGTCCGCGACAGGTCCATGCCCTCGGACAGCTCCACGCGGCCGTGGCCCTCCACGTCCACCAGGAAGCCGCCCTCGGGGTCCGCGCCGTTGCGCCAGCGCGCGACGGCGGCGGCGAGTCCGGTCAGGAGCACGTCGTCGACGCCCGCGTGGTACGCGGCGGGCAGACGGGTCAGCAGGGCCGAGGTGACGTCGGCCGGCAGGGTCGTGGAGAACCGCCGCACGGTGGCGGCGACGTCGCGGGCCGGGTCGGCGGGCTCGGCGGTGAGCTGCGGGTCGGGGCCCTGGAGCAGCTCCGTCCACTGGGCCAGTTCCGCCGTGCGCTCCGCGCTGTTCGCCTGGTCGGCCAGGGCGCGCGCCCAGTGCCGGAACGACGTGGGCACCGGCTCCAGTTCGGGCTTGCGGGCGGCGGCCAGGGCCGCGCACGCCTGCTCGAGGTCGGGCAGCAGGATCCGCCAGGACACCGCGTCGACGACGAGGTGGTCGACGACGAACAGGAGCCGTCCCGCGGTGCCGGGGCCGAGGTCGAGCCAGACGACCTGGAGCATGACGCCGGAGCGCGGGTCGAGCCGCTCCACCGCCTCCCTGGTCTGTTCGGCGATCGTGCGGGGCAGTTCGTCGGCGGGCACGGAGGCCGCGTCGACGCGGCGCACCCACGCCCCGGCCGGGGCGGTACCGGGGCCTGACACGACGAGCCGGGGCGGCTCCGTCTCCAGGCGTGCGCGCAGGATGTCGTGGTGGTCGACGACCGCGCGCACCGCGTCGGCCAGCGTCTCGGGGCGCAGCCCGGCCGGGGCCTCGACCACGGCGGACTGGACGACCCTGCCGATGCCGTCGGCGCCGACGCGCCGGAGCAGTTCGTGCATCACCGGGGTCAGCGGGACCTCGCCGGTCCCGGGGTCGCCGGTGGTGGCCGCGCCGTCCGTGGGGGTGGCGACGAGCGCGAGGGCGGCGGGGGTGCGGTGCTCGAAGACCTGGCGCGCGGTGATGGCGAGGCCCGCGCGGCGGGCGCCGGACACCAGCATCATCGACAGGATCGAGTCGCCGCCGAGGGCGAAGAACGAGTCCTCCGCGCCGACGCGTTCGATGCCGAGCGCCTCGGCGAACACGTCGCACAGGACCGCCTCGACGGGCGTGCGCGGGTCCCTGCCGCCGGGGACGGCGTTCTCCGGCGCGGGCAGGGCGGCCCGGTCGAGCTTGCCGTTCACGGTGAGCGGCAGCGCGTCGAGGACGACCACGTCCGCCGGGACCATGTAGTCGGGCAGGCGCGCACCGGCGTACGCGCGCAGCGCCTCGGGGTCGACGGGGCCTTCCGCGGTGTCCACGGCGGGCACGACGTAGGCGACCAGGCGCTTGTCGCCGGGGCCGTCCTCGCGGGCGAGCACCGCCACCTGCGCCACCGTCGTGTGGCCGGTGAGCACCGCCTCGATCTCACCGGGCTCCACGCGGAACCCGCGCAGCTTGACCTGCTCGTCGGCGCGCCCGGCGAACACCAGCTGTCCGTCGTCCGTCCACCGGGCCAGGTCGCCGGTGCGGTACATCCGCCCGGCCGTGCCGAACGGGCAGGCCACGAACCGCTCCGCCGTCAGGTCGGGCCGTCCCGCGTAGCCGCGCGCCACCCCGGGCCCGGCGACGTACAGCTCGCCGGTGACGCCGGGCGGCACCGGCCGCAGGAACCCGTCGAGGACATAGGTGCGCATGTTGGCCAGGGGCCGTCCGACGGGCGGCGGGTCGTCCTGCGCGCCGGTTCCGGAGGCGACCGGGCCGACGGTGGCCATGACGGTCGCCTCGGTGGGGCCGTAGGTGTTCCACACGCGGGTCCGCGCGGTCCACCGGCTCGCGAGGGCGGCGCTCAGCGTCTCGCCGCCGAGCACCCAGTTGCGGATGCCGGGTACGTCGGCCGGGTCCAGGACGCGCAGGACGGACGGCACGACGCTGGCAGCCTCGACGCGCGCGTCGCGGATCATGCCGGTGAGCGCGGCGGGCTCGGTGCGCTCCTCGGCCGAGGCGATGGCGAGGGTGCCGCCGGCGGCGAGGGTGACCGCGATGTCGAGGACGGATCCGTCGAAGCTGAACGACGCGTACTGGAGCATGACCGTGCCGGCGTTCAGGTCGAGCGCGGGGCGCATGGCCTCGGCGAGGTTGGCCACGCCCTGGTGGGCGAGGGCCACGCCCTTGGGACGGCCGGTCGACCCGGACGTGTAGATGACGTAGGCGAGTTGGCCGGGCAGGACGGTCACGTCCGGCGAGGCGGCGGACCGGGCGGCGATCTCGCGTGCGGTCTCCTCGTCGTCCAGATGTACGACGCGCGCGGTGCCGACCGGGACGTCGGCCAGCGTGTGGCCGGTGCCGAGCAGCACGTCCGCGCCGCTGTCGGCGATCACGTAGCCGAGGCGGTCGGCCGGGTAGGCGGGGTCGAGCGGGACGAAGGCGCCGCCCGCCTTCCACACGGCGAGCTCCGCCACGACCATGTCGACGCCGCGCGGCAGGCACAGGCCCACCGTGCGCTCGCGGCCGACGCCCAGCGCGGTCAGGTGCCGGGCGAGGCGGTTCGCGCGCGCCTCCACAGCGGCGTACGACAGGGCGTCGGCGCCGCAGCGCACGGCCACCGTGTCGGGGGTCCGCGCCGCCCACTGCTCGAACGCCGTCACGACCGAGGCCGTCTCCACGGGCTGTTCGGTGGCGTTCCACCGGTCGACCACGTGCGTGCGCTCGGTGGCGTCGAGTACGTCGATGTCGCCGACGCGGGCCGCGGGATCAGCGGCGATCCGCTCCAGGACCCGGACGAAGCGCCGGACGATCGTCTCGGCGGCGTCGCGGTCGAACAGGTCGGGCCGGTAGTCCAGCTTGAAGCGCATCCGGTCGCCGCCGGGCACGGCGACGAGCGTGAGCGGGTAGTGCGAGGCGTCGCGCGAGGCGCCCGCCGGGCTGAGGGTCACGGCGTCGGGGCCGGGGGCGGGGCCCTGCGGCGGCAGGGGGTAGTTCTCGTACAGCACGAGTGTGTCGAAGACGGCCGCGGCGCCCGCGAGCTTCTGGACCTCGGCGAGCCCGACGTGCTGATGCGGTATCAGGTGGCTCTGGCGCTCCTGGAGTTGGGCGAGCAACTCTGCGACCGGCTGCCCGCCGTCGAGGCCCACCCGGACCGGCAGCGTGTTGATGAAGAGGCCGACCATCGACTCGACGCCCGGCAGCTCGGGGGGCCGTCCGGCGACGGTCGAGCCGAACACGACGTCGGTGCGCCCCGCGAGGCGGGCCAGGACCAGCGCCCAGGCACCCTGGACCACCGTGTTCAGGGTGAGCCCGTGGGAGCGCGCCAACTCGGCCAGGGAGTCGGCGAGTTCCTTGGACACGGCGCTGTGGATCTGGTCGGGCAGCAGCGGGGTGCGGCCCGGGTCGGCGGGCGCCACGAGCGTCGAGCCGTCGACTCCGGCGAGCTCCGCCCGCCAGGCGGCCGACGCGGCTTCCTTGTCCTGCCGTCCGAGCCAGGACACGTAGGCGCCGTACGGTGCCACGCGCGGCAGTCCGGCGGTGGTGCCGCCCGCCGCGTACGTCGCCGAGAGCTCCCCCAGCAGGACCGGCATCGACCAACCGTCCAACAGGATGTGATGGAGCGTCATGACGAGGCGGTGGCGCCGCTCGCCGGTCCGTATCAGCAGCAGGCGCAGCAGTGGCGGGACGGCCAGGTCGAAGCGCTCGGCCCGCTCCTGGGCCGCGAGCCGGTCGATCCGCGCCGTCGCCTCGGCCTCCGGCAGCCCGGAGACGTCCGCCTCCTGCCAGGGCAGCGTGACCTCGCGCGGAATGACCTGGACCATGTGGGCGCCGGTGACCGGCCGGAAGCAGGCGCGCAAGGCGGCGTGCCGGGCGAGGAGCGCCTCCCACGACGCCCGCAGCCGATCCGTGTCCAAGGGGCCGTTGACGTCCACTGCCGACTGCACGGTGTAGACGTCCGGGCCCTGGTCGTCGAAGGAGGCGTGGAACAGCATCCCCTCCTGCAACGGCGAGAGGGGCCACACGTCCTCGACGAGGGATCGGGGTCGGGTCATCGTTCTGTCTCCTCACAACGGCTTTGTGCCTGTCGGCTCACAACGTCTGGCGCCCGACGGCGTTGGCTACTCGCCGGCGAATCCGGCTTCGAGTTCGTCGATCTGGTGTTGTGCGAGGTCGAGGAGGCGGAAGTCGGACGGGGTGTGTCCGCCTGCCGTGGGGTCGTCGGTGTGGCCGGCGAGGCCGGCCAGCATCCGCAGCCAGGTGTCGCCGAGCCGCTGCGCGTCGGCCTCCTCCAGCAGCCGACTCGCCCAGCTCAGAGTGATCGTCAGCGCGGGCCCTTCGGCGGTGTCGCGCACCACCGCGGCCGCGTCCAGCACGTGCGTGGCGGGCATGCCCAGGTCGACGGAACCGCCGATCGCGGTCTCGCCGGCCAGCTGCCACGGCCCGACCCGGCCCCCGTCGCCGGGTCCGCCCGCACCGCCGCCCGCCGCGAACCGGCCCAGGTAGTTGAAGCCGATCTGCGCGGCCGGCGCGGCCTCAAGGACCGGACCCGTCACGGGGTTGAGATGGCGCAGCAGTTCATGTCCGAGGCCGTCGCCCGGCACGGCCCGTGCCTGTTCCTTGACGGCCTTCACCAAGCTACCCGCCGCCCCCTCACCGGCCATAGCGCCGTCCAAGTGAGCACCGGAGACGTCCAGCCGGACCGGCCGCACGCTGGTGAACCAGCCGACCGTCCGCAGCAGGTCGACGCCGTCCAGGGGTTCGCGGCCGTGCCCTTCGACGTCGACCAGGAGCCCTTCGGCGGCGCCGGGCCGCCAGTGCCCGACGGCCCCCGCGAGCGTCGCGAGCAGTACGTCGTCGACACCGCAGTGGAAGGCGGCCGGGGTCTTCCCCACCAGGGTGGCGGCCTGCTCGGGCGGCACCTCCCAGGTCCGGTTCCGCAGGGTGCGTACGGTGTCCACGCCGGGGTTCAGCTCGCGGTGTCCGAGCGGCCGCCGCGGCGTGCCCAACAGGGCCAGCCAGTCGTCCAGTTCGGCGGTCCGCCGTTCGCCGGTGGCCTGGGCCGTCAGCAGTTCCGCCCAGCGCCGGAAGGAGGTCCCCACCGGCTCCAGTTCCGGCGCGCGCCCGGCGGCCGCGGCCTCGCAGGCCGCCCGCAGGTCGGGCACCAGGAGCCGCCAGGACACCCCGTCGACCACCATGTGGTGCGCCACGAGCACGACACGGCCCGTGCGTCCGGGACCCGCGTCGACCCAGACGGCCTGGACGAGCACGCCGGCGGCCGGGTCCAGGCGGGTGACGGCCTCGCGCGCCGCCCGTCCCGCGATCTCGTCCAGGGAGGCGTCGCCGTCCGCGTGGGCCGCGTCGACGCGGACGACGAGGCTGTGGGCGTCCACCGTGCCCGGCCCGCCGACGACCAGTTTCGGTTCGCCGGGGACCGTGCGGGCCCGCAGCATGTCGTGCGTGTCGAGCACGGCGCCGAGCCCGGCGGCCAGGACGTCCAGGCCGAGCGCGGCCGGGGCGCCGAGGACCACCCACTGCGCGAACCCGGGGCGCGCCGCCCGTTCGCCGAGCGCCCGCATCACGGGCGTCCAGGGCACCTCGCCGACACCGACGTCGTCGACGGCGGCCTCGGTGTCGGCGGCCTGCGCGACCGTCGCCAGGCGCTCGGGGGTCTTCTCCTCGAACACCTGCCGGGACGTCAGGAGCAGCCCGGCCCTGCGCGCCCGGGAGGCGAGCTGCATCGACATGATCGAGTCGCCGCCCAGCTCGAAGAAGCCGTCCGTGACGCCGACCCGCTCCAGGCCGAGGACCTCGGCGAACAGCGCGCACAGGACCCGCTCGGTCGCCGTGCGCGGCGCGGCCCCGACGACCCGCCCGGTGAGGTCGGGCGCGGGCAGCGCGGCCCGGTCGACCTTGCCGTTGGGGGTCAGCGGCAGCCGGTCGAGCGGCACACAGACCGCGGGCACCATGTGGTCGGGCAGCCGCTCGCGTACGTACGCGGGGAGCGCGGCGGCGAGTCCGGCCGCGGTCCCGTCTTCGGTGGCGGCCGTGTCGGCGGTCCGCCGTGCGGGGTCCGGGACGACGTAGGCGACGAGGCGGCTGCCGTCGGCGCGGTCCTGGCGGGCGACGACCACGGCCTGCACGACGTCCGGGTGCGCCGTCAGGACCGCCTCGATCTCGCCGGGCTCGATGCGGTGCCCGCGGACCTTGATCTGGTCGTCGGCGCGGCCGACGAAGAGCAGTTCGCCCTCGCGTGTCCACCGCGCCACGTCCCCGGTGCGGTACATCCGCTCGCCCGCCCCGAACGGACAGGCCACGAACCGCTCGGCCGACAGCCCGGCGCGCCCCAGGTAGCCGCGCGCGAGCCCGGCGCCGGCGACGTACAGCTCCCCGGCCACGCCGGGCGGCGCGGGCAGCAGGAACTCGTCCAGGACGAACACCCGTACGTTCGCCATGGGCCGTCCCAGCGGCACCGTGTCCCGGCCGGGCGCCAGCGGCTCGCTCATCGCGGCGCACACCGTCGTCTCGGTGGGCCCGTAGGCGTTCACCATGCGCCGTCCGCGTGCCAGGCGGCCGACGAGCCCCGGCGGGCAGGCCTCGCCCGCCACGACCAGGGTCTCCAGCGCCGACGGCAGCCCGTCCTCGGCCGCCAGGACGCTCGGCGGCACGGTCACGTGGCTCGCCCCCGACCGGCGCAGTGCCTCGTCGAGCGACACGCGCGGCGGCAGGTCGTCGGGGCCCGCCACGACGAGCGCGCCGCCGGACAGGAACGCCATGCAGAGTTCGGAGACCGCCGCGTCGAAGCTCAGCGACGCGAACTGCAGCACCCGCGACGTCGCCCGCACGCCGAAGCGGTCGATCTGTGCCCGCGCGAGGTTCCCGAGACCCGCGTGGGTGACCACGACACCCTTGGGTGTGCCCGTCGACCCCGAGGTGTGGATGACGTACGCGGCGTGGGCCGCCGCCAGCGGCACCGCCCGCTCGTCGTCGCGCACCGGGCCGCCGTCGTGGCGCCGCACCGCGTCGGCCGTGCGCGGGTCGTCCGTGACGACGACCGGGCCGGTGAATCCGGCGGGCACGGCGCCCCTGGACCGCGCGGTGCAGACGACGACCGCCGGGTCCGTGTCGGCGAGGACGTAGGCGACGCGCTCGGCCGGGTATCCGGCGTCCACCGGCACGAACACACC
>NZ_LIRJ01000082.1 GCF_001419745.1 Streptomyces silaceus | reverse complement strand
CCCCCACCGCCGCCAGGCACACCACACCCCGGCCGCCGCCGCGCACCCGGCCACCAGCGTCGCCCCCGCCTGCGGCACCCCGAGCCGCCCGAGCACCGCCGAGGGCGACGCCTCATAGAGACGTACGAAGCTGTCGTCGCCGCGCAGCAGGAAGGGCAGCGTCCGCGTGAAGAACCCGGCGGGGTCCGGCAGCACGAGCGCGGCGGCCACGGACACCCCCGCGGGCACGCCCACGGCGGCGCCCAGCGCCCGCCGGCGCCGCGCGAAGACGAAGAGGAGCACGACGGGCGCGAGCAGCGGCTTCACGGCGACGGCGGCCCCGACGACGAGCCCCGCGGCGACCCACCGCTCGCGGCACACGAGCAGCAGCGCGCACGGCAGCAGGGCCGCGGACGCCACCGTCCAGTTGCCCAGCTGGACGAGGTGCCCGAAGGGCGCGAAGCCGAGCGCGAGGGCGAGCAGCCCGTACGCCGCGAACCGGCTGCGCCAGGCGACCCCGTGGATCCGCAGCGCGCACGCCCACCCGGCGACCAGCCCCGCCGTGACGCCCGCGGGGACCAGGAAGCGCGCCACGGACGCCGGCAGCAGGGCCTGCGGCACCGCCGCGAGCACGGCGCCCGGCAGATAGAGGAAGTGCCGGTCGGCATAGGGCGAGCGGCCCGCGAGCCAGGCCTTCGCGGCCCGCACCACGATGGCGTTGTCCATCCCGCCGTCCGGCACCTTCAGCCCCACCCGGACGACCCCGGCGGCCAGCACCACGGCGAGCACCCACCACACATGCCGTCCGGCCGGACGCGACAACCAACCACTAACAGCCGTTTTGCCCGTATTCATACGCCTCAGGCTAGGTCGGCAACCCCATGCGGCCCCCGCTCAACATCCCCAACTCCCCGTCTAAGATGCGCCCCATGAGCTTTGGGCAAGGGGGACCTCAGTGGGGTCCGGGCGGAACGGGCGGACCCGGCGGCGGGCCCACGCCCGACTGGGCGGCGCTCGCCGAGGCCTCCGAGGCGCGCACCCGCCGCCGCAAGTGGCTGCTGATCGGCGGCGGCGCACTCGCCACGGTCGGCATCGCGGCGGCCGTGGCCATCACCGTCGTCACCGCCAACAGCGACGACGCCACCGCGTCGAACAAGCCGGCCAGCGAACTCCCGGCGACCGCCGACATCCCCGGCGCGAGCGACGACCCCGGCCCGTCCTTCGAGGCGACCACCCCGCCGCCCCCGCCGGACCCCAAGGACTTCATCTCCAGCGCCAAGAAGGACAAGGCGCCGCTCACCCCCGAGGGCCTCTTCCCCGGCAAGACCTTCACGTCGGGCGAGAACGTCTACAAGAAGGGCGCGACCGACAGCACCAAGAAGTGCACGGCCGTCACCCAGGACGCCCTCGGGTCGATCCTCGCCAAGAACGACTGCACGCGCCTGATCCGCGCCAGCTACATCAAGGACGGCCTCGCGGTCACCATCGGCGTCGCCGTCTTCGACACCACGGCCGACGCCACGAAGGTCAAGGAGCAGGCGGAGAAGGGCCTGGTCGACTCCCTTCCCGGCAAGGGCATCCCGAACTTCTGCCGCACGGGCGTGTGCCGCGGCACCTACAACGCCTACGGCCGCTACGCCTACTTCACCACCACGGGCTACACCAGCGGCAAGGACGTGACGACGACGGACCGCAAGGCCTACGGCGCCGGCGACACCCTCTCCCGCTTCGCCTTCCAGCGGATCAACCAGCGGGGCGAGGCCCAGGCGTCCGCCGCCGCCGGCGCCCCGCAGCAGTAGGACGACCGAGGCCCCGGCCGGGGCTCAGCAGCACCCGGCCCCGGGCAGCGTCCGCTTGTTGCGCGCCTCCTTGCTGCGCGCGGCGAGCAACGCGTCGGCGGGATAACCGACTTCCTCCAGGGTGAGCCCGTGCGGCCGCACGACGTGCACGGCCGAGTCCCGCACGCGCGCCGCGAGGACCTTCGCCGGCCACTCCACGGGCCGGTGCCCGTCCCCCACGAAGAGCATGGCGCCGACCAGCGACCGCACCATGTTGTGGCAGAAGGCGTCCGCGCGCACGGTCGCCTCCAGGATCCCGTCGGCCCGCCGCTCCCACCGCAGTTCCTGCAGCGTACGAATGGTCGTGGCGCCCTCGCGCTTCTTGCAGTAGGCCGCGAAGTCGTGCTCGCCGAGCAGCCCCTCGGCCGCGGCGTTCATCGCGTCGAGGTCCAACTCCCAGTCGTGCCACAGGACATGACCGCGCAGCAGCGGGTCGACGCCGCCGGGGTGGTCGGTCACGCGATACGCGTACCGCCGCCACACGGCCGAGAAGCGCGCGTTGAACCCGACGGGCGCCTCGGCCACCCGCCACACCCGCACGTCGTGCGGGAGCCGCCCGGCGAGCCGCCGCAGCAGCTTCTCCCGGTGCTCGGCCCACACGTCCTCGGGCAGGTCGACGTGCGCGACCTGGCCCCGCGCGTGCACCCCGCTGTCGGTCCGTCCCGCGACGGTCAGCTCGTACGTCTCCCGCGACCGCGTCACGGTCCGCAGCGCGTCCTCGATCTCGCCCTGGACGGTCCGCTGCCCCTCGCGCTGCTTGGCCCAGCCGGAGAAGTCCTTGCCGTCGTAGCTCAGGTCGAGCCGCACCCGGACGAAACCGGGCTCCACTTCCTCACTCACACACAGATCCTCTCAGGAACGCGAAAGCGGGCCCGCCCCAAGGGGCGGACCCGCTCACGAAGGCTCAGCCTCAGGCGTCCTTGGACTCCTCGGCCGGGGCCTCGACGGCCTCGTCGGACTTGGCCTCGACGGCCTCGTCCTTCTTCAGGGCGTCTTCCTTGACGGCACGCTTGGTCGCCGCCTCGGCCTCACCGGTGGCCTGCTGGGCCACGGTCAGGGCCTCCACCAGCTCGATGATCGCCATGGGCGCGTTGTCGCCGCGGCGGTTACCGATCTTGGTGATGCGGGTGTAGCCACCCGGGCGGTTCTCGTAGCGCGGGCCGATCTCCGTGAAGAGCGTGTGCACGACGCTCTTGTCGGTGATGACCTGCAGCACCTGGCGGCGGTTGTGAAGGTCGCCCTTCTTCGCCTTGGTGACCAGACGCTCCGCGTAGGGACGCAGACGACGGGCCTTCGCCTCGGTGGTGGTGATGCGGCCGTGCTCGAAGAGCTGCTTGGCGAGGTTCGCCAGGAGGAGCTTCTCGTGCGCGGCGCTGCCGCCCAGACGGGCACCCTTGGTGGGCTTCGGCATGGTGTTTCTCCTAGTGATCTGCCCCGGCCGTATCAGGTACCGGAGTCAGTGGACCGCGCCCCGTAAGGGGCGCGGGGAACTGCACGACCGGCCGAAGCCGGTCGGCAGCCAAAATCGAACCGATCAGTACTGCTCGGTCTCGACGAAGCCGGCGTCGGCGTCGTCGTCCGCGCCGAAGGCGTCGGCAGCGGCGGTCGGGTCGAAGCCGGGAGGCGAGTCCTTCAGCGCGAGACCCATGCCGTTGAGCTTCATCTTGACCTCGTCGATCGACTTCGCACCGAAGTTGCGGATGTCGAGCAGGTCCGCCTCGGAGCGGGCCACGAGCTCACCCACGGAGTGGATGCCCTCGCGCTTGAGGCAGTTGTACGACCGAACGGTGAGCTCGAGCTCCTCGATCGGCAGCGCCAGGTCGGCGGCCAGGGCGGCGTCCGTCGGGGACGGGCCCATGTCGATGCCCTCGGCGTCGATGTTCAGCTCGCGGGCGAGACCGAACAGCTCGACCAGGGTCTTGCCGGCGGACGCCATGGCGTCACGCGGGCGCATGGCCTGCTTGGTCTCGACGTCGACGATCAGCTTGTCGAAGTCGGTGCGCTGCTCGACTCGGGTCGCCTCGACCTTGTAGGTGACCTTGAGGACCGGCGAGTAGATCGAGTCGACCGGGATACGGCCGATCTCCTGGCCGACCTGCTTGTTCTGCACGGCGGAGACGTAGCCGCGACCGCGCTCGACGGTCAGCTCCATCTCCAGCTTGCCCTTGCCGTTGAGCGTGGCGAGGACGAGGTCGGGGTTGTGCACCTCGACACCGGCCGGCGGGGCGATGTCGGCGGCGGTGACCAGACCCGGGCCCTGCTTGCGCAGGTACATCACGACCGGCTCGTCGTGCTCCGAGGAGACGACCAGCTGCTTGATGTTGAGGATCAGGTCGGTGACGTCCTCCTTGACGCCCGGCACGGTGGTGAACTCGTGCAGGACACCGTCGATGCGGATGCTGGTGACAGCAGCGCCGGGGATCGACGAGAGGAGGGTGCGGCGGAGGGAGTTGCCGAGGGTGTAGCCGAAGCCCGGCTCCAGCGGCTCGATGACGAACCGGGAGCGGAACTCGTCGACGACCTCTTCGGTCAACGAGGGACGCTGAGCGATCAGCATGAAGTGATTCCTTCAGTCAGGGGCACCCACTATTTGATGCCCTGAGTCATGACAAGGGTACGGGCGACCCGGCCGAAAAGAGGCGGGTCGCCCGAAGCCCTTCAAGCCGGAAGACGGCCGAGACCACAGATGCGTAACGCACCTGAGGTCAGACGCGCCTCCGCTTGGGCGGACGGCAGCCGTTGTGCGGCGTGGGCGTCACGTCCTGGATCGAGCCGACCTCGAGGCCCGTCGCCTGGAGCGAACGGATGGCGGTCTCACGACCGGAACCCGGGCCCTTGACGAAGACGTCGACCTTGCGCATGCCGTGCTCCTGGGCGCGACGGGCAGCCGACTCGGCGGCCATCTGCGCGGCGAACGGCGTGGACTTGCGCGAGCCCTTGAAGCCGACGTGGCCGGCGGAGGCCCACGAGATCACGTTGCCGGTCGGGTCCGTGATGGACACGATCGTGTTGTTGAACGTGCTCTTGATGTGCGCGTGGCCGTGAGCGACGTTCTTCTTTTCCTTGCGGCGCACCTTCTTGGCAGCGCCCTGACGACCCTTGGGGGGCATCTCAAACTCCTACGGGAGGTGGTCGGTCCTGCAGCGTCAGCTGTCGATAGACCGCTGAGCGAGGACTACTTCTTGCCCGGCTTCTTCTTACCGGCGATGGCGCGACGCGGGCCCTTGCGGGTGCGGGCGTTCGTGCTGGTGCGCTGACCGCGGACGGGCAGGCCACGACGGTGACGAAGACCCTGGTAGCAGCCGATCTCGACCTTGCGGCGGATGTCGGCCTGGATCTCGCGACGGAGGTCACCCTCGGTCTTGATGTTCGCGTCCACGTACTCGCGGATCTTGACGAGGTCTTCCTCGGTCAGGTCGCGAACACGGGTGTTGCGGTCCACCTCGGTGGCGTCCAGCGTCTGCTGGGACAGCGTCCGGCCGATGCCGAACACGTAGGTGAGGGCGACCTCGATGCGCTTGTCGCGCGGGAGGTCAACGCCTTCAACGCGTGCCATTCATGGCTCCTGTTGATATTCGGAGGTCTTCAGCAGAACCGCTCCCAGCCGCCGTACCAGGTACAAGCTGGGTCCCCGGCCTCCGACCGGGGGTGTCGCCCTCCATTACCGATGGATCCTGAAGAGGGACGGGTTCTGCGTATGTGCTTATGTGCGTCGCGCGAAAATCTGCGAACTGCAGTGGTGCGTCAGCCCTGGCGCTGCTTGTGGCGCGGGTTGTCGCAGATGATCATGACTCGGCCGTGACGGCGGATCACCCTGCACTTGTCGCAGATCTTCTTGACGCTCGGCTTGACCTTCATTGGGTGAGGTTCTCCGGGTCAGTGCCACCACCCCGCCGGAGCGGGATGCGGGCAAGATCTACTTGTACCGGTAGACGATCCGGCCACGCGTCAGGTCGTACGGAGACAGCTCCACCACGACCCGGTCGTCAGGGAGGATGCGGATGTAGTGCATGCGCATCTTGCCGCTGATGTGTGCCAGGACCTGGTGGCCGTTCTGGAGCTCCACCTTGAACATGGCGTTCGGAAGAGACTCGACGACAGTGCCTTCGATCTCGATGGCACCTTGCTTCTTGGCCACGCTTCGCCCTTCGAATCGACTACCTTGATCGACTCCGTTCCCCGCATGCAGACACACGGATGCACGAGAGCCGACGCGTCAGTCTACGTCAGTGCACTCGGAAAGACGAATCGAGAAAGTTTGCCCCACGAGCAAGATCCTTAAGCAGCGGGGTCACCCACGTGGGCAGGCATGCCGGAAAGGCGGCACGCAGGGGCACAGCGCCCCCGGTGCCGGGCAGTCGAGCGGGAGGCACCGGCCCCGGCGCAGCGGGGACAGAGCCACAGGCGGGCGTCAGCCCAGCGGGTCCGGCGCGACGGTGACCCCGTACTCCGCGAGCTTCGCGCGGCCGCAGTCGGGAGAGGTCAGCACGATCGGCCCCTCCTCCGTCAGCGCGACGGAGTGCTCCCAGTGCGACGACCAGGTCCCGTCCGTCGTGATGACGGTCCAGTCGTCCTCCAGGACCTCCGTGCGCGGCGTCCCCAGCGACACCATCGGCTCGATGGCGAGGCAGAGCCCCGGCACCAGCTTGGGCCCCTTGCCACGGCGCCGCTCGACGTAGTTCAGGAGGTGCGGGTCCATGTGCATCTCGGTGCCGATCCCGTGCCCGCCGTAGTCCTCGACGATCCCGTACTTGCCGCCGCCCGGCTTCGGCTGCCGGCGGATGTACGTCTCGATGGCACGGGAGATGTCGACGAGCCGGTTCCCCTGCTTCATCGCCGCGATGCCCGCCCACATCGACTCCTCGGTCACCCGGGAGAGCTCGACCAGCTCCGGGGCGTGACCGGTGCCCACGAACGCGGTGTACGCCGCGTCGCCGTGCCAGCCGTCGATGATCGCGCCGGCGTCGATGGAGATGATGTCGCCGTCCTTCAGGACGGTCTTGTCGTCGGGGATGCCGTGCACGACGACCTCGTTGACCGAGGTGCAGATCGTGGCGGGGAAACCGCCGTACCCGAGGAAGTTCGACTTCGCGCCGTGCTCGGCGATCACCTTGCGGGCGACGTCGTCCAGGTCCTTGGTGGTGGCGCCGGGCACCGCGGCCTCACGGGTCGCGGCGTGGATGGCGGCGACGACCAGGCCCGCCTCGCGCATCTTCGCGATCTGCTCGGGGGTCTTGATCTGCACCATGGGGCTTCCGCTCTCCGTCATCCGTCGAATCCGGCTACGTACACGAACCGGGTACGTAGACAACACTACGGCCGCGGTCCCCCGAACGGGCACCGCGGCCGAAACAGCGTAGTGGCTACTTGTCGCCCTTGAGGGCGTCCATCGCACGCTTGGTGACCTCGTCCACCTTGCCGAGGGCCGAGATCGTGACGACCAGGCCCTGGGCCTTGTAGTGGTCGATGATCGGCTCGGTCTCGCGGTGGTACACGTCGAGCCGCTTGCGCACGGTCTCTTCCTTGTCGTCACCGCGCTGGTACAGCTCGCCGCCGCAGACGTCGCAGACGCCCTCCTGCTTCGGCTTGCTGTACGTCACGTGGAAGACGTGGCTCGAGTCGTTGCGGCAGATGCGGCGGCCCGCGATGCGCTTGACGACCTCGTCCTCGGGGACCTCCAGGTCCAGGACGGCGTCGAGCTTCTGGCCGTCCGCCTTCAGCGCCTCGTCGAGTGCCTCGGCCTGCGACACGTTCCGCGGGAAGCCGTCCAGCAGGAAACCGCCCTCGGCGTCCTGCTGTGCCATGCGGTCCTTCGCCATGCCGATGGTCACCTCGTCGGGGACGAGGTTCCCGGCGTCCATGTACGCCTTCGCCTGCTTGCCCAGCTCCGTGCCCTGACTGATGTTGGCGCGGAAGAGGTCGCCCGTGGAGATGTGCGGGATCGACAAGTTCTTGGCAAGGAACGCGGCCTGCGTTCCCTTGCCCGCACCGGGCGGCCCGACGAGGACGATTCGCATCAGCGGAGGAACCCTTCGTAATTGCGCTGCTGGAGCTGGCTCTCGATCTGCTTCACGGTTTCCAGACCCACACCCACGATGATGAGGATGCTCGTCCCGCCGAACGGGAAGTTCTGGTTGGCCCCGAAGCCCACCAACGCCATCGTCGGCACGAGAGCGATCAGACCCAGATACAGCGAACCCGGCCAGGTGATCCGGTTGAGTACGTAGCTCAGATACTCAGCGGTCGGTCGGCCAGCCCGGATGCCCGGGATGAAGCCACCATACTTCTTCATGTTGTCCGCGACTTCCTCGGGGTTGAAGGAGATCGCGACGTAGAAGAAGGCGAAGAAGACGATCAGGACGAAGTACGTGGCGATGTAAATCGGGTGGTCACCCTTGGTCAGGTTCGCCTCGATCCACTGCTTCCATCCCGAGTTGCCGCCCGCGAACTGGGCGACGAGCGCCGGAATGTAGAGCAGCGAAGAGGCAAAGATCACAGGGATGATGCCCGCCTGATTGACCTTCAGGGGGATGTACGTCGACGTTCCGCCGTAGGAACGGCGGCCGATCATGCGCTTCGCGTACTGGACCGGAATACGGCGCTGGGCCTGCTCGACGAAGACCACCAGGCCGACCATGACCAGACCGACCAGGATGACGGTGCCGAACTCGATCCAGCCGCCGGCCAGGTCGCCCTGCTCCTTGATGGCCCACAGGGCGCTCGGGAAGGTGGCGGCGATCGAGATGAACATGAGGATCGACATGCCGTTGCCGATGCCGCGGTCGGTGATGAGCTCGCCGAGCCACATCACGCAGGCCGTACCGGCGGTCATGGTGATGACCATGGTGACGGTGACGAAGATCGACTGGTCGGGGACGATCTCGCTGGCGACCGGGCAGCCCTGGAAGAGGGTGCCGGTGCGGGCGGTGGCCACCAGGCCGGTGCCCTGAAGAATCGCGAGCGCGATGGTCAGATAGCGCGTGTACTGCGTGATCTTTGCCGTGCCGGCCTGGCCCTCCTTCTTGAGGGCCTCGAGACGCGGGATCACCACGGTCAGCAGCTGCAGAATGATGCTCGCCGTGATGTACGGCATGATGCCGAGCGCGAAGATCGTGATCTGCAGCAGCGCGCCACCGCTGAACATGTTGACGAGACCGAACAGGCCCTGGTTCGCATTGGCGTTGTCAATGCAGGCCTGGACGTTGCGGTAGTCGACACCGGGGATCGGCACATTCGTACCCACCCGGTAGATCACGATGATGCCGAGCGTGAAGAGCAGCTTCTTGCGCAGGTCGGGCGTCTTGAACGCCCGGGCGAACGCGGTGAGCACGGTGCCTCCTGCGACCCCCGCGCGCATGCGCAAGAGGTGGTGGTCTGAGGTTCGACGAATACGTATCAGTCAAGAAAACCGTGCGGGCAGACCGCACGGAGCTTAGACAGTGCACGCCACCTTACCGGCGACCGTGCCCCCCTTGGAACGACCAACCGGGGATGCCCCTTTTGTGGGGCATCCCCGGTTGGGAATCGCTCATGTCATCGACACGTCTGAGGGAATATCAGACGAGCTCGGTGACGGTACCGCCGGCGGCGGTGATCTTCTCCTTGGCGGAGCCGGAGACGGCGTCGACCGTCACCTGCAGCGCCACGGAGACCTCGCCCTGGCCGAGGACCTTGACAAGGCTGTTCTTGCGAACGGCACCCTTGGCGACGAGACCCTCGACGGTGACCTCGCCACCCTCCGGGTACAGCGCGCTCAGCTTGTCGAGGTTCACGACCTGGTACTCGGTCTTGAACGGGTTCTTGAAGCCCTTGAGCTTCGGGAGACGCATGTGGAGGGGCATCTGGCCACCCTCGAAGCGCTCCGGAACCTGGTAACGGGCCTTGGTGCCCTTGGTACCACGACCAGCGGTCTTACCCTTGGACGCCTCACCACGACCCACACGGGTCTTGGCGGTCTTGGCACCCGGGGCGGGCCGGAGGTTGTGGACCTTCAGCGGGTTCTGCTCCGCCATGTCAGTCGACCTCCTCAACCGTCACGAGGTGGCGGACGGTGTGCACCATGCCGCGGAACTCGGGGCGGTCCTCCTTGACGACCTGCGTGTTGATGCCCTTGAGACCAAGGGAGCGCAGGGTGTCGCGGTGGTTCTGCTTGCTGCCGATGTACGACTTCGTCTGCGTGATCTTGAGCTGTGCCATTACGCACCCGCTCCCGCACGCGCACGAAGGAGAGCCGCGGGGGCGACGTCCTCGAGGGGCAGACCACGGCGAGCCGCGATCTCCTCGGGACGCTGCAGGCCCTTGAGGGCCGCCACGGTCGCGTGCACGATGTTGATCGCGTTGTCGGAGCCCAGGGACTTCGACAGGATGTCGTGCACGCCCGCGCACTCGAGCACGGCACGCACCGGGCCACCGGCGATCACACCGGTACCGGGGGAAGCAGGCTTGAGCAGGACGACGCCCGCGGCCTTCTCGCCCTGGATCGGGTGCGGGATGGTGCCCTGGATACGGGGGACCTTGAAGAAGTGCTTCTTGGCCTCCTCAACACCCTTGGCGATGGCGGCCGGCACCTCCTTGGCCTTGCCGTAACCGACACCCACGGTGCCGTCACCGTCGCCCACCACGACCAGCGCGGTGAAGCTGAAGCGACGACCACCCTTCACAACCTTGGCGACGCGGTTGATCGCGACAACGCGCTCAACGTACGCGGTCTTCTCGGCGGCAGCAGCGCCACCGTCGCGACCCTTCCGGTCCCGCCGCTCGCCGCCACCGGCACCGCCACCGCGGCGCTGGGGTCCAGCCATTGGAATTACCTCTCTCTGTTTCCGCTAGCTACGGAACCGACTCAGAACTTGAGTCCGGCTTCGCGGGCGGCGTCCGCCAGGGCGGCGATGCGCCCGGCGTACTGGTTACCACCACGGTCGAACACGACAGCCTCGACACCGGCGGCCTTGGCACGCTCGGCGACCAGGGCGCCGACCGACTTGGCCTGCGCGGACTTGTCGCCCTCGGCGCCGCGGATCGTGGTGTCCAGGGTCGACGCCGACGCAAGGGTGTGACCCTTGATGTCGTCGATGACCTGGGCCACGATGTGGCGGTTGGAGCGCGTCACGACCAGGCGCGGACGCTCAGCCGTACCCGAGATGTGCTTACGGATCCGGATGTGACGACGCTTGATGGCAGCACGCTTGTAAGCGTCGCCCTTAGCAATCTTGACACCGTATGCCATGGCTTACTTACCCGCCTTTCCGACCTTGCGGCGGATGACTTCGCCCTCGTACTTGACGCCCTTGGCCTTGTACGGGTCGGGCTTGCGCAGCTTGCGGATGTTGGCCGCAACCTCGCCGACCTTCTGCTTGTCGATGCCCTCGACCGAGAAACGGGTCGCGGACTCCACCTTGAAGGTGATGCCCTCGGGGGCCTCGACCAGGATCGGGTGGCTGTAGCCCAGCGAGAACTCCAGGTTGGAGCCCTTCGCGAGGACGCGGTAACCGACACCGCTGATTTCGAGCTTCTTCACGTAACCCTGGGTCACGCCGGTGATCATGTTCGCCACCAGCGTGCGGGACAGGCCGTGCAGGGCCTTGTTCTGACGCTCGTCGTTCGGGCGGGTGACGTTCAGGACGCCGTCCTCACCCTTAGCGATCTCGATCGGCGCGACGACGGTGTGCGTGAGGGAACCCTTGGGGCCCTTCACCGCGACCGTACGGCCGTCGATGGTGACGTCCACGCCGGCGGGAACCGTGATGGGGAGCTTGCCAATACGCGACATTAGCTATTCCTCCGTTCCCGACTACCAGACGTAGGCGAGGACTTCCCCACCTACGCCCTTCTTGCCTGCCTGCTGGCCGGTCAGGAGACCGTGCGACGTGGAGATGATCGCCACGCCGAGGCCGCCGAGGACCTTCGGCAGGTTGGTGGACTTCGCGTAAACCCGGAGACCGGGCTTGGAGATCCGCTTGATGCCCGCGATGGAGCGCTCACGGTTCGGGCCGAACTTCAGCTCGAGAACGAGGTTCTTGCCGACCTCGGCGTCCTCGACCTTCCAGCCCGTGATGAAGCCCTCCTGCTGGAGGATCTCCGCGATGTGCGACTTGATCTTGCTGTGCGGCATCGCCACGGTGTCGTGGTACGCCGAGTTCGCGTTACGCAGACGAGTCAGCATGTCCGCGATCGGATCAGTCATGGTCATGAATTGGCCTTCGGCCTCTCTCGCCGTGGTTTCCTATCTGCGCCATCCCTCTCCCCACTCATGGGCGGGACGGGTGCGGCGCGGGGACCTACGGCGTAGTAAGTCGTACGGGGCGGCGGGCGCCCAACCACACAAGCCTAAGCCATGTGCGGCCGGGCCCCTGCCGACCCATTGCTTACCGAGAGCCTCCGGTAATCCCTCAAGTCCTCAGGACAGAAGGGAATTACCAGGAGCTCTTGGTCACGCCCGGCAGCTCGCCACGGTGAGCCATCTCACGAAGGCACACGCGGCACAGGCCGAACTTGCGGTACACGGAGTGCGGACGGCCGCAGCGCTGGCAGCGGGTGTACGCACGCACACCGAACTTGGGCTTACGAGCAGCCTTGGCAATCAGAGCCTTCTTCGCCATCTCGCTTACGCCTCCTTGAACGGGAAGCCGAGGTGACGGAGAAGGGCACGGCCCTCAGCGTCGTTGGTCGCCGTGGTGACCACGGTGATGTCCATACCCCGGACGCGGTCGATCTTGTCCTGGTCGATCTCGTGGAACATGACCTGCTCCGTGAGACCGAAGGTGTAGTTGCCACGGCCGTCGAACTGCTTGGGGGACAGACCACGGAAGTCGCGGATGCGCGGCAGCGCGAGCGACAGGGTGCGGTCCAGGAACTCCCACATGCGGTCGCCACGGAGCGTGACGTGGCAGCCGATCGGCTGGCCCTCGCGCAGCTTGAACTGCGCGATGGACTTCCGGGCCTTCGTCACGGCCGGCTTCTGACCGGTGATCGTGGTGAGGTCGCGGATGGCGCCGTCGATCAGCTTCGAGTCACGGGCGGCGTCGCCGACACCCATGTTGACCACGATCTTGACCAGGCCGGGGACCTGCATGACGTTCTCGTACGAGAACTCCTCACGCAGCTTGCCCGCGATCTCCTCGCGGTACTTCGTCTTGAGACGCGGAGTGGTGGTGGTCGTCATCAGATGTCCTCACCCGTCCGCTTGGCAACGCGGATCTTGTTGCCCTCGTCGTCGAAGCGGTAACCGACGCGCGTGACGACCTTGTTGCCGTCCTTCTCCACGACCAGCTGGACGTTGGAGACGTGGACGGGGGCCTCGGTGGTCACGATGCCGCCGGCCTGCGAGCCGCTGGCGGTCGGGCCGGCCTTCGTGTGCTTCTTGACCCGGTTGACACCCTCGACCAGGACGCGCTCCTCGCGCGGGTAAGCGGCAATGACCTTGCCCTGCTTGCCCTTGTCCTTGCCGGTGATGACCTGGACCAGGTCGCCCTTCTTGATCTTCATGCTTACAGCACCTCCGGCGCGAGCGAGATGATCTTCATGAACTTCTTCTCGCGCAGCTCACGGCCGACGGGGCCGAAGATACGGGTGCCGCGAGGGTCGCCGTCGTTCTTCAGAATGACGGCGGCGTTCTCGTCGAAGCGGATGTACGAGCCGTCCGGACGGCGGCGCTCCTTGACGGTGCGAACGATGACCGCCTTGACGACGTCACCCTTCTTCACGTTGCCACCGGGGATCGCGTCCTTGACGGTGGCGACGATGACGTCACCGATGCCCGCGTAGCGGCGACCCGAGCCACCGAGAACACGGATGGTGAGGATTTCCTTCGCACCCGTGTTGTCGGCGACGCGAAGTCGCGACTCCTGCTGGATCACGTCTATCTCCTGTTTGTCTGCCGGTTCCCGGCAGGGGCTTCCCTCTTACGAGGTGGGCCCCTGCCGAGCCTGGCGGAACGAACTCTGAGGGATACCCCTCAGAGAATTACTTGGCCTTCTCGAGGATCTCGACGATGCGCCAGCGCTTGGTCGCCGACAGCGGACGCGTCTCCATCAGGAGGACGCGGTCGCCGACGCCGGCAGCGTTCTGCTCGTCGTGCGCCTTGAGCTTGTTCGTACGGCGGATGACCTTGCCGTACAGCGCGTGCTTGACGCGGTCCTCGACAGCGACGACGACGGTCTTGTCCATCTTGTCGCTGACGACCAGGCCCTCACGGGTCTTGCGGAAGCCGCGGTCGGTCTTCGTCTCAGTCACGTTGCTCTCGCTCATCAGGCGCTCTCCACCGTCTCGATGCCCAGCTCGCGCTCACGCATCAGGGTGTAGATCCGCGCGATGTCCTTACGGACGGCCTTCAGCCGGCCGTGGTTCTCGAGCTGACCGGTCGCCGCCTGGAAGCGGAGGTTGAACAGCTCTTCCTTGGCCTCGCGAAGCTTGGCGACAAGCTCCTCGTTGCCCAGCTCGCGCAGCTCGGACGCCTTGGTACCGGCCGACATCACGACTCACCTGCCTCGCGCCGGACGATGCGGCACTTCATCGGAAGCTTGTGAGCAGCGCGGGTGAGCGCCTCACGAGCAATCTTCTCGTTCGGGTACGACAGCTCGAACATCACGCGTCCGGGCTTGACGTTGGCGACCCACCACTCCGGCGAACCCTTACCGGAACCCATGCGGGTCTCGGCAGGCTTCTTGGTGAGGGGGCGGTCCGGGTAGATGTTGATCCAGACCTTGCCGCCACGCTTGATGTGACGCGTCATGGCGATACGAGCGGCCTCGATCTGACGGTTCGTCACGTACGCCGGGGTCAGCGCCTGGATGCCGTACTCGCCGAACGCAACCTGCGTGCCACCCTTGGACATACCGCTGCGCTTCGGGTGGTGCTGCTTGCGGTGCTTGACCCTACGGGGGATCAGCATTTCGGTCAGGCCTCCGTTCCGGTGCTCTCGGCAGCCGGAGCGGCAGCGGCGGGAGCGTCGGCCTTGGGGGCCTCGGCAGCCGGCGCGGACTGCTGCTGCGGCTTGCGACCGCGGCCGCCACGCTCGCCACCGCGGCCACCACGGGCCGGGCGGTCGTTGCCACCACGGGCCGGGCGGTTGCCGGCGCGGGCAGCGGCGTTCTCGGCGCGGACCTCGGCGATGTTCTTGACGTCGCCCTTGTAGATCCAGACCTTCACGCCGATGCGGCCGAAGGTCGTCTTGGCCTCGAAGAAGCCGTAGTCCACGTTGGCGCGGAGCGTGTGCAGGGGCACACGGCCCTCGCGGTAGAACTCCGAACGGGACATCTCGGCGCCGCCGAGACGACCGCCACACTGGATCTTGATGCCCTTGGCGCCCGCCTTCATCGCCGACTGCATGCTCTTGCGCATGGCACGACGGAAGGAGACGCGGGAGGACAGCTGCTCGGCAACGGCCTGGGCCACGAGCTGAGCGTCGACCTCGGGGTTCTTGACCTCGAGGATGTTCAGCTGGACCTGCTTGCCCGTGAGCTTCTCGAGGTCACCGCGGATGCGGTCGGCCTCGGCGCCACGGCGGCCGATGACGATGCCGGGACGAGCGGTGTGGATGTCCACACGCACGCGGTCACGGGTGCGCTCGATCTCCACCTTCGAGATGCCGGCGCGCTCCATGCCGGACGTCATCATCCGACGGATGGCGACGTCTTCCTTGACGTAGTCCTTGTACAGCTTGTCGGCGTACCAACGCGACTTGAAGTCGGTCGTGACACCGAGCCGGAACCCGTGCGGGTTTACCTTCTGGCCCATTACCGGGTTCCTTCCTTGCTGCTGACGACCACGGTGATGTGGCTGGTCCGCTTACGGATCCGGTAGGCACGGCCCTGGGCACGCGGACGGAACCGCTTCAGGGTCGGGCCCTCATCCACGTACGCCTCGCTGATGACCAGCGTGGAGGCGTCGGTGTGGTCGTAGTTGTGCGCGGCGTTGGCAATGGCGCTGTCCAGCACCTTGCCGACCGGCACGCTCGCGGCCTGCGGGGCGAAACGCAGGACCGCCTGAGCCTCCGTGGCATCCATGCCACGGATGAGGTCCACCACGCGGCGGGCCTTCATGGGCGTGACGCGGATGTACCGCGCCTGGGCCCTGGCTTCCATGGTTGTCCCTTCGGTGTTAGTCATAGTCGTTCCACCCCGCTTAGCGGCGCTTCGACTTCCGGTCGTCCTTGACGTGGCCGCGGAAGGTGCGAGTCGGCGAGAACTCGCCGAGCTTGTGGCCGACCATCGACTCGGTGACGAACACCGGGATGTGGGTCTTGCCGTTGTGCACCGCGATCGTGTGACCCAGCATGCTGGGGATGATCATCGAGCGCCGGGACCAGGTCTTGATGACGTTCTTGGTGCCTGCTTCGTTCTGGGCGTCCACCTTCTTCACGAGGTGGTCGTCGACGAAGGGCCCCTTCTTGAGACTGCGCGGCATCTAAACCCGCTCCTAGCGCTTCTTGTTCGACTTGCGGCGGCGGACGATGTACTTGTTGCTCGCCTTGTTGCGATCACGAGTACGACCCTCCTTCTTGCCCCAGGGCGAGACCGGGTGGCGACCACCGGAGGTCTTGCCTTCACCACCACCGTGCGGGTGGTCAACCGGGTTCATCACGACACCACGCACGGTCGGGCGGACGCCCTTCCAGCGCATGCGGCCGGCCTTGCCCCAGTTGATGTTCGACTGCTCGGCGTTGCCGACCTCGCCGATGGTGGCGCGGCAGCGCACGTCCACGAGACGGATCTCGCCGGACGGCATACGAAGGTGCGCCATGGCGCCTTCCTTCGCGAGCAGCTGCACGGAGGCACCCGCGGAACGGGCGAACTTCGCGCCGCCGCCGGGCCGCAGCTCGATGGCGTGGATGGTCGTACCGACCGGGATGTTGCGCAGCGCCATGTTGTTGCCGGGCTTGATGTCGGCGCCGGGGCCGCTCTCAATCCGGTCACCCTGCTGCGTACCGCGCGGGGCGAGGATGTAGCGCTTCTCGCCGTCCGCGTAGTGCAGCAGCGCGATGCGCGCGGTGCGGTTGGGGTCGTACTCGATGTGCGCGACCTTGGCCGGCACGCCGTCCTTGTCGTGACGACGGAAGTCGATCACGCGGTAGGCGCGCTTGTGTCCGCCACCCTGGTGGCGAACGGTGATCCGACCGGCGTTGTTACGGCCGCCCTTGCTGTGCAGCGGGCGGACCAGCGACTTCTCCGGCGTGGACCGCGTTACCTCGACGAAGTCGGCGACGCTGGAGCCACGACGGCCCGGCGTAGTCGGCTTGTACTTGCGGATTCCCATTTCTCAGTCCTCGTCCGATATTCGGACCAGGGCGCTCCGTTAGGAGGCCTGGCCGAAGATGTCGATACGGTCGCCCTCAGCAAGGGTCACGATGGCGCGCTTGGTGTCGGCACGCTTGCCGAAACCGGTGCGCGTACGCTTCCGCTTGCCCTGACGGTTGATCGTGTTGACGCCGGTGACCTTGACCGAGAAGACCGCCTCGACGGCCTGCTTGATCTGGGTCTTGTTGGCGCCCGGGGCCACGATGAACGTGTACTTGCCCTCGTCGAGCAGCGCGTACGACTTCTCGGAGACGACCGGCTTGACGAGGACGTCGCGCGGGTCCGAGAAGGACTTGCTCAGCGGGGTGGGCTCAACAGCGATCTTGCCCTCGGTCGCGATGCGCTTCGCCTTGGCGACACGCGCGGCCTTGGCGGCCTTCGCAGCCTTGGACGCGATGCTCTGGTGACGGATGGCCATCAGGCTTCGCTCCCTTCGGTCTCATTGGCCTTGGGGCCAGACACGAAGGACTCGAAAGCGGCCTTGGTGAAGACCACGTCGTCCGAGACGAGCACGTCGTACGTGTTCAGCTGGCCCGGCTCCAGGATGTGCACCTGGGGCAGGTTGCGGGCGGAGAGCAGCGAGGCCTCGTCCGAGCGCTCGATGACCAGGAGCACGTTCTTGCGCTCACTGACCTTGCCGAGCAGGCTCTTGGCGGCCTTCGTGGAGATCTCGCCCTCGACCACGCCGGAGACGACGTGGATGCGGGAGTTGCGGGCCCGGTCGGTGAGGGCACCGCGCAGGGCGGCGGCCTTCATCTTCTTCGGGGTCCGCTGCGAGTAGTCGCGCGGCACGGGGCCGTGGACGACGCCACCGCCGGCGAACTGCGGCGCACGGGTCGAACCCTGGCGCGCGCGGCCGGTGCCCTTCTGGCGGTACGGCTTCTTGCCACCACCACGGACTTCACCGCGGGTCTTGGTCTTGTGCGTGCCCTGGCGGGCGGCCGCCAGCTGCGCGACGACGACCTGGTGGATCAGCGGGATGCTGACCTTGGCGTCGAAGATCTCCGCGGGGAGCTCGACGGTCCCGGCCTTCTCGCCGGCAGGCGAAAGGATGTCAATGGTGCTCATGGGTTACCTCAGGCCCCCTTGGCCGCGGTACGGACCAGGACGAGGCCGCCGTTCGGACCAGGAACTGCGCCCTTGATGAGCAGCAGACCCTTCTCCGCGTCAACGGCGTGGACGGTCAGGTTCTGGGTGGTGACCCGCTCGTTGCCCATGCGGCCCGCCATGCGCATGCCCTTGAAGACACGGCCGGGGGTGGCACAGCCACCGATGGAACCGGGCTTGCGGTGCACGCGGTGGGCACCGTGGGAGGCCTTGCCGCCGTGGAAGTTGTGACGCTTCATCACACCGGCGAAGCCCTTGCCCTTGCTCTTGCCGGTGACGTCGACCTTGATACCGGCCTCGAACGTCTCGGCAGTCAGCTCCTGGCCGAGGGTGTACTCGCTGGCGTCAGCGGTACGGATCTCGACGAGGTGGCGACGGGGGGTCACGTCGGCCTTGGCGAAGTGGCCCTTGAGGGGCTTGTTCACCTTGCGCGGGTCGATCTCGCCGAAGGCGATCTGGACCGACTCGTAGCCGTCGCTGTCATTCGTACGGACCTGGGTAACGACGCAGGGTCCGGCCTTGACCACGGTCACCGGGACGACACGGTTGTTCTCGTCCCAGACCTGGGTCATGCCGAGCTTCTCGCCCAGGATGCCCTTGATCTGCTTGGTCATCTCTCTCGCGCCCTTCAGAGCTTGATCTCGATGTCAACGCCGGCCGGAAGGTCCAGGCGCATCAGCGAGTCAACGGTCTTGGGCGTCGGGTCGAGGATGTCGATCAGGCGCTTGTGCGTGCGCATCTCGAAGTGCTCGCGCGAGTCCTTGTACTTGTGCGGCGACTTGATGACGCAGTACACGTTCTTCTCAGTGGGCAGCGGCACCGGGCCCGCGACCGACGCACCAGTACGCGTCACCGTCTCGACGATCTTCTTCGCCGAGGAGTCGATGACCTCGTGGTCGTAGGCCTTGAGCCGGATGCGGATCTTCTGTCCCGCCATGGCTACTTAGTAGTCCTTCGTCTCGAACGCTCTGGCTCCCGGGAGGCCCTTTTTTCTACTTCCTCCGACCCACGCGGTCGGGCGTGTCGCAGTCCCGCTCACACAGATCTCCCGAAGGATTTCCCTGCTAGGGGCTGCGGCCCTCGATGACCGCGGGTCCGGGGGAAGAAACCCACCGGGCGCCTGGTTGAATCACCGCACCGCACTTCCCGAAAGATTCCCGTACGTCCGCCACAGCGCTGCCTTACGGCAGATGGGGCGACGAGTACTGTGGGACTCGCTTCCGGTCCTCCCGGCGGGAGGCGCACAGCATCGGCACTCAACCGAGCAACCTGAACAGTGTGCCATACGTGGGATGCCGAAGGCCAATCGGGCCGAACTGTCAAGCTGCCACGGCCAAGATCGCGTACGCAAAAGGCCCCGCTCACCCGGAGGTGAACGGGGCCCTTCGCTGCGCTCAGTTCAGAGCGACCGGGTCTCCCCGATCCGCAAGCAAGCGAACTTACTTGTTGATCTTGGTGACCTGGCCGGCGCCGACGGTCCGGCCACCCTCACGGATGGCGAACTTCAGGCCCTCTTCCATGGCGACGGGCTGGATGAGCTCGACGGTCATCTCGGTGTTGTCGCCCGGCATGACCATCTCGGTGCCCTCGGGGAGGGTCACGACGCCGGTCACGTCCGTGGTGCGGAAGTAGAACTGCGGGCGGTAGTTGTTGAAGAACGGGGTGTGACGGCCACCCTCGTCCTTCGACAGGATGTAGGCCTGGGCCTCGAACTCGGTGTGCGGCGTGACCGAACCGGGCTTGATGATGACCTGGCCGCGCTCGACGTCCTCGCGCTTGATGCCACGGAGGAGCAGACCGACGTTCTCACCGGCCTGGCCCTCGTCGAGCAGCTTGCGGAACATCTCGATGCCGGTGACCGTGGTGGTGGTCTTCTCGGTCTTGATGCCGATGATGTCGACGGTCTCGTTGACCTTGAGGATACCGCGCTCGATACGACCGGTGACGACGGTGCCACGACCGGTGATCGTGAAGACGTCCTCGATCGGCATGAGGAACGGCTTGTCGACGTCGCGCTCCGGCTCCGGGATCGACTCGTCGACGGCGTTCATCAGGTTCAGGACCGACTGGCCCCACTCCTTGTCGCCCTCGAGCGCCTTGAGCGCCGAGACCTTGACGACCGGAACGTCGTCGCCCGGGAACTCGTACTCGGAGAGGAGCTCACGGACCTCGAGCTCGACGAGCTCCAGGATCTCCTCGTCGTCCACCATGTCGGCCTTGTTCAGGGCGACGACGATGTACGGAACGCCGACCTGGCGGGCCAGGAGCACGTGCTCCTTGGTCTGCGGCATCGGGCCGTCGGTGGCGGCGACCACGAGGATGGCGCCGTCCATCTGCGCGGCACCCGTGATCATGTTCTTGATGTAGTCCGCGTGACCCGGGCAGTCGACGTGCGCGTAGTGACGCGTCTCCGTCTGGTACTCGACGTGCGCGATCGAGATGGTGATACCGCGCTGGCGCTCCTCGGGAGCCTTGTCGATCTGGTCGAAGGCCGAGGCCTCGTTCAGCTCGGGGTACGCGTCGTGCAGCACCTTGGTAATGGCGGCCGTGAGGGTCGTCTTACCGTGGTCAATGTGACCGATGGTGCCGATGTTGACGTGCGGCTTAGTCCGCTCGAACTTCGCCTTCGCCACTGGGTCCTCCTGTGGAGTGGTTCTGTACGCCTTGCTTCATCGGCGCCAGGTGATCTTTGCTGGGAAGCCAGCCGCCGGGATTCTCGCCCTTCGGGGTCGAACCCCGGCGGATGGTGTCAAGCCTAAAGCGTGTGCTCCGGAGAGTTACTCGCCCTTGGCCTTCGCGATGATCTCCTCGGCGACGTTCCGCGGAACCTCGGCGTAGGAGTCGAACTGCATCGAGTAGCTTGCGCGACCCGAGGTCTTGCTGCGGAGGTCTCCGACGTAGCCGAACATCTCCGAGAGGGGCACGAGGCCCTTCACGACACGGGCGCCACTGCGCTCCTCCATGGCCTGGATCTGGCCACGGCGGGAGTTGATGTCACCGATGACGTCGCCCATGTAGTCCTCGGGCGTGGTGACCTCGACGGCCATCATCGGCTCGAGCAGCACAGGGCTGGCCTTGCGCGCGGCCTCCTTGAAGGCCTGCGAACCGGCGATCTTGAAGGCGAGCTCGGAGGAGTCGACCTCGTGGTAGGCACCGTCGATGAGCGTGACGCGGACGCCCGTCATCTCGTAGCCGGCCAGGATGCCGAACTGCATGGCCTCCTGAGCACCCGCGTCCACCGAGGGGATGTACTCCTTGGGGATGCGGCCACCGGTGACCTTGTTCACGAACTCGTACGACGCGTCGCCGCCCTCGATGGGCTCGATCGCGATCTGCACCTTCGCGAACTGACCGGTACCACCGGTCTGCTTCTTGTGGGTGTAGTCCACGCGCTCGACGGCCTTGCGGATCGTCTCGCGGTACGCCACCTGCGGCTTGCCGACGTTCGCCTCGACGCGGAACTCGCGCTTCATGCGGTCGACGAGCACCTCGAGGTGAAGCTCGCCCATACCACCGATGATGGTCTGGCCGGTCTCCTCGTCCGAGTGGACCTGGAAGGAGGGGTCCTCCTCCGAGAGACGCTGGATGGCGACACCCAGCTTCTCCTGGTCGCCCTTGGACTTCGGCTCGATGGCGACCTGGATGACCGGCGCCGGGAAGTCCATGGACTCCAGGATCACCGGCTGCTTGTCGTCACAGAGCGTCTCACCCGTGGTGGTCTGCTTCAGACCCATGACGGCGACGATGTCACCGGCGCCCACCGACTCGATCTCCTCACGCTTGTTCGCGTGCATGCGGTAGATCTTGCCGATGCGCTCCTTCTTGCCCTTGACGGAGTTCAGCACCGCGGTGCCGGAGTCAAGGCGACCGGAGTAGATCCGGACGAAGGTGAGCTTGCCGAGGTGCGGGTCGCTCGCGATCTTGAACGCGAGGGCCGACAGCGGCTCGTCGTCGGACGGCTTGCGCTTGACGACCGTCTCCGGGTCCTTGACGTCGTGGCCCTCGATGGCCTCGACGTCCAGGGGGGACGGCAGGTAGCGCACGACCGCGTCGAGCAGGGGCTGGACGCCCTTGTTCTTGAACGCGGTACCGCAGAAGACGGGGGTGACGGTGGTGTCGCCGCCCTTGCCGGAGGCGATGGTGATGCGACGGATCGCCGCGTACAGCTGCTCCTCGGAGGGCTCCTGGCCCTCGAGGTACAGCTCCATCATCTCCTCGTCGTTCTCCGCGACGGCCTCGAGCAGCTTGCCGCGGTACTCCTCGGCAGCCTCGGTGTGCGTGTCGGGGATGTCGACGATGTCGTAGGCCTCGCCCATCTTGGTCTCGGCGGACCAGACGAAGGCCTTCATGGTGACGAGGTCGACGACGCCCTTGAAGTCAGCCTCTGCGCCGATGGGCAGCTGCATGACGAGGGGGGTCGCACCGAGGCGGTCGACGATCATGTCGACGCAGCGGTGGAACTCGGCACCCGTGCGGTCGAGCTTGTTGACGAAGCAGATGCGCGGAACGCCGTAACGGTCCGCCTGACGCCACACGGTCTCGGACTGGGGCTCAACGCCGGCGACGCCGTCGAACACCGTCACGGCACCGTCGAGCACGCGGAGCGAGCGCTCCACCTCGACGGTGAAGTCGACGTGGCCCGGGGTGTCGATGATGTTGATGGTGTGATCGACGTCGTTCAGCGGCCAGTGACAGGTGGTGGCAGCAGAGGTGATCGTGATGCCACGCTCCTGCTCCTGCTCCATCCAGTCCATCGTGGCAGCGCCGTCGTGGACCTCACCGATCTTGTACGAGACACCGGTGTAGAACAGGATCCGCTCGGTGGTCGTCGTCTTGCCCGCGTCGATGTGGGCCATGATGCCGATGTTCCGCACCTTGGCCAGGTCAAGTGAAGTGGTAGCCATGTTGGCTCAGTCTTCTCTCGGTCTCGATGTGGGTAGCGACTACCAGCGGTAGTGCGCGAAGGCCTTGTTGGACTCGGCCATCTTGTGCGTGTCCTCGCGCTTCTTCACAGCGGCACCCAGGCCGTTGGAGGCGTCGAGGAGCTCGTTGAGCAGACGCTCGGTCATGGTCTTCTCGCGACGGGCGCGGGAGTAACCGACCAGCCAGCGCAGGGCCAGCGTGTTGGCACGACCGGGCTTGACCTCGATCGGAACCTGGTAGGTCGCACCACCGACGCGGCGGGACTTGACCTCGAGGGTCGGCTTGATGTTCTCCAGCGCGCGCTTCAGCGTGATGACCGGGTCGTTGCCGGTCTTCTCGCGCAGGCCCTCCATGGCGCCGTACACGATGCGCTCGGCGGTGGAGCGCTTGCCGTTCAGCAGCACCTTGTTGATGAGGGAGGTCACCAGAGGAGAACCGTAGACCGGGTCGATGATGACCGGGCGCTTCGGGGCGGGGCCCTTACGAGGCATTCTTACTTCTCCTTCTTGGCGCCGTAGCGGCTGCGGGCCTGCTTGCGGTTCTTGACACCCTGGGTGTCGAGCGAACCGCGGATGATCTTGTAACGAACACCAGGCAGGTCCTTCACACGGCCACCACGCACGAGCACGATGGAGTGCTCCTGCAGGTTGTGTCCCTCACCCGGAATGTAGGCCGTGACCTCGATCCCGGAGGTCAGACGCACACGCGCGACCTTACGGAGGGCCGAGTTCGGCTTCTTCGGGGTGGTCGTGAACACACGCGTGCAGACGCCACGGCGCTGGGGCGAACCCTCGAGTGCGGGCGTCTTGTTCTTCTCGACCTTGTCCTGCCGGCCCTTGCGGACCAGCTGCTGGATCGTAGGCACTACTTCTCCGGTTTCTGTGTGCCGAATAGTAAAGCTAACCTGGAACGTCGCCGACCCACGCGGTCGGGTGTGTCGAATGCTGCAGACTCCCGCCGCAAGGCGGAAAGAAGCGCAGATTACGGTGGCCGTTCTCGGACTCCCGCTGCGGTTGAGGACACGCGCGCGAGCCCAGGCACACCCCAGGCACAAGGTCTGAGCGTACCTACCTCATGGACTTCGGTCAAAACAAATGCGATGGGCCCCGACACGCCGGACATCTGCGCGGATCAGCCCCGTCGCAGAAACTCCTTGATCAATTCGACGTCCGCCTGGTCCTTCGGCCGGAGCGAGCGCTCTTTCCAGACGAGGATCTGCGACAACGGGCAGAACGGGATGCCGGAGACCCACTCCGCCCCCGCGATCAACTCGTCGGGCCCCGGTGTACCGGGCAGCCACTGGTCGAAGACCTCGATGTCCCCGTCGCAGAGCAGCACCATGCGGCCGTGCCCGGAGGGCGCCGTGACCGGCTCGGCGAGTCCGGCGGCAATCTTCCAGGCGGCACCCCGCGCGACGACGTCCAGATCGCCGATCCGGTCCCTGATGCCGTGCGCCAGCAGCGCCCCGCTGCCCGCCACGACGTAGTCCGCGGTCGGCAGGTCCAGGGACAGCAGCTTCCGGACCAGAGGGTGCCTTCTCAGCTCCACGGCGGCGTCTCCTAGAGGACGGGCAGCCCGACCGCAGAGCGAGCAGCCATGCTCATCGCCAGCGAGGCGATGACACTGGCCAGCGTACCGATGAGGAAGTACTCGGACGCATGTTTGCCGTGATCGTTCGTCGGGACGCGGGCCAGTGACTTCGCCGCCAGCACCAGGGCCGCCGCCTCCGGCCGGCCGGCCGCGAGAAAGGCGAAGAGAAGACCCCGTTCCAGGAGTCCGATCGCCCGGCCGGCGCCCATGAATTCCACGGCGGCCCGGCGCTCCGGACTGTCCGGCAGCGCCAGAATCTCCTGCCGCACGGGCCCTGTTGCCGCCTTGGCCAGGGCCCCTCCCCCGAATACGGAAATGAGCGCGGCCGAAAGGAAGACCGCCACCTTGTCGCTCAGGAACAGGTCCTTGGAGAGCGGCGCGACCGTCGCCCCCGCGGACCACACCGCCAGGGCGACGGCCGCCACGAGGACCGCGACGCTCGCCCGCCGCGCACGGGCCAGCCGCCCCGCCATCAGAGGCAGCGTGACCGTGACACCCGGCTCCGGCAGGCCCGCGGGATGCTTCCACAGCACGCACCCCAGAGACACCAGGACGGCCACCGCGAGCGCGATCCGGGCCCGGTCCTCGCCGGCGTACGGTGCGGCCGCGTACAGCCCGTAGGCCAGCGTGAACAGGACCGTCCGCCAGGGGCGCGGACCCTGCCACGCGAGGCCCAGCGGGATCAGGACCGCGGCCGCCAGACCGAAGGTCAGCCGAGCCGTCTCCACTCCCCTACCCCCAACTCCCCTGTGGTGCGCGGGACTTGGGCCAGCGCGACGCCGCCACGCATCCTAGCCACCGGAACGCCGAAGGGCGCCCACCCCGCGCACGGGATAAGCGCCCTTCAACAAACCGCCTACGACTTACTGGTTGTAAGGCCCGTAGTCGTAGTCCTCCAGCGGAACGGCCTGGCCGGAGCCCGTGCCGAACGGGGAGTAGTCGATGTCGTCGTAGCCGACGGCCGAGTACATCGCGGCCTTGGCCTCCTCGGTCGGCTCGACCCGGATGTTGCGGTAGCGGGACAGACCCGTACCGGCCGGGATGAGCTTACCGATGATGACGTTCTCCTTGAGGCCGATGAGGCTGTCGGACTTGGCGTTGATCGCCGCGTCCGTCAGAACTCGGGTCGTCTCCTGGAAGGAGGCGGCCGACAGCCAGGACTCCGTCGCCAGCGAGGCCTTGGTGATACCCATCAGCTGCGGACGGCCGGAGGCCGGGTGGCCACCTTCCGTCACGACCCGACGGTTCTCGGTCTCGAACTTCGAGCGCTCGACGAGCTCGCCCGGCAGCAGCTCCGCGTCGCCGGACTCGATGATCGTCACGCGGCGCAGCATCTGCCGGATGATGATCTCGATGTGCTTGTCGTGGATCGACACACCCTGCGAGTTGTAGACCTTCTGGACCTCGCCGACCAGGTGGACCTGGACCGCGCGCTGACCGAGGATCCGCAGCACGTCGTGCGGGTTGGTGGCACCGAAGGTGAGCTTCTGGCCCACCTCGACGTGGTCACCCTCGCGCACCAGGACCTTGGCACGCTTCGAGATCGGGAACGCCGTCTCGTCGCTGCCGTCGTCCGGGGTGACGACGATCTTCTTGGTCTTCTCGGTCTCCTCGATGCGGACACGGCCCGCGGCCTCGGAGATCGGGGCGACACCCTTCGGCGTACGGGCCTCGAAGAGCTCGACGACACGGGGCAGACCCTGGGTGATGTCGTCACCGGCCACACCACCGGTGTGGAAGGTACGCATCGTCAGCTGGGTACCGGGCTCACCGATGGACTGGGCGGCGATGATGCCGACCGCCTCACCGATGTCGACCAGCTTGCCGGTGGCGAGCGAACGGCCGTAGCAGAAGGCACAGGTGCCGACCGCGGACTCACAGGTCAGGACCGAGCGGGTCTTGACCTCCTCGACGCCGTTGGCGACCAGGGCGTCGATGAGCACGTCACCGAGGTCGACGTTGGCCGGCGCGATGACCTTGCCGTCGATGACGACGTCCTCGGCCAGCATGCGGGCGTACACGGACGTCTCGACGTCCTCCGTCTTGCGGAGCACACCGTCCTCGCCACGGACCGCGATCTTCAGCTTCAGACCGCGCTCGGTGCCACAGTCCTCCTCGCGAATGATGACGTCCTGGGAGACGTCGACCAGACGACGGGTGAGGTAACCGGAGTCGGCGGTACGAAGGGCGGTGTCCGCCAGACCCTTACGGGCACCGTGCGTGGAGATGAAGTACTCCAGCACGGACAGGCCCTCACGGAAGGACGCCTTGATCGGACGCGGGATGGTCTCGTTCTTCGCGTTCGACACCAGACCACGCATACCGGCGATCTGCCGCATCTGCATCATGTTTCCTCGGGCACCCGAGTCAACCATCATGAAGATGGGGTTCGTCTTGGGGAAGTTCGCGTTCATCGCCTCGGCGACCTCGTTGGTCGCCTTGGTCCAGATCGCGATGAGCTCCTGCGTGCGCTCGTCCTTGGTGATCAGACCGCGCTCGTACTGCTTCTGGACCTTCTCGTCCTGGGCCTCGTAGCCCGCGACGATCTCCTTCTTGGCCTCGGGGACCACGACGTCGGAGATGGCCACGGTGACGCCGGAACGGGTCGCCCAGTAGAAGCCCGCCGCCTTCAGGTTGTCGAGCGTCGCCGCCACGATGACCTTGGGGTAGCGCTCGGCGAGGTCGTTGACGATCTCGGAGAGCTGCTTCTTGCCGACCGAGTAGTCGACGAACGGGTAGTCCTCGGGCAGCAGCTCGTTGAAGAGCGCGCGGCCCAGGGACGTACGCAGCCGGAAGCTGTCGCCCTGCTGGTACTCCTGCTCGCCCTCCTCGGCGACCGGCGGGGTCCAGCCGCGCGGCGGGATGGTGCCCACCGGGAAGCGGATGTCGACGGTCGACTGGAGCGCCAGCTCGCCGGCGTCGAACGCCATGATCGCCTCGGCGACGGAGCCGAACGCGCGGCCCTCGCCCTTGGTGTCACGGAGCTCACCGTCGGTGGTGAGGAAGAACAGACCGAGGACCATGTCCTGGGTCGGCATCGTCACCGGACGGCCGTCGGCGGGCTTGAGGATGTTGTTCGAGGACAGCATCAGGATGCGGGCCTCGGCCTGCGCCTCCGCGGAGAGCGGCAGGTGGACGGCCATCTGGTCACCGTCGAAGTCCGCGTTGAACGCGGTGCAGACGAGCGGGTGGATCTGGATGGCCTTGCCCTCGACCAGCTGCGGCTCGAAGGCCTGGATGCCGAGGCGGTGCAGCGTGGGAGCACGGTTCAGCAGAACCGGGTGCTCGGCGATGACCTCTTCGAGGACGTCGTACACGACCGTGCGGCCGCGCTCGACCATCCGCTTGGCGCTCTTGATGTTCTGCGCGTGGTTCAGGTCGACCAGGCGCTTCATCACGAACGGCTTGAAGAGCTCCAGCGCCATGGCCTTGGGCAGACCACACTGGTGCAGCTTCAGCTGCGGACCGACGACGATCACGGAACGCGCGGAGTAGTCCACACGCTTACCGAGCAGGTTCTGACGGAATCGACCCTGCTTACCCTTCAGCATGTCGCTGAGGGACTTCAGCGGACGGTTGCCGGGGCCCGTCACCGGGCGACCACGACGGCCGTTGTCGAAGAGGGCGTCGACCGCCTCCTGGAGCATGCGCTTCTCGTTGTTCACGATGATCTCGGGCGCACCGAGGTCGAGAAGGCGCTTCAGGCGGTTGTTGCGGTTGATCACGCGGCGGTACAGGTCGTTCAGGTCGGAGGTCGCGAAGCGGCCACCGTCCAGCTGCACCATCGGACGCAGGTCCGGCGGGATGACCGGCACGCAGTCGAGCACCATGCCCTTGGGGCTGTTGCTGGTCTGCAGGAACGCGGAGACGACCTTGAGGCGCTTGAGCGCACGGGTCTTCTTCTGGCCCTTGCCGGTGCGGATGATCTCGCGGAGGCGCTCGGCCTCCTCGTCGAGGTCGAAGGTCTCCAGGCGCTTCTGCAGGGCAGCGGCACCCATCGAGCCGTCGAAGTACGTGCCGAAGCGGTCACGCAGCTCGCGGTAGAGCAGCTCGTCGCCCTCCAGGTCCTGGACCTTGAGGTTCTTGAAGCGGTTCCACACCTCGTCGAGACGGTCGATCTCGCGCTGGGCGCGGTCGCGCAGCTGCTTCATCTCGCGCTCGGCGCCCTCGCGCACCTTGCGGCGCACGTCGGCCTTGGCACCCTCGGCCTCGAGCTCGGCCAGGTCGGTCTCGAGCTTCTTGGCGCGGGCCTCCAGGTCGGAGTCGCGGCGGTTCTCGATCTGCTGACGCTCGACGGAGACGTGCGCCTCCAGGGACGGCAGGTCGCGCGTACGGCGCTCCTCGTCCACGAACGTGATCATGTACGCGGCGAAGTAGATGACCTTCTCGAGGTCCTTCGGCGCCAGGTCGAGGAGGTAGCCCAGGCGCGACGGGACGCCCTTGAAGTACCAGATGTGGGTGACGGGAGCGGCCAGCTCGATGTGGCCCATCCGCTCACGGCGCACCTTGGCGCGCGTGACCTCGACGCCACAGCGCTCACAGATGATGCCCTTGAAGCGGACGCGCTTGTACTTGCCGCAGTAGCACTCCCAGTCCCGGGTCGGACCGAAGATCTTCTCGCAGAAGAGTCCGTCCTTCTCGGGCTTGAGGGTGCGGTAGTTGATGGTCTCGGGCTTCTTGACCTCGCCGTGGCTCCACTGACGGATGTCGTCCGCGGTGGCCAGGCCGATCCGGAGCTCGTCGAAGAAGTTGACGTCGAGCACTATGCGTCAATCCCTCTCAGGGTCGTGTCTCAATCATGGTCTGTACGGGGTCCGGGGCGGGGCCGGGATCTCGCGGGGAGATCCCGGCCAGACCCGTCAGACCTCTTCGACGCTGCTCGGCTCGCGCCGGGACAGGTCGATGCCGAGCTCCTCCGCCGCGCGGAAGACGTCCTCGTCGGTGTCGCGCATCTCGATGGACATGCCGTCCGAGGACAGCACCTCCACGTTGAGGCACAGGGACTGCATTTCCTTGATGAGCACCTTGAAGGACTCGGGAATGCCGGGCTCGGGGATGTTCTCGCCCTTGACGATGGCCTCGTAGACCTTCACGCGGCCGGTCACGTCGTCGGACTTGATCGTCAGCAGCTCCTGGAGGGCGTACGCGGCGCCGTAAGCCTCCAGCGCCCACACCTCCATCTCACCGAAGCGCTGACCACCGAACTGAGCCTTACCACCCAGCGGCTGCTGGGTGATCATCGAGTACGGACCGGTCGAGCGGGCGTGCAGCTTGTCGTCGACCAGGTGGTGCAGCTTGAGGATGTACATGTACCCGACCGAGATCGGGTCCGGGAACGGCTCGCCGGAGCGGCCGTCGAACAGCTGCGCCTTGCCGGACGGAAGCACCATGCGCTCGCCGTCGCGGTTCGGGATCGTGTGCTGCAGCAGACCGGCGAGCTCGTCCTCACGCGCACCGTCGAAGACGGGGGTGGCGACGTTCGTGCCCGGGGCGACCTGGTCGGCACCGATGGCCTGCAGGCGCTGCGCCCACTCGTCCGCGAGACCGGAGACGTCCCAGCCGCGGCTGGCGAGCCAGCCGAGGTGGATCTCCAGGACCTGTCCCGGGTTCATTCGGGACGGCACACCCAGCGGGTTCAGGATGATGTCGACCGGAGTTCCGTCCTCGAGGAACGGCATGTCCTCGATCGGAAGGATCTTCGAGATGACGCCCTTGTTGCCGTGACGGCCGGCGAGCTTGTCACCGTCCGTGATCTTGCGCTTCTGCGCCACGTAGACACGAACCAGCTGGTTCACGCCCGGCGGCAGCTCGTCGCCCTCTTCACGGTCGAAGACGCGGACGCCGATGACCTTGCCGGTCTCGCCGTGCGGCACCTTCAGGGAGGTGTCACGGACCTCGCGCGCCTTCTCACCGAAGATCGCGCGGAGCAGACGCTCCTCCGGGGTCAGCTCGGTCTCACCCTTGGGCGTGACCTTGCCGACGAGGATGTCGCCGGCGATGACCTCGGCGCCGATGCGGATGATGCCGCGCTCGTCGAGGTCGGCGAGGACCTCCTCGGAGACGTTCGGGATGTCCCGGGTGATCTCCTCGGGGCCGAGCTTGGTGTCACGGGCGTCGACCTCGTGCTCCTCGATGTGGATCGAGGAGAGGACGTCGTCCTGCACGAGGCGCTGCGACAGGATGATCGCGTCCTCGTAGTTGTGACCCTCCCACGGCATGAACGCCACGAGCAGGTTCTTACCGAGGGCCATCTCGCCCTCTTCGGTGGCGGGACCGTCGGCCAGGACCTGGCCCTCGATCACGCGGGCGCCCTCGTCGACGACGACCTTCTGGTTGACCGAGGTGCCCTGGTTGGAGCGCGAGAACTTCGCGACGCGGTACGTGGTGTACGTGCCGTCGTCGTTGGTGACGGTGACGTAGTCCGCGGAGACCTCCTGGACGACACCCGCCTTCTCGGCCTTGATCACGTCACCGGCGTCGGTGGCGCAGCGGTACTCCATGCCGGTGCCGACGAGCGGCGCCTCGGCCTTGATGAGCGGCACGGACTGGCGCATCATGTTCGCGCCCATGAGGGCACGGTTGGCGTCGTCGTGCTCGAGGAACGGGATCATGGCGGTCGCGACCGACACCATCTGGCGCGGCGAGACGTCCATGTAGTCGACGTCGTCACCGGGGACGTAGTCGACCTCGCCGCCGCGGCGGCGGACCAGGACGCGGGCCTCGGCGAACCGGAGCTCGTCGGTCAGCGGCGCGTTGGCCTGGGCGATGACGAAGTGGTCTTCCTCGTCGGCCGTCAGGTAGTCGACGTCGTCGCCGACGACTCCGTCGGTGACCTTGCGGTACGGCGTCTCGATGAAGCCGAACGCGTTGATGCGGCCGTACGAGGCGAGCGAACCGATCAGACCGATGTTCGGGCCTTCGGGCGTCTCGATCGGGCACATGCGGCCGTAGTGGGACGGGTGCACGTCTCGGACCTCGAAGCCGGCCCGCTCACGGGAGAGACCACCCGGGCCGAGGGCGTTCAGACGACGCTTGTGCGTCAGCCCCGACAGCGGGTTGTTCTGGTCCATGAACTGCGACAGCTGCGAGGTGCCGAAGAACTCCTTGATCGACGCCACGACCGGGCGGATGTTGATCAGGGTCTGCGGCGTGATGGCCTCGACGTCCTGGGTCGTCATGCGCTCGCGCACGACGCGCTCCATACGGGCGAGACCCGTGCGGACCTGGTTCTGGATCAGCTCGCCGACGTTACGGATACGACGGTTGCCGAAGTGGTCGATGTCGTCGGTCTCGACCATGATGTTGCGGCCGGACTCGCCGACCGTCTCAGTCTCACCGGCGTGCAGCTTCACCAGGTACTTGATGGTCGCGATGATGTCGTCCGTGGTGAGGACACCCGCGTCCAGCGGCTCGTCGGCGCCGAGCTTCTTGTTCACCTTGTAGCGGCCGACCTTCGCGAGGTCGTAGCGCTTCGGGTTGAAGTACAGGTTCTCGAGCAGCGTCTGCGCGGCCTCACGGGTCGGGGGCTCGCCCGGACGCAGCTTGCGGTAGATGTCGAGCAGCGCGTCGTCCTGACCCTGGGTGTGGTCCTTCTCCAGGGTGGCGCGCATGGACTCGTACTCGCCGAACTCCTCCAGGATCTGCTCGGTCGTCCAACCGAGGGCCTTGAGGAGGACGGTGACGGACTGCTTGCGCTTGCGGTCGATGCGCACACCGACCATGTCGCGCTTGTCGATCTCCATCTCGAGCCAGGCACCGCGGGACGGGATGACCTTGGCCGAGAAGATGTCCTTGTCGGACGTCTTGTCGATGGAGGAGTCGAAGTAGACACCGGGCGAACGGACGAGCTGCGACACGACGACACGCTCGGTGCCGTTGATGACGAAGGTGCCCTTGTTCGTCATGAGCGGGAAGTCACCCATGAAGACCGTCTGGGACTTGATCTCGCCGGTCTCGTTGTTGGTGAACTCGGCGGTGACGAAGAGCGGGGCGGCGTACGTGAAGTCGCGCTCCTTGCACTCGTCGATCGAGTTCTTCGGAGGCTCGAAGCGGTGGTCGCGGAACGTCAGGGACATCGACCCGGAGAAGTCCTCGATCGGCGAGATCTCCTCGAAGATCTCTTCCAGACCGGACTTGGTGGGGACGTTCTGTCCGCTGTCCAGAGCCGCCTCGACACGAGCCTTCCACGCGTCATTGCCGAGCAGCCAGTCAAAGCTCTCGGTCTGCAGCGCAAGAAGGTTCGGAACCTCGAGGGGCTCCTTGATCTTTGCAAAGGAGATGCGCAGCGGGGCGGTGCTTGCGCCGTTGTTCGTATTCGCGGTCGAGGCAGTGCGCGAGGCGGCCAAGAGGGGGTCCTTCCGAGGGCTCGGACTCACTACGCGCGTACCGGTCCCAGGCTGGACACAGAGACAGAAATCCCAGGTCAGGGAAGTTTCAGTCCACGGTGCTGAAGCATGGGCATGCCCCTGGTGACGGGCAGGAGGCAGCTAACAGGCAGCGCAAAGGGTCAGTGTAGCCAGTTGGCCCACTGATGTCCAGTGCGGGTTTCTGGAGACCCTCGTTGTTCTCAACACCTGCGGCAAGCCACGTCCTCAACGCACATCGATACTGCCCTCTTCGTCGCCGATCCATGCCTCGGATGCGGATCGTTGTGACGACGCGTCCTGAGAATTGCGCGCTGCGTGCGGTTCGTCAAGGCCCCCCTGCCCCGACTGGGCCCCGACAAGGCCCCGAGATCGTCACCGTCACGGGCCGTCAGGAGGCACAACGAAGATCACCATACTCGCCGCGACCGACAGCGCAAGGCACCCGCCACGAGAGCCCCCGGGAACGCCGAAAGGCGACCACCCACATGGGTGATCGCCCTAGGCGACCCGTTCGTTACAGCGTTTCCGCTACGACGGGTGAAAAGAGTCGGACGACTCCTGAGGTCACTTGACCTCGACGGAGGCGCCGGCGCCCTCGAGGGCCTCCTTGGCCTTGTCCGCGGCGTCCTTGGCGACCTTCTCGAGGACCGGCTTCGGGGTGCCGTCGACGAGGTCCTTGGCCTCCTTCAGACCCAGGGAGGTCAGCTCACGCACGACCTTGATGACCTGGATCTTCTTGTCACCGGCGCCGGTGAGGATGACGTCGAACTCGTCCTTCTCCTCGACGGCCTCGGCGGCGCCACCAGCGGCACCACCGGCGACGACGACCGGCGCGGCAGCAGCGGCGGTGACGTCGAACTTCTCCTCGAAGGCCTTCACGAACTCGGAGAGCTCGATGAGGGTCATCTCTTCGAACTGCGCGAGCAGGTCGTCCTGGGACAGCTTCGCCATGATGGCGTCCTTCCACTCATTCGGCTGGTGCCGGATGTACATGTGAGGCGGGCGTACGTTCGGCCCGCTACGACCTCCGCCTGCGCGGCGGTGGTCAATGCGCGAGCCGAGTTACTCGGCACCGCCCTGCTCGGCCTGCTTGGCACGAAGCGCCTCCGCGGTGCGGACGAACTTCGACGGCAGCGCCTGGAAGACAGAGGCAGCCTGCGACTGCTTGCCCTTGAACGCGCCGGCCAGCTTGCTGAGCAGAACCTCGCGGGACTCGAGGTCCGCAAGCTTCTTGATCTCGTCGGCGGAGAGTGCCTTGCCGTCAAGGACACCGCCCTTGATGACGAGGTTCGGGTTCTCCTTGGCGAAGTCACGAAGACCCTTCGCCGACTCCACCGGGTCACCGGTGACGAAGGCGACCGCCGTCGGACCCGTGAAGAGGTCGTCCAGCGTGTTGATCCCGGCCTCGTTGGCCGCGATCTTGGTCAGCGTGTTCTTCACCACGGCGTACTCGGAGTTCTCACCGAGGGAGCGGCGCAGCTGCTTGAGCTGGGCCACGGTGAGACCCCGGTACTCGGTCAGCACGGCGGCGTTCGAGCTGCGGAACTTGTCCGTGAGCTCGGCTACCGCGGCAGCCTTGTCGGGCGTCGGCATAGAGCGTCGGCCTCCTTCCGGGTGATGAGGACCGCTCAAAAGGAGGCTGGGAAAACGAAACGCCCCGGCGCAGGCGCACGGGGCGTGAGCTCGACCGGACGGAATCCGGGAGCACTTCCACAGTCACCTGCGCGGGTCGTCCGCAATTCAACGGATCCTTCGGTCACTGAACACTCTTGCGAGAGCACAGCAACGACCAGCGGTCTTTGGCTTCTGTGGAAGAGTACGCGAACGGGTCCGCGTCAAGCAAATCCGGTCAGAAGGCCGCCCGGAGGGCGGCGGGAAGGCCGTCGGAAGACGGCCGGAAAGCCGCTCAGAGGCCGCTGTCCGCGCCGGCGCCGGCACCCCCGCCGGCCTTGCCGATCTCCTTGAACATCTCCATCAGGTCGAAGGTCTGACCGGCCGGGGGCGCGGTCACCTTCGCGGTGGCGCCGTAGTCGGAGAAGGTCTGCGACATCTTCATCGTGCCCTCGGGGCTCTTGATGTCGATGTCCATGCGGACGGGCAGGTCGTCCTCGTTGACCCAGACCTCGGTGTCGTAGCCCTTGATGCCGCTCTTCTCGATGTTCTTGAACAGCTTCTCGCGCTCGCTCTTGCTGAGCAGGTCGTCGAGGTTCTTGTTCGTGTTCATCATCTCCTTGACGGAGAGACGGCCCTTGTAGCGCTGGGTCTGGACGCCGTCGACCTTCGCGGGGCCGACGTGCTTCAGGTTCGGCGACTCCAGGAGCATCGCGAGCTGCGCCGCGGGGTCCTGGTTCATGCTGTCCAGGCCGCTGGTCATCTGCTTCGCCATCTTCTCGTCGCCCGCCTGCTCGGCGATGGCGTTGAGGTCCATCTTCATCCAGCGCTTGCCGTCCATGTCCTTGGCCGCGGCGGCGCCCATGTCCATGTACATCACGTTGTCGCGCCAGAGCATGCGGACCTTCTCCGGGGCGTCGGGGTCGCCCTCGGTGAGCGCCGAGCCCGTCATGGTCACGTCCATGACCGTCGGGTCCCAGCCCATGACACCGGACATCTTCATGTCGCCGCCGCCGTCCATCGCGGCCGGCATCGACATCGTCATCTCGACCTTGGCCGACTTGGCGGCCGAGGTCTTCTTGTACGCGGCCGTGATGACCTCGGCGACCTGCGACCGGGACTGGGTCTTGCCCGAGTCCCCCGCCCCCTTGTCGGCCTTGTCGTCGCCGCCGCAGGCGACCGCGCCGGTACACAGCACCGCCGTGGTGAGCACGGCGCCCACCGCACGCCGGCGACCCGCGCGTCCACGCACTACATCAACAGTCATGACCCCACCCCTAGGAACACATGATCGACACATTTCTGAGTGCCGAGGGTACCTGAGGGGTGAGGGACGAGGCCTGTGGGTTCTTTGCCGGTCAGACGGCGGGCTGCTTGTTCATGAGGTCCTTGAAGCTCATGGTGTCCGAGGCCGGGGGCTTCTGGACGTCCAGCCGCGTGCCGTAGTCGCTGTAGTACGCCGTCTGCTCGAAGGCGCCGTTCTTGGTGTCGGCCTTCTCGATCTTCTTGACCAGCAGGTCGTCGTCGTTGACCCAGATGTCGATCGACTCGGTCGTCATGCCGGTCTGCTCGAACTGCTTCTTCAGCTCGGCCAGTTGGTCCTCGTCGAGGTTCGTGCTCTTGGCCGTGAAGTCGGCGACGTCGACCTTGCCGGAGTAGTGGGTCGCCTTGGTGCCGCGGACCTCCTCCTCGCCGACGCGCTTCACGTCGCCGGAGGCCAGCAGCATCTTCACCGACTGGTTCGGGGTGGTGTTCTGCATCTGGTCCTTGAACGCCTGGCCCGCGGCACCGCTCATCTCGGCGAGCGCGTCGTAGTCGTACTCGAGCCAGTGCTTGCCGCCGCCGGCCTGGGCGGCGAAGGTGTCGCCCATGTTGGCGTAGAAGCCGTTCTTCAGATAGCGGTAGTCGATCTTCGACTGGCCGAGCTGCTTCATCTGCTGGGCCTGCGTACCGCCGGTGAAGGTGACCGTCACGTTGCCCGTGATGCCGTCCTTCCAGCCCATGACGCCCTTCATGTCCATGGTCGACTGCGTGCCCATGGTGGTCGTGCCGTCGACCCGGGCGGTGTCGGCCTGGTCGGTCGTCTTCTCCACGGTGCGCAGGGCGGCGAGCGGGCTGACGCTGATGCCGCCCTTGTCCTTGCCGCCGTCAGCCTTGTCGGAGGACCCCCCGGAGCCGCCCGAACCGCAGGCCGCGACACCCGTCAGAGCGGCGGCCACGGCTATCGAGAGACCGGCGCGGCGCATGGTCGTGCTGTTCATCTAGTCCCACCCCTTGGCGTTCGTGGTGAGCCTGCACGCTAGCGCAGGCCGCTGACAGGTCTGTCCCAAAAGCCCGTACACAAACAGGACGGGCCCCGCACCTCGAAAGGTTGCGGGGCCCGTCCACAGAACGCGTACGCGACGCGGCTGCCGTCAGGATCAGACGGCGGCCGGGTCCTCCTCGACGAGGAGGTTGCGGGTGCGGTTCGAGTCCAGCGGAATGCCGGGGCCCATCGTGGTGGTGATGGCGGCCTTCTTGATGTAACGGCCCTTGGCGGCCGACGGCTTCAGACGGAGGATCTCCTCCAGGGCCGCGGCGTAGTTCTCCACCAGCTTGGTGTCGTCGAAGGACACCTTGCCGATGATGAAGTGCAGGTTCGAGTGCTTGTCGACGCGGAACTCGATCTTGCCGCCCTTGATGTCGTTGACAGCCTTCACGACGTCGGGGGTGACGGTGCCGGTCTTCGGGTTCGGCATCAGACCACGCGGACCGAGCACGCGGCCGAGGCGGCCGACCTTGCCCATGAGGTCCGGGGTGGCGACGACGGCGTCGAAGTCCAGGCGACCCTTGGCGACCTCGTCGATGAGCTCGTCGGCGCCGACGATGTCGGCCCCAGCGGCTTCCGCGGCCGCAGCACGGTCACCGGTCGCGAAGACCAGGACCCGGGCGGTCTTGCCGGTGCCGTGCGGGAGGTTCACGGTGCCACGGACCATCTGGTCGGCCTTGCGCGGGTCGACGCCCAGACGCATGGCGACCTCGACGGTGCCGTCGAACTTGGTCGCGGAGGTCTCCTTGGCGAGACGGACGGCCTCGAGCGGGGCGTACAGCTTCTCCCGGTCGATCTTGGCGTCCGCAGCGCGGAGAGTCTTGCTGCGCTTCACTTCTGCTCCTGGTGTGGTTCAGGTATGGAGTCGTGGTGCGGGCCAGCGCTTGGCCCTACCACTGAGAAAGGTCAGACGGGGAGGAGGCTCAGCCCTCGACCGTGATGCCCATGGAACGGGCGGTGCCGGCGATGATCTTCGACGCGGCGTCCAGGTCGTTGGCGTTGAGGTCTTCCATCTTGGTCTGCGCGATCTCGCGGATCTGCGCCTCGGTGACCTTGGCGACCTTGGTCTTGTGGGGCTCGCCGGAGCCCTTCTCGACACCAGCGGCCTTGAGGATCATCTTGGCGGCCGGCGGCGTCTTGGTGACGAAGGTGAAGGAGCGGTCTTCGTAGACCGTGATCTCCACCGGGATCACCCAGCCACGCTGCGACTCGGTCGCGGCGTTGTAGGCCTTGCAGAACTCCATGATGTTGACGCCGTGCTGGCCCAGCGCGGGACCGACCGGCGGGGCCGGGTTGGCGGCACCAGCCTGGATCTGGAGCTTGATCAGCCCCGTGACCTTCTTCTTCTTGGGAGGCATTGCTCTCTCCGGGTCCTAGTGAGAGTTTTCAGCCGGCCATCCGGTCATCCGGATGGAGGCATACCGCACAACGATAACGGGTATAGTCGCGCAGCTAAAAACCGAGCAGGTCAGACCGGCTTTGGCAGCCTGTCTGACCTGGTCGGAAGCGTATGTTCCAGCGGAAGCTAGTTCTTCTGGATCTGGTCGAAGCTGAGCTCGACCGGGGTCTCGCGACCGAAGATCTCGACGAGGCCCTTGACCTTCTTCGAGTCGGCGTTGATCTCGTTGATCGTCGCCTGCAGCGTCGCGAACGGGCCGTCGGTGACGGTGACCGAGTCGCCGACCTCGAAGTCCAGGACCTGGACCTCGACCTTGCGCTGCGGAGCGGGCTTGCCCTCGGCCTCGGCGGCCTCGCGGGCGGCCTTCTCCTCGGCCTCCGGGGCGAGCATCTTGACGATCTCGTCCAGGGTCAGCGGGTACGGGTCGTAGGCGTTGCCCACGAAGCCGGTGACGCCGGGGGTGTTGCGGACGACGCCCCAGGACTCGTTCGTCAGGTCCATGCGCACCAGCACGTAGCCGGGGAGCTTGTTCTGACGGATGGTCTTGCGCTCGCCGTTCTTGATCTGCGCGACCTCTTCCTGCGGCACCTCGGCCTGGAAGATGAAGTCCTCGACGTTCAGCGAGACGGCACGCTGCTCGAGGTTGGTCTTCACGCGGTTCTCGTAACCGGCGTAGGTGTGGATGACGTACCACTCGCCGGGGAGGGTGCGGAGTTCCTCGCGCAGGGCGACGATCGGGTCGACCGGCTCGGCCTCCTCCTCGTCGGCGACCTCGGCGACGGCGTCCTCGTCCTCGTCGGTCTCGACGACGGCCTCGGCGTCGCCCTCCAGGTGGATGGCGGCCTCTTCGGCGGGCTCGCCGGCAGCGGCGTCGGCAGCTTCGGCCTGATCCGGCTCCTCGGCGTCCGCCGCCTCGACGATGTCGATCTGGTCCTCCACGGACTCCGCCGACTCGATGGCGTCGTTCAGGTTCGGGTCAGACACGGTGGCTGCTTCTTCCTGGATACATGGGGTGGAACACGCGAATAGGGGCGCCGGGAACGGCGCCCTTCGCTCTCGGCTCAGCCGAAGATGTACTTGACAGCGTGGCTGAAGCCATAGTCAATCACGGTCACGAGGCCGATCATGATGACGACGAAGACAATCACCACTGTGGTGTACGTGGTGAGCTGACTGCGAGTCGGCCAGACGACCTTGCGGAGCTCCGCGATGATCTGTCGGTAGAAGAGCGCGAGACGGCCGAAGGGGCCCTTCTTGCCGCGCTTGCCGCCCTTGCGGGCCTTCTTCTTGGAGTCCGGCGCCTCGTCCTGGGCATCAGGCATGTCGATGGAGCCCACGGCGTCCGTCACTCGTCCTCACCTGATTCCGGGTCGTGGCCGTGCCGCGCCCGGTTGAGCCGCACGGCGGTGCATTGCAGTACGTACATGCGCACACATCCTGGCGAAGGAGTGTGTAGCAGGGCCGGAGGGACTTGAACCCCCAACCGCTGGTTTTGGAGACCAGTGCTCTACCAATTGAGCTACGACCCTTTGGTTTTCCCCAACCTACCGCATCCGCCCATGTGCACGGAGTGTGCCGGGAAGAAGCGGCCGGTGAGGGCCAACGAGCAGTGAGTGTACGTGGTCCGCGGCCCTCCGTCGAACAGAAAGGGTTCCGATGCTCTTGGAATCCCGCGTGCCGGGGTCGTTTCGGGTCTGGAACGATGGGGTCATGAGCGCTGCTACTCCTCCGACCGAGCGCCGGGTGTCCGCGCGCATCGGCGCGATCTCCGAGTCCGCCACCCTCGCCGTCGACGCCAAGGCCAAGGCCCTCAAGGCCGCCGGGCGCCCGGTGATCGGCTTCGGCGCGGGTGAGCCCGACTTCCCCACGCCGGACTACATCGTCGAAGCGGCCATCGAGGCCTGCAAGAACCCGAAGTTCCACCGGTACACGCCGGCGGGCGGGCTGCCCGAGCTCAAGGCCGCGATCGCCACGAAGACGCTGCGCGACTCGGGCTACGAGGTCGACGCGTCGCAGATCCTGGTGACCAACGGCGGCAAGCAGGCCATCTACGAGGCGTTCGCCGCGATCCTCGACCCGGGCGACGAGGTCATCGTCCCGGCCCCCTACTGGACGACGTACCCGGAGTCGATCCGTCTCGCCGGGGGTGTCCCGGTCGCGGTCGTCGCCGACGAGACCACCGGCTACCGCGTCTCCGTGGAGCAGCTGGAGGCCGCGCGCACGGAGCGCACGAAGGTCGTGCTCTTCGTGTCGCCGTCGAACCCGACGGGCGCCGTCTACAGCGAGGCCGACGCCGAGGCGATCGGCCGCTGGGCCGTCGAGCACGGCCTGTGGGTCATGACCGACGAGATCTACGAGCACCTCGTCTACGGAGACGCGAAGTTCACCTCGCTCCCCGCGCTCCTGCCCGAGCTGCGCGACAAGTGCATCGTGGTCAACGGCGTCGCCAAGACGTACGCGATGACCGGCTGGCGCGTCGGGTGGATCATCGGCCCGAAGGACGTGGTGAAGGCCGCGACGAACCTCCAGTCGCACGCCACGTCCAACGTCTCGAATGTCGCGCAGGCCGCCGCACTGGCCGCCGTCTCCGGAGACCTGGTCGCCGTCGAGAAGATGCGCGAGGCCTTCGACCGGCGCCGCAAGACCATCGTGCGGATGCTCAACGACATCGACGGGGTGCTCTGCCCCGAGCCCGAGGGCGCCTTCTACGCGTACCCCTCGGTGAAGGGCCTCATCGGCAAGGAGATCCGCGGCAAGCGCCCGCAGGACTCCGTCGAGCTGGCCGCGCTGATCCTGGAGGAGGCCGAGGTCGCGGTGGTTCCGGGCGAGGCCTTCGGGACGCCGGGCTACCTGCGCCTGTCGTACGCGCTCGGCGACGAGGACCTCGTCGAGGGCGTCTCGCGGATCCAGAAGCTGCTGGCCGAGGCCCGCGACTGAGGTTCGCGGCCGGGCTCTCGACTGCTGGGATCCGCGGCCGATGTCCGCGACGCCGTTCGGCGTTTCGCGGCATTTCGTGGCGGAAAACAGCGTTCCACGCGCGCGTGCGGGCCGTCTCTCCCTCCGGAGAGGCGGCCCGTTTCTTCGTTCGGGAAAGGTCCCGAAGGTGGAAAGCCGCTACCGGGACGCCGCACCCGTACGGCAAGATCCTGGAATGGAGCGTGTACGAGACGTAAGAGAGCTGCCGAAGGCCCATCTGCACCTGCACTTCACCGGGTCGATGCGGCCCTCCACCCTGCTCGAGCTCGCCGACAAGTACGGCGTGCGGCTCCCGGAGGCCCTGACCGGCGCCGAGCCACCGAAGCTGCGGGCCACGGACGAGCGCGGGTGGTTCCGCTTCCAGCGCCTCTACGACGCCGCGCGCTCCTGTCTGCGCGAGCCCGACGACATCCGGCGCCTGGTGCGCGAGGCCGCGGAGGAGGATCTGCGGGACGGGGCGGGCTGGCTGGAGATCCAGGTCGACCCGACCTCGTACGCGCCGCGCCTGGGCGGTCTGATCCCGGCCCTGGAGATCATCCTGGACGCCGTCGAGAGCGCCTCGCGCGAGACCGGCCTCGGGATGCGCGTCCTGGTCGCCGCGAACCGCATGAAGCACCCCCTGGACGCCCGCACGCTGGCGCGGCTCGCCGTGCGGTACGCGGACCGGGGCATCGTCGGCTTCGGCCTGTCCAACGACGAACGCCGGGGCATGGCCCGGGACTTCGACCGGGCCTTCGCCATCGCGCGCGACGGCGGCCTGCTCGCGGCGCCGCACGGCGGCGAGCTGACCGGTCCCTCGTCGGTGCGGGACTGCCTGGACGACCTGCACGCGGCGCGGATCGGGCACGGGGTGCGGGCCGCCGAGGACCCGCGGCTCCTGAAGCGGCTCGCGGACCGGGGCGTGACGTGCGAGGTGTGCCCGGCCTCCAATGTGGCGCTCGGCGTCTACGAGAAGCCCGAGGACGTGCCGCTGCGGACGCTCTTCGACGCCGGGGTGCCGATGGCGCTCGGCGCCGACGACCCGCTGCTCTTCGGGGCGCGCCTGGCCGACCAGTACGAGATCGCGCGCCGGCACCACGACTTCACCGACGCCGAACTGGCCGAGCTGGCACGGCAGTCGGTGCGCGGCTCGGCAGCCCCCGAGGACGTACGGGCCAAGCTGCTGGCCGGGGTGGACGAGTGGCTGGCGGACTGACCCCGCCGGTCAGCTGATGCCCTTCAGGAGGGTGCGGGCGAGGCCCGCGGCGAACTCGTCGACGGGCTGCGGGGGCTCCTTGCCGACCGTGGCGTCATAGGCGAAGGAACGCTGCGCGCAGGCGCCCAGCAGGAGCGAGGCGGCCGCGAAGGTGTCGGCGTCGGGGGCGATGCGCCCCGCGTCGCGTTCGGCGCGCAGATAGGCGTCGAGGGCCTCGATGGGCATGTGGGGGCCGGTGCCCATCTCCCGCATGGAGTCCTCGTGGCGGCGCTTGAGCTTGGTCTCGGCGTACAAGGAGGCGGCGATCGGGAAGCTCTCCGCGTAGAAGTGGCTGGCCAGGCGGGCGATCTCGGTGAGGTTCTCCTCCACGGTGCGCTCCCCCGGCTCGTCGATGAGCTGGCGCAGCCGCGGGTTGAGGCGCGGCAGGCGCTCCTGGAGGACGCTCACGAACAGCTCCTCCTTGCTCGCGAAGTGCTTGTAGAGCGCGGCTTCGGAGCAGCCCGCCGCCTTGGCGATCTCCTTGGTGGTGGCGCGGGCGAGGCCGAGGGTGAACATGAGTTCGTGGGCCGCGTCGAGGATGCGGGCCCGGGTGGGCTTCTGCTGCATGGCCGTCCAACCAGACTTGACGAGTGGGTGAGTGCTTACTCACTCTAGTGGTGAGTGAACACTTACCCACCCGAGGAGGGTGCGCGATGAAGCTCACGGTGTTCGGTGCCACCGGCGGCGTCGGCAGGGAAATCGTCCGGCAGGCGCTCGCGGCGGGCCATGAGGTCACGGCGGTCGTCCGCGATCCCGCACGGCTGGAGGTGACGGGCGAGGGCCTGCGGGTCGTCCGCGCGGACCTGCGCGATCCCGAGGCCCTGCGCCCGGCGGTCGCCGGGCGGGACGCGGTGCTCTCGGGGCTCGGCGCCCGCAGGCGCGCGGACGCGGGCACGGGGATCGCCACGCAACTGACGCGCTCCGTGGTGCGCGCGATGGAGGCGGAGGGCGTGCGGCGGCTCGTGGTCGTGAGCGCGGGCCCCGTGGGCCTGGCACCGGCGGACTCACCCCTGCTCGACCGCGCGATGCGGGTCGTGATCGGCAGGGTCTTCAAGGACGTGTACGCCGATCTGACCGTCATGGAGGCCGATCTGGCGAACAGCGCGACGGACTGGACGTCGGTCCGTCCCCCGCGACTCCTGGACAAGCCCGTGACCGGGACCTACCGCAAGGTCGTGGGCGGCTTCCCACGCGCGGGGCGCACGATCGCGCGCGCGGACGTGGCGCACGCGATGCTGGGCGCGGTCGACGATCCGACGACGGTGAAGCAGGGCGTGGGAGTGGCGTACTGAGCCCCTCCCCCAGGAGGCGCCCGAAAGGCCTCCCGGGGAAGCCCGAAACGGGCGACTACAGGCTGACGCCCACCGTCACCGGTTCGTTGACCAGCGTGATCCCGAAGGCGTCCCGCACGCCGGCGACGACCTCGCGGGCGAGCGCCAGGAGGTCCTCGGTGGTCGCGCCGCCGCGGTTGGTGAGGGCGAGGGTGTGCTTGGTGGAGATGCGGGCCCTGCCCTCTCCGTAGCCCTTGGTGAAGCCCGCCTTGTCGATGAGCCAGGCGGCGGAGGTCTTCACGTGGCCGTCGCCCGTCGGGAAGGCCGGCGGGGCGACGTCCGCCCCGAGGCGCTCCTCCACGCGCGCGTGGAAGGCGGCGAACTCGCCCTCCGTGAGGATCGGGTTGGTGAAGAAGGACCCGGCCGACCAGCTGTCGTGGTCCTCGGGGTCGAGCACCATGCCCTTGCCCGCGCGGAGCTTCAGGACGGTCTCCCGGGCCACCGCGGCGGGCACCCGGTCACCGGCCTCGACGCCGAGCGTGCGCGCCGTCTCCGGGTACTTGATCGGGGCGCTCATGCCCTGCGCGTCCTCGAGCGCGAAGCGGACCCGCAGGACCACGAAGCGGTCGGGATCGGCCTTGAAGCGACTGTGGCGGTACGAGAACTCGCACTCGGCGTTCGGAATCACGACCGTCTCGTGCGTCTTCCGGTCGTACGCGATCACCTCGGTGATCGTCGAGGAGACCTCCTGGCCGTACGCCCCCACGTTCTGGATCGGCGTCGCGCCCGCGGAGCCGGGGATCCCGGCGAGGCACTCGATGCCCGCGAGGCCGGCCTCGACGGTGCGGGCGACCGCGTCGGTCCAGGTCTCGCCGGCCGCCAACTCCAGCTCCGTGCCGTCGAGTTCGAAGCCCTGGGTGGCGATGCGCAGGGCGGTGCCGTCGAAGCCCTTGTCGCCGATGACCAGGTTCGAGCCGCCGCCGATGAGCAGCAGCGGGGTCCCGGAGTCGTCGGCCTCACGGACGGCGGCGATCACCTCGGCGTCGGTCGTCGCGGTGATCAGACGGGTCGCGGGACCGCCGAGCCGGAAGGTGGTCAGCGGGGCGAGCGGGGCATCGTGGAGTTCCTGCACGTGGTCAAGAGTACGAGAACGGCCCCGCCGGTCGGGCGGGGCCGTTCGGGTCGGCCGGTCGCGGCCGTCCCCGTACGGGTCGCTCAGGCGGCGACCAGCTCGCTCTCCGGCTTCGCGGAGGGCTCTCCGGAAGCCTCGGGCGTGGCCCGGCGGGACGGGATGACCAGCGCGGCGACGGCCGCGAGGGCCACCGTCGCGGAACCCACCCACAGCGCGGGCTCCAGGCCGTCCACGAAGCCCTGCGCGGACCCGTAGCCGCCCTGCGCCGAGAAGATCGAGGACATCACGGCGATGCCGAGGACGCCGCCGACCTCGCGCAGCGCGTTGTTGGCGCCGGACGCGATGCCCTGCTCGTGGGTGCGGACGCTGGACATGACCAGGTTGGAGGCCGGGGCGAAGAACAGGGACATCCCGACGCCGCTGATGATCAGGGCGGGCAGCTGCACGGCGTACGAGACGCCGGGCGCCACCACGGCGGCGTACCAGGCCAGACCCACGGCCTGCAGGAAGAGACCGGCGGCGACGACCGGACGGCCGCCGATCCGGTCGGAGAGGTAGCCCGCGAGCGGCGAGACGAGCATCGGCATGCCGGTCCAGGGCAGCATCCGCAGCCCCGCCTCGGTGGGCGAGTAGCCGAGCACGAGCTGCATGTACTGGCTGAGCAGGAAGATCGAGCCGAACATCCCGAGGAACATCAGCAGGCTCGCGGCGTTGATCCCGGAGAACGCACGACTACGGAAGAGGCGCATCGGCAGCATCGGCGCCTTGTTGCGGATGCCGTGGTGGACGAAGCCGCCGAGCAGCGCGATGCCCGCGATCATGCTGGTGAGCACGGTGGCGCTGGACCAGCCGTCCTGCGGGCCGCGCACCAGGGCGTACACGATTCCGAAGAGTCCACCGCTGGCGAGCAGGGTGCCGGCGATGTCGAGGCGCGCGCCGGCGCCGCGGGACTCGGCGAGACGGAGGCGGGCGAGGGGCAGCAGGGCGACGCCGAGCGGGACGTTCAGCCAGAAGATCCACTGCCAGGAGACGTGCTCGGTGAGGCTGCCGCCGATCAGGGGTCCGCTGGCGACCGCGAGGCCGTTGACGGCGCCCCATATGCCGTACGCCATCCCGCGCTTGGCCTCCGGCACGGCCGCCGTCAGCAGGGTCAGCGTGAGCGGCATCATGATCGCGGCGCCGACGCCCTGCACCGCGCGGGCGGCGATCAGCTCGTCGATGCCGGGAGCGAGGGCCGCCGCGGCGGAGGCCCCGGTGAAGACCGTGACGCCGATGACGAAGAGCCTGCGGCGGCCGAAGCGGTCGCCCAGGGCGGCGCCGAACATGAGCAGCACGGCGAAGGTGAGGGTGTAGGCGCTCACCGTCCATTCCAGGTCGTGCAGCGCTCCCCCGAGGTCCTCACGGATGGCGGGCAGGGCGGTGGTGACGACGAGATTGTCGAGCGCCGCCATGAACCCGGCGACGCCGGTGATGACGAGGGCCCAGGCCGCTCCCCCGCGTCGTGCGGTCTGCTGTGACATCGCTTCCCCAAAGGTTAGTTATTGATGACTAACTTCGTTGGGCGCAAAAATGCGCACCCCTGTGACACACGCACTTCACTGCTGTACTACTGCGCCGCTTCGCGGCCGCACCGCTCGCGCACTTCGTCGCGACTTCAGGACTTCACTGCTTGGGCTGCGCCGACTCGTAGAAGCCGGCCCACACCCGGTGGTCGGGCTGAAAGCCCATCGACACCAGGACGTTGACCAACATCCCGTAGGCGAGGAACTGCGTCGTCTCGTCGACCTCCGCCCCCAGTGCGAGGAGGACCGTGTCGTACATCTCCATCCAGGCCGCCCGCAGCGCCGCGCCGAGCTCGTGGTCGCCGGTCGCCTCCGCGGCGGCCGCGGCGACGTACATCTGCATCTGCATGAGCAGTTTCTCGGGCTCGTCGGCGATGAGCGTCTGGTAGGCCCGGCCCATGGAATGCACGGCCTCGACGCCCTCCAGCCCGTCGGCCGCCGCCTTGAAGACCTCCGTCACCTCCTGACAGCAGCGCTCCGCCGCGGCCAGGAAGATGGCCTGCTTGCCCGGGAAGAGCCGGAAGAGATACGGCTGCGAGACACCCACACGCTTGGCGATCGACTCCGTGGAGGTGCCGTTGTACCCGGCACGGGCGAACTCGACCATCGCCGCGCGGATGACGCTCTCGCGCCGCTCCTCTGCGCTCATCCTGACCATGCGAGTAAGTTAGTGGCCAATCACTAAGTAGTCAAGGGATCGAGCCGGGCGGGCTTCCGCTCGGCCCACAGGCATCCATCCGCACGTATCCGCCCACACGCATCCGCCCACAGGCATCCACCCACAAGTAAGGGGCGCCCCTCGATAGAGGACGCCCCTTACCTACGTCTACGGAGAGCAGCGACAGCCGTCAGGCCAGCTGCACGACCGCCCGCGACATGCCGAGCACCTTCTGGTCCCCGCTCTTGGCGAGGAGGTCGACGCGTACGCGGTTGTCGTCCAGCTTGACCGCGACCTTGGCGCTGACGTCGATGGTGGCGCCCTTGTCGTCGTTCGGGACGACGACCGGCTTGGTGAAGCGGACGCCGTACTCGACGACCGCCGCCGGGTCGCCCACCCAGTCGGTCACGACGCGGATCGCCTCGGCCATGGTGAACATGCCGTGCGCGATGACGTCGGGAAGGCCGACCTCGACCGCGAACTTCTCGTTCCAGTGGATCGGGTTGAAGTCCCCGGAAGCGCCCGCGTACCGCACGAGAGTGGCGCGCGTCACCGGGAAACTCTGGGCCGGCAGCTCGGTGCCGACCTCGACGTCGTCGTACGAGATCTTCGCCGTCATCGCCTCACGCCTCCTCTGCCGCACGTGCGACGAGCTTGGTCCAGGCGGTCACGACGTGCTCGCCCGCCTCGTCGTGGACCTCGCCGCGGATGTCCAGGACGTCGTTGCCCGCGAGCGACTTGATCGACTCGATGGTCGAGGTGACCGTGAGCCGGTCGCCCGCGCGCACGGGACGCGTGTAGGCGAACTTCTGGTCGCCGTGCACGACGCGGCTGTAGTCGAGACCGAGCTGCGGGTCCTCGATGACCAGTCCCGCGGCCTTGAAAGTGATCGCGAACACAAAAGTCGGCGGGGCGATCACATCCGGGTGACCGAGCGCCTTGGCCGCCTCCGTGTCGATGTACGCCGGATTGGTGTCCTCCACCGCCTCGGCGAACTCACGGATCTTCTCCCGGCCGACCTCATAAGGATCAGTGGGGGGATAGGACCGCCCCACGAAGGACTGATCGAGCGCCATGGACTCGGCACCTCCTGCGGTTGGTTTCGTAAACGACGCGAGGCCGCCCCCACAAACTGGGGACGGCCTCGTGTTCGAGCCTGTGTTTAGCGCGTTTCGCGGTGCGCAGTGTGCGCGTTGCAGCGCGGGCAGTGCTTCTTCATCTCAAGACGGTCCGGGTTGTTACGCCGGTTCTTCTTGGTGATGTAGTTCCGCTCCTTGCACTCCACGCAGGCCAGCGTGATCTTCGGGCGGACGTCGGTGGCAGCCACGTGAGTGCTCCTTGACGGACGGATGGACGGATGAACGCAAAAAAAGAGTAGCCGATCGAAGGACCGACCCCACAATCGGCTACTACCCGTAGCGGTGACCGGACTTGAACCGGTGACACAGCGATTATGAGCCGCTTGCTCTACCGACTGAGCTACACCGCTGCGATGCCGGATCCCCTCGCCCGAGGGCGAGGATCACTCGACATCAGAGCCCCAATGCGGAATCGAACCGCAGACCTTCTCCTTACCATGGAGACGCTCTACCGACTGAGCTATTGGGGCGAGCGATGAAGACATTACACGCTCGGTCGCCGATCGCCCAAATCCGTTTCGCCGGGGCCGTCCGGGGGCATCGGGGAGCCCGGCCCAGGAGCCCGCGAGCGCCCCATCCGTGTACTCGCACCACACCGGTACGACTATTCCGCTCCTCCTCGAAGCGGGCCTTTCGCCGCCCTAGGCTCGACGCACGCTGCGTGATCTTGATGCCCCGAACGACTGCAGCCGCCCCCGAACCTCAGGAGCGCGATGCCCGACAGCCAGCCGCAGCAGCCCCACTCCTCCGGCTCGTCCGGCCCCTCCGGTTCTTCCGGTCCCTCCGGCCCCTCCGGTTCCGACCCCGCGGGCTCCGCCGCCGTGCTGCTCTGCGGCGCCCGGCTCACCGACGGCAGGACCGTGGACGTCCGGCTCGGCGGCGGGCGCATCGAGGCGGTCGGCACGGCCGGGAGCCTGAGCGCCCCCGGCTCCCGCGTGGACCTCGGCGGCTATCTCCTGCTGCCCGCGGCCGCGGAGCCGCACGCGCACGGCGACACGGCGCTCTCGGCGGACACGGCGGGCCCCGTCTCGTACGACGTCCCCGACGTGCAGCGCAGGGCCACCGAGGCCGCGCTGCTCCAGCTCGGCCACGGCGCCACTGCGCTGCGGTCGCACGTACGGATCGGCGACGTCCAGGGGCTCGGCCCGATGGAGGCGGTGCTGCAGGCACGGCGCTCCCTGCGGGGCCTGGTCGATCTGACGGCGGTCGCCGTGCCGCGGCTGCTGACCGGCGTGGCCGGCGCCGACGGCCTCGCGATGCTGCGGGACGCGGTGAAAATGGGCGCCTCCGTAGTGGGCGGTTGCCCCGATCTCGACCCCGATCCCACCGGGTACGCGGAGGCGGTGCTCGACATCGCGGCGGAGCACGGGTGCCCGGTCGACCTGCACACGGACGGTGACGATCCCGCGCGGCTCGGGCGGCTCGCGGCGATGGCCGGCGGGCTGCGGGCGGGCGTGACCTTCGGACCGTGCGCCGGGCTCGGGCGGCTGCCCAGGGACGTGGCCTCGCGCGCCGCCGAGCAGCTCGCGGCGGCGGGCGTGACGGTGGTGTGCCTGCCGCAGGGCGGGTGCGGCAGCGCGGAGCGGCGCGGGACGGCTCCCGTGCGGCTGCTGCGGGCGGCGGGGGTGCGGGTCGCCGCGGGCAGCGGGGCCATGCGGGACGTGTCGAACCCGGTGGGGCGCGGGGATCCGCTGGAGGCCGCGTATCTGCTGGCCTCCAGGTGCGGGCTGCGGCCCGAGGCCGCGTACGCCGCGGTGAGCGGGGCGGCGCGAGCGGCCATGGGGCTGCCCGAGGTGCGGGTGGAGGCGGGTTTCCCGGCCGAACTGCTCGCCGTGCGCGGGGACCGGCTCTCCGGGGCGCTGTCGCTCGCGTACAGCCGGATCGTCGTGCACCGGGGGCGCGTGGTGGCGCGGACCAGCGCGGTGCGCGAGTACTGCGACTCGGCCGCCGCGGTGGCGCTGGACCTGCCGCGCCAGGGGCGGTCGACGGGCCCGGCTCCCGGGCGTCCGAAGGGCGACGAGAGCGCGTCCTGAGACGCGTACGGCAACCCGCGGGCCGACCGTTTTCCGTGCCTCCACGCGCGCGTCCGCCCTGTCGTACGGTCGGGAGTATGCGCATTGTCATCGCTGGAGGTCATGGACAGATCGCGCTGCGGCTGGAGCGTCTGCTCGCCGCACGCGGTGACGAGGTCGCCGGGCTGATCCGCAACGCCGGGCAGGAAGCGGATCTGCGCGCGGCCGGAGCCGAACCGGTGCTGTGCGACCTGGAGTCGGCGTCGGTCGACGAGGTCGCCGGGCACCTGCGCGGCGCCGACGCGGCGGTCTTCGCGGCGGGCGCGGGGCCGGGCAGCGGCGCCGACCGCAAGAACACCGTGGACCGGGGAGCGGCCGTGCTCTTCGCGGACGCGGCGGAGCGCGCCGGGGTGCGGCGCTACGTCGTCGTGTCGTCGATGGGCGCCGATCCGGCCCACCAGGGCGACGAGATCTTCGACGCCTATCTGCGGGCCAAGGGCGAGGCGGACGCGTACGTACGCGCGCGTGCCGACCTGGACTGGACGATCCTGCGCCCCGGGATGCTGACGGACGACGCGGGCACCGGTCTCGTACGCCTGGAGGCGTCGACCGGGCGCGGGCCGATCCCCCGGGACGACGTCGCGGCGGTGCTCGCGGAGCTCCTGGAGACGTCGGCGACGGCCGGTCTGACGCTGGAGCTGATCAGCGGCTCCATGCCGGTGTCGGTGGCGGTCAAGTCGGTCGCGGGCAACTGATCCGGCCGCGCGGGCTGCCCCGGAGGGCCTCCTGAGGGCCTCTCAGAACAGCGGGAGCTGTCCGGGGCACTCCGGGACCACATAGCCGTCCAGGGCGGGCTGTGCGGCGCCCAGCTGGGCGTACCTGCGGGAGCCCGGACAGGAGATCAGGTCACCGGCGCCGCGCGGGCCCGGCGGGTCATGGCGGGCGAACCGTCCGCCCACGACGGCGATCTCGCGGCGGCACTCCGGACAGTTTCTGCGACGGGACGACATGGGCCCATTTTGTGCCCAGTGCGCTCCGGAGGCATACGAAAAGACCCTCCCCGTCTTGCGTTTCCGCAAGTCGGAGAGGGTCTCCTTCGTGTGGCGGCGCCAGGATTCGAACCTGGGAAGGCTGAGCCGGCAGATTTACAGTCTGCTCCCTTTGGCCGCTCGGGCACACCGCCGGGTTTGCTGCCTTGGCCCCGCTTTCGCGGCGCTCCGTGGCAACGACGTAAACGATACCTGATGCACAGGGGTGCTTCGCCACCCGATTGATCGGCACCCCGCGCGGAGGCGGTGGCTAGGCTTTGCGGATGCGGCCAGCGTCAGACGGCCGTGTATCCGCTGAGTACGCATACCCCGATACAAGGAGCCACAGGACATGGCCGACTCCAGTTTCGACATCGTCTCGAAGGTCGAGCGGCAGGAGGTCGACAACGCCCTCAACCAGGCCGCCAAGGAGATCTCGCAGCGCTACGACTTCAAGGGCACGGGTGCCTCGATCGCGTGGTCCGGCGAGAAGATCCTGATGGAGGCGAGCGGCGAGGAGCGGGTCAAGGCGATCCTCGATGTCTTCCAGTCCAAGCTGGTCAAGCGCGGCATCTCGCTGAAGGCGCTGGACGCGGGCGAGCCGCAGCTGTCCGGCAAGGAGTACAAGATCTTCGCCTCGATCGAGGAGGGCATCTCCCAGGAGAACGCGAAGAAGGTCGCGAAGATCATCCGCGATGAGGGTCCCAAGGGCGTCAAGGCGCAGGTCCAGGGCGACGAGCTGCGCGTCAGCTCCAAGAGCCGCGACGACCTGCAGGCCGTGCAGGCGCTGCTCAAGGGGCAGGACTTCGACTTCGCGCTGCAGTTCGTGAACTACCGGTAGGTCGTGGCGGGCCGGCGTTCCGTGCCGGCCGGCCGCTTGCGGGAGTACGACGAAGGGCGGGCACCCCGGTGGGGTGCCCGCCCTTGCTGCTGGCCGCAGATCGAGGGAACGGTTCCTCAGCGCCGCGAGTGGCCGAAGAGGATGCGGTAGGCGACGAGCAGGACGAGGGAGCCGCCGATGGCGGCGGCCCAGGTGGCGCCGTCGTAGAAGTGGTTCTCGATCGGACGGTCGAGGTAGCGGGCGGATATCCAGCCGCCGATGAAGGCGCCCGCGATGCCGATGAGGGTGGTCCCGATGAATCCGCCCGGGTCACGGCCGGGCAGCAGCAGTTTGGCGACGGCTCCGGCGAGCAACCCCAGAACGATCCAACTGACAATGCCCATGTGGTGACCTGACCTTTCTGGCGCGGTGAGCTTCTCTGCGCTGTTGCCCTGAAGGACGTCTCCGTAAAGGTGCGCGGTTGCGATGATCCGTACGGTGCGGCGTATGACACAGCAGACGGAGCTCCGTCGGACGCTCGGCGTCTTCGACGCGGTGGTGATCGGCCTCGGGTCGATGGTGGGGGCGGGGATCTTCGCGGCGCTCGGTCCCGCGGCACGGGCCGGCGGCTCGGGGCTGCTGATCGGCCTCGCCCTGGCCGCCGTGGTCGCGTACTGCAACGCGACGGCGTCGGCACGGCTCGCTGCCCGCTACCCGGCGTCGGGCGGGACCTACGTCTACGGGCGGGAGCGGCTCGGGGAGTTCTGGGGGTATCTGGCGGGCTGGGCGTTCGTCGTCGGCAAGACCGCCTCGTGTGCGGCGATGGCGCTGACCGTGGGGGCGTACGTCCGGCCGGGGCAGGCGCACGCGGTGGCGGTCGGGGCGGTGGTGCTGCTGACCGCCGTGAACTACCTGGGTGTGCAGAAGTCGGCGTGGCTGACGCGCGGGATCGTCGCCGTGGTGCTCGCCGTGCTGGCGGCGGTCGTGGTCGCCTGTCTCGGGTCGGGGGCGTCCGACGCGACGCGGCTGGACGTGGGGCTCTCGGACGGGGCCGGCGGGGTGTTGCAGGCCGCCGGGCTGCTGTTCTTCGCCTTCGCCGGGTACGCGCGCATCGCGACGCTCGGCGAGGAGGTACGGGACCCGGCGCGCACCATTCCGCGGGCGATCCCCCTGGCGCTGGGCATCGCGCTGTGCGTGTACGCGGCCGTCGCGGTGGCCGTGCTGTCCGTGCTGGGGGCCGAGGGGCTCGCCGGGGCCACGGCGCCGCTCACCGACGCGGTGCGCGCGGCGGGGGCTCCGGGGCTCGTGCCGGTGGTGCGGGCGGGGGCTGCGGTGGCCGCGCTCGGCTCGCTGCTCGCGCTCGTCCTGGGCGTGTCACGGACGACGCTGGCCATGGCGCGGGACGGTCACCTGCCCGGGGTGCTCGCGGCCGTGCACCCGCGCTTCCGGGTGCCGCACCGGGCGGAGCTCGCCGTGGGGACCGTGGTCGCGGCGGTGGCGGCGACGGCGGACGTGCGTGGGGCGATCGGGTTCTCCTCCTTCGGGGTGCTCGTTTACTACGCGGTCGCCAATGCCTCGGCGTGGACACTGAGTTCGTCGGTTCCGGCCCGTGCCCTGCCGCTGCTGGGCGGCATCGGGTGCGTGACGCTGGCGTTCGCCCTGCCGGTGACCTCGGTGGTGGCCGGTGCGCTGGTACTGGCAGTGGGAGTGGTGGCGTACGGAGTGCGGGGGTGGGTGCGCGGGCGCACCTGAAGAGGGCTCACGTGTGGGTGCGGGCGTCCTGCCAGGCCGGCAGGTCCACGCCGTCGCTGTCCTCCTCGTACCAGCCTGTGCCATCGAGCCATGCGGTGAGCCAGGACGTGAGGCTCGGGGAGTCGACGAACCAGGCGTGGCGCGGGTCGTCGCCGTTGGGCTCGAAGAGCAGGACCTGGGCGGTGTCACTGCGGCAGTCCACGCACGCGTACATCGCGCAGCCCCAGTGGGATATCGGCAGGACACCCTCCGGCCAGCCCCACGCGGAGGCGCGCATCCCGGCGTACTTCTCGACGACGGAGGGCTCGCCTCCGGAGGACTTGCCTTCGAGCAGGGGCAACAGCCCGTACTCCGGGCCGAATCCGCCGTCTCCTATGCGGGTGTAGAGGGCGGCGAGCAGCGGCGGCAGGGTGAAGCCCAGGGCGGCCTCGGAACGGGCCACGGTGTCGGCGTCCGCGGGGGCGGGCAGGCAGTCCCAGCCCCAGGGGCGGGTGGCGCGCGCCTCGGCGGCGACGCGGGCCAGCAACTGCTCGTTCTCGGTCATGAGTTCATGGTGGACCACGGCACTGACAATCGGCCTCGAGCGCCCTCTCGTCCCGGCGGACCTCGCCCTCTCCCCTGCCTTCTGCCGTGCCGTCGCCGCCCGCCGAGCCGTCAGGCCAGGACGGCCTCGACGCCCAACAGGGCCAGGCGGCCAAGGAGTTCCTCGAAGCACGGCGGGCGGCCGTCCGTGCGGGGCGTGACGCCCAGGCAGGTGCGGGCGACGCGTGCGTCGTGCCAGACGAGGGTGAAGGGCGGCACCGCGCCCGTGCCGCCGCGCAGGCACCGCTGGAGGGTGTCCGCGTCTCGCCCGGCGTACCCTCCCGGCCCGTCGAGCGCCTCGCCGAGCGCGCAGTAGAAGGCCGGCTCGTCGGTGATGTGACGGCCGTCGAGGTGGTACGTGGCGCCCGGTCCCGGAGTCGGGCCGCGCCACCTCGGTGCGCGCCGCGCGACGGCCAGCCAGTGGGCCCGGCCCTCCGCGCCGTGGCGCGCCCAGAGGTTCGGCTGGGTGGGGCGGCCCCACCACCAGATGTCCCAGACCGCGCCGGCCACGCTCGACGGCCTTATGGTCCACGGGTCCAGGGCGAGGTCGACGAGGCCGCGCCCGCGCGCGGAGGGGATCCACGCGACGACCTCGCCCTCCACGGCGTGCTGGAGCGTCTGGCCCAGGCGGCCCAGGCGCAGGACCGTGCCGTGCCCGAGGTCTCCCCTGCCGCTGCCCAGCGCGTCCTTCAGGGCGCCGCGCGGCGCGCAGCCGAGCAGCCGGACGGGTGGCTCGGCGAGCTCTTCCAGCGGGCCGTCACAGGCCTCTCCCCACCCCTCGGAGGTGGCCGACCGGACCGGCAGCCGGTCGGCGAACAGGTGCTCCGCGTCCGCGCACAGGGCCCAGAGCGCGTCGTGCGGGGCCGCGTCGGGGTCGTACGCGGCGAGGGCGTACCTGGGGCGTCGCACCGGAGTGCGCCCGTTCTAGTAGCGCGCGGCGAACGGCTGGTCGGTGCGGACGATCTCGCGGCCCAGGGGCAGCAGGGAGACCGGGATCAGCTTGAAGTTGGCGATGCCCAGGGGGATGCCGATGATCGTGACGCACAGCAGGAAACCCGTCACGATGTGGCCGATCGCGAGCCACCAGCCCGCGAGGATCAGCCACAGGACGTTGCCCACACAGGAGGGCGCGCCCGCGTCGCGGCGCTCGACCGTGGTGTACCCGAAGGGCCACAGGGCATAGCGGCCGATGCGGAAGCTGGCGAGGCCGAACGGGATGCCGATGATCGTGATGCAGAGCAGCGCACCCGCGAGGAGGTAGCCGAGGAACATCCAGAAACCGCAGAGGACGAGCCATATGACGTTGAGGATTGTCTTCACTGCTGGCGACCTGCCATCTGCTCGAGTCGGGCGATGCGCTCCGCCATCGGCGGGTGCGTGGAGAACATCTTGGACATGCCCTGCCCGGGACGGAAAGGGTTCGCGATCATCATGTGACTCGCCGTCTCGAGACGGGGCTCGGGCGGCAGCGGCAACTGCTTTGTCCCCGCGTCGAGTTTACGCAGGGCGCTCGCGAGAGCGAGCGGGTCACCGGTGAGCTGCGCGCCGGACGCGTCGGCCTCGTACTCCCTGGAGCGGCTGATGGCGAGCTGGATGATGGAGGCCGCCAGCGGGCCGAGCAGCATGATCAGGAGCATCCCGAAGATGCCGGGGCCGTCGTTGTCGTTCGACCGGCCGACCGGGATCAGCCAGGCGAAGTTGACCAGGAACATGATCACGGATGCCAGCGCGCCCGCGACCGAGGAGATCAGGATGTCGCGGTTGTAGACATGGCTGAGCTCATGGCCGATGACGCCGCGCAGCTCGCGCTCGTCGAGGATGCGCAGGATGCCGTCGGTGCAGCACACCGCGGCGTTGCGCGGATTGCGGCCCGTCGCGAACGCGTTCGGCGCCTCGGTGGGCGAGATGTAGAGGCGGGGCATGGGCTGGCGGGCCTGGGTGGAGAGCTCGCGGACCATGCGGTACAGCTCGGGGGCCTCGAATTCGCTCACCGGGCGGGCGCGCATCGCGCGCAGGGCGAGCTTGTCGCTGTTCCAGTACGCGTACGCATTGGTGCCGAGCGCCACGAACAACGCGACGATCAGTCCCGTACGCCCGAAGAAACTGCCGATGACAAGGATGAGCGCGGACAGTCCCCCGAGGAGTACGGCGGTCTTCAACCCGTTGTGCCGGCGGTGCACGGTACGCCCTCCTGGTGGTGCGTGGGGGAACCCTCTACTGACTGGTGCTTCCACTGTTCAGTGGACCCTCCCGTACTGGTCAACGCCAGGCGGGGAGCACTAGTTCCCTTGTGCACGCAGGAGCGGTGTAGGCCGCGCGAGTGACGGGCCCGGCCGTGGCCTCGGCCGGCGGCCGGTCCTCGTCGGCAGGCGGGTCAGAACAGGCCGGTGTCCGAGAACCTCAGGACCAGCTGGGGCGCTCCGGAGAGGGCGATCCCGAGGATCGCCGTCAGCGCGATGGCCGCGGTGAGCGGGGCCGGGACGCGGTGCCTGACCGGCTCGCCCTCGGGGGCGCGGAACAGCAGCGCGGTCCACTGGAGGTAGTAGAACAGCGCGATCACCACGTTCACGGCCATCACCACGGCGAGCCAGCCCAGGCCCGCGTCGACCGCGGCGGAGAAGACCGTGACCTTCGCGAAGAGGCCGATGATGCCGGGCGGCAGGCCGGCGAGGCAGAGCAGGAAGAAGGCGAGGACCAGGGCGGCCAGCGGGCTGCGGGCGTACAGGCCGCGGTAGTCGCTGACGCGGTTGAGGCGCTGGGCGCGGCCGACGAGGGCGGCCACGGCGAAGGCGCCGAGGTTCACGGCCGCGTACATCAGGGCGTAGGCGACGGTGGAACCGATGGCCTTCTCCGCCGCCGCGTCGTCGTCGGCGTATCCGGCGGCGGCGATGGGCACCAGGAGGTAGCCCGCCTGTCCGACGGAGGACCAGGCAAGGAGGCGTACCGCGCTGTACGCGCGCGTGGCCTGCTGGCGCAGGGCGGCGACGTTGCCCGCGGTCATGGTGAGGGCGGCGAGGACGGCGAGCGCGGGGCCCCAGACGTCCGCGTACGAGGGGAAGGCGACGACGGTGACGAGGATGAGCCCGGTGAAGCCGACGGCCTTTCCGACGACGGAGAGGTACGCGGCGACGGGCAGCGGCGCGCCCACGTAGGTGTCGGGCACCCAGAAGTGGAAGGGCACGGCCGCCACCTTGAAGGCGAAGCCGACGAGGGTGAGGGCGACGCCGGTCTGGGCGAGCGTGTGCAGCTGGCCGTCGACGTCCTGGAGCTCGGCGGCGATCTCCGTGAGGTGCAGGGTGCCGGTGGACGCGTAGACGAAGCTGACACCCATGAGGCTCACGGCGGTCGCCGTGACCGAGGAGAGGAAGAACTTCAGGGCCGCTTCGGAGGAGCGCTTGTCGCCGCGCCTGAGGCCGACGAGGGCGAAGGCCGGCAGGGAGGCGACCTCCAGGGCGACGACGAGCGTCGCCAGGTCGCGCGAGGCGGGCAGCAGGGCGGCGCCCGCCGCGGAGGAGAGCAGCAGGAACCAGAACTCCCCTTCGGGGAGTTCTCCCTTGGAGCCCTTGGCGTCCTTCAGGGTGCTCATGGAGAGCAGGGCGGCGAGCAGGGCGCCGCCGAGGACGAGCAGTTGGATGACGAGGGTGAAGCGGTCGGCGGTGTAGCTGCACGCGTGCGTGCCGCCGCCGGTGAGGCAGAACGTCGACCGGTCGTCGTCCAGGAGGGGCAGCAGGGCGAGCGCGGCGGCGGCCAGGCCCGCCACGGAGACCCAGCCGAGCAGTGCCTTCTTGCCGTCGCCCACGAAGAGGTCGGCGACGAGCACGAGGAGGCCGACGACCGCCGCGATGGTCGGCGGCGCGATCGCGAGCCAGTCGACGGACTGGACGAGGCTTGCGGCGCTTTCGGCGGCCACGGTCACGACTTGCCTCCAGTGAGGAGCTTCTGCACGGCGGGGTCGGTCAGGCCGAGGAGAGCCGCGGGCCAGAGTCCGGCGAGGACGGTGAGGGCAACGAGCGGGGTCCAGGCGGCGAACTCGTAGCCGTGGACGTCGGCGAGGGCCTTGGGCGCGGGTCCTTCGGCCGCGGGCTGCGGCATCGGGCCCATGCAGACGCGGCGCACGACGACGAGCATGTACGCGGCCGTGAGCAGGGTGCCGAAGGCGGCGATCGCCATGAAGGTGAGGAACGCGGGGCGGCTCAGGTCGTCGGCGGGCTTGAACGCGCCGAACAGCGCGAGCATCTCGCCCCAGAACCCGGCCAGGCCCGGCAGGCCGAGCGAGGCGACGGCGCCGAAGGCCAGGAGGCCGCCGAGGCGCGGCGCCTTGCCGTAGAGCGCGGCGCCGGACTCCTGCGCGAGGGAGTCGAGGTCGGTGGTGCCGGTGCGGTCCTTCAGCGCGCCGACGAGGAAGAAGAGCAGGCCGGTGATGAGGCCGTGGGCGATGTTGGCGAACAGCGCGCCGTTCACGCCGGTCGGGCTCATCGTCGAGATGCCGAGCAGCACGAAGCCCATGTGGCCGACGGACGAGTACGCGATGAGGCGCTTGAGGTCGCCCTTCGCGCCCTGCTTGGCGAGCGCGAGGCAGGCCAGGGATCCGTAGATGATCCCGACGACCGCGAAGGCCGCGAGGTACGGCGCGAACTCCCGCATTCCGTCCGGCGCGACGGGGAGGATGATCCGGACGAATCCGTACGTACCCATCTTCAGCAGCACGCCGGCCAGCAGGACCGAGCCGACGGTGGGCGCGGCGGTGTGGGCGTCCGGCAGCCAGCTGTGCAGCGGCCACATCGGCGTCTTGACCGCGAGCCCGATCCCGATCGCCAGAACGGCGATGACCTGCACGGATGTGGTCAGCTCACGGCCGTTGTCAGTGGCGAGTGCCACCATGTCGAATGTGCCGGACTTGAGCCCGATGAGGAGCAGGCCCAGCAGCATGACGACGGAGCCGAGCAGCGTGTAGAGGATGAACTTCCAAGCGGCTCGGGTCCGTTGCTCACCGCCCCAGCGGGCGATGAGGAAGTACATCGGGATGAGCACCATCTCGAACGCCAGGAAGAACAGCAGCAGATCGAGGACGGCGAAGGTCGCGAGGGTGCCGGACTCGAGCACGAGGATCAGCGCCACGAATGCCTTGGGAGACGGGCCCGACGGCATTTTGAAGTAGCTGTACAGCGCGCAGAGGAAGGTCAGCAGCGCGGTCAGGACCAGAAGGGGGAGCGAGATGCCGTCGATGCCGAGATGGATGCGCACGTCGAGTGCGGGGATCCAGCTGATATCGGTCGTGGCCTGCATCTTCGAGGGCTGGTCGTGGTCGAAGCCGAGCGCGAGGACGATCGCGGTGAGCAGGATCGCGCCGGTCACGGTCACGCCGTGGCGCAGCACGGCCTGGTCGGGCGACTTCCCCTTCAGTCCGGGCGGCGCCGGCAGGAGGGCGGCCACGGCGCCGATGAGCGGACCGACGACGATCAACGCGAGAAGGAACTGCATCACGGACTCACTGATACCGATCACGGCTGCTCACGCTCCGGCGGTGGCGACGAGGACGGCGGCGACGGCCAGGACGACCGTGCCTGCGAGCAGCGCGCTCAGATAGGTCTGCACATTGCCGGTCTGCGCGCGGCGGACGGCCGTGCCCAGCCAGCGGGGTGCCGCGCCCGCGCCGCGTACGTACGTGTCGACGACCGCGCGGTCGAGGAAGCGGACGAGGCGCGCGGACGCCTGGACGGGCCGTACGAACAGGGCGGCGTAGACGGCGTCGAGGTGGAAGCCGACGGCGGCGTGGCGGTGCAGCGGGCCGAGCAGCAGCCGACCGGGATCGGCCGGGTCGGGCGCGGAGGCGACGTCTCCGTAGGCGGGGGCGTGGGTGGCGATGGCCTCCGCCTCGACCAGGCCGCCGTCACCGTCGGCGCTGACGGCCACGGCGCCCATCGGGACACGGGCGGCGAGGGCCATGGTGTGCCGCCAGGCGCCGTAGGTGACGAGGCCGCCGACGAGCGCGAGGCCCGTGCCGAGGACGGAGGTCGTGAGCGTCGGGGTGAGTGAGTGGCCGTCGAACCAGTCCGGCAGGACACCGACGGACAGACCGAAGGCGAGGGAGGGGACGGCGAGCACCCACAGCACGGCCGTCATCGCGACGGGCTGCTTCCCGTGGTCGGGGGCCTCCGCTCCCCTGCCGTGGAAAGCGAGCAGCCACAGGCGCGTCGCGTACGCGGCGGTGAGGAGGGCGGTGAGCAGACCGGCGACGAGGACGATCCAGCCCGCGGCGGTGGGCACGGACTCGGCGTGGCCCGTGGCCGTGTGCTCGGCGGCGCCGAGCACCGCCTCCTTGGAGAAGAAGCCGCTGAACGGCGGGATCGCGGCGAGCGCGAGGAGCGCCACGGTCATCGTCCAGTAGGCGTCGGGGATGCGGTCGCGCAGGCCCTTCATGCGGGACATGGCGGCCAGCGAGTTGGTGCCGGCGGCGTGGATGATCACGCCCGCGGCGAGGAACAGCAGCGCCTTGAAGGCGCCGTGCGACAGGAGGTGGAAGACGGCGGCACCGCGGTCGCCGACGGCGAGCGCGCCGGTCATGTAGCCGAGCTGGCCGATCGTCGAGTACGCGAGGACGCGCTTGATGTCGTCCTGGGCGAGCGCCGCGAGGGCCGAGCCGGCCATCGTGACGGCGGCCATGACGGCGAGGACGACCAGGGCCGCGGCGGAGGCGGCGAAGACGGGGAGGAGCCGGGCCACGAAGTAGACACCGGCGGCGACCATCGTCGCGGCGTGGATCAGCGCGGAGACGGGCGTGGGGCCCGCCATCGCGTCGGGCAGCCAGGTGTGCAGCGGGAACTGCGCGGACTTGCCGGCCACGCCCGCGAGGAGCAGCAGGGCGATCGGCGTGGGGTGGTCCAGGCCGCCGTCCGTGACCGTCGCGAGGATCGTCGTGATGCGGAAGGAGCCGGTGTCCACGGCGAGCGCGAACAGACCGATCAGGAAGGGGACGTCACCGAGCTTGGTGACCAGGAAGGCCTTCAGGGAGGCGGCGCGCGCCTCGGGCGTCTCCCAGTAGTGGCCGACCAGGAAGTACGAGCAGATGCCCATGATCTCCCAGCCGACCAGGAGCACCATCAGGTCGCCGGAGTAGACGACGAGCAGCATCGCGGAGGTGAAGAGGGAGACGAGAGCGGCGTACGAGGGGTAGCGCGGGTCGTCGCGCAGGTAGCCCGTCGAGTAGATCTGCACGCAGGAGGCGACGACGCCGACCAGGATGGCGACGAGGGCGGCGAAGCCGTCGATGTGCAGGGCGAGTTCGACGGGGACCGAGCCGGTCGGGGTGAGCTCGGTGGCGGCGTCCAGGGAGGCCGTGCCGCCGCCGGTGCCGCCGCCCTGGCGGACGGCCACGAGCACGGCGAGCACGAGGGCCGTCAGCGTGGGCAGCACCGCGAGGGGGCGTACGAGTCCGGGGACCCGACGGCCGAGCAGCAGGCCGGCGGCCGCGCCCAGGAACGGCAGGAGGGGGACGAGGACGGCGAGGGTGGTCGTGGTCACGCGGTGGCCTCAGCCTTCTGCGACGTCTGCGCCTGCCGGGACTTCGGGGCGGGCTCTTCGGCGGCGGCGCCCTCGGCGTCATCGCCGTCGCCGTCGGGGCCGTCCGGGAGTTCGGCGGTGTCGCGGAGGTCGTCGACGGCGGAGCTGCCGCGGTTGCGGTAGACCGCCAGGACGATCGCGAGGCCGATGCCGATCTCGGCCGCGGCGATGGCGATGGTGAAGAGGGTCAGGGCCTGGCCGGCGTGGAGGGAGTCGCGGAGCCAGACGTCGAAGGCGACCAGGTTGAGGTTGACGGCGTTGAGCATCAGCTCGACGGACATCAGGACCAGGATCGCGTTGCGGCGGGCGAGGACGCCGTAGAGGCCGACGCAGAAGAGGAGGACGGCGAGGACGGCGGGATAGGCGAGGTGGAGGTGCATCAGCTGTTCTCCCCCTGGTCCTGGGCGGCTTGGTCCTGGGCGGCTTGGTCCTGGGCGGCTTGGTCCTGCGCGGACTTCTTGCGGGACAGGACGATCGCGCCGACGAGGGCGGCGAGGAGGAGGACCGAGAGCGCCTCGAAGGGGAGCACCCAGTGCCGGAAGAGGATCGATCCGGTGACGTCGGTGGAGCCCTGGGCGGCGCCGTCCAGGTCGATCACCGTGGTGCGGAAGGCGTCCACGACGACCCAGACCAGGGCGGCGGCAGCGGCGAGGGCCACCGCGAGCGCGACCGGGCGGTTGCCCGAGTCCGCGTCCGGGGAGCGGCCGATGGGCGCCCTGGTGAGCATCAGTCCGAAGAGGAGGAGGACGACGACGGAGCCGACGTAGATGAGGACCTGCACCCAGGCGATGAACTCGGCGGTCAGCAGGAGGTACTCGACGGCGAGGCCGCCGAGCGCCACCACCAGCCACAGGGCGGCGTGCACCAGTTGGCGGGTGGTGACGGTGACGACGGCCGCGCCGAGGGTGACGAGGCCGACGAGGAGGAAGGCGATCTCGACGCCGGTCGGGGACAGGAAGCCCTGGGTCCCGGCGGCACCGGCGGCCGTCGTGGAGGCTGCTGCGAAGGTCACGCGTCCCCCTGCGGTCCGGGCTCGGGTGTCTCCTGGGCGGCGGCGAGTTTGTCCGCGGCCTTGCGGGCGGC
>NZ_LIRJ01000081.1 GCF_001419745.1 Streptomyces silaceus | reverse complement strand
CCGTGCCGCGGTCACGGGAGCCGTCCCGGCCATCGGGGGAAGGCCGACGGGCGGGAGCCGGAACCGTCGGCCGATCCAGTCGTACAGCTCCGCGCCCAGGAGCGCGGAGACCCGGGCGGCCTCCCTGGCCCGCGCGTGCGTGCGGTCGGCGTCGCGCCACGAGACCGACTCCGCCGGCACCTCGGGGAGCGGGGGCCCGTGGAAGAACGTCTCGGGGAAGTCGAGGACCTCGGCCAGCCGGGCCAGCGTGGCCGGGCGCGGCGCGGTGCGCCCGGTCTCGTAGTTCGACAGGCTCTGGACGGACACGTTGACCCGGGCGGAGAGTCCGGCCAGTGTCAGGGCCCGGCGTTTGCGGGCGAGCGTGATCCGGGCGGGGGTCACCATGGGGTGCAACTGCCTTTACTCGTACGAAGGTTGAGCGGGCCCGGCTCGTGGGGTGCGGGCGCACGGACCGGGCGGCGGAGCGGCCTCAGGGGTGGGGCGGAGCCACGGGCCCGCTGGGCGTGGCACATCGTGCCAGGTGTGCGCGATGTGCACCAGGGGGTGCGGGGATCTGCGGTGAATGTCGGGTGCGGGGGCCGGCGCGGGTCGCGCGGGGACCGGAGAGTGCCCCATTCGGCACAGCACGGACCCCGCGGCCCCGCCGTGAAAGGGACGAAGGGCACAGGATGGAGGCATGAACAGCCTTCCGGTCATCACCGCCGTCGACGGTTCCGAGGACAGCCTCCGGGCGATGGAGTGGGCACTGGGCGCCGCTCGCTCGCGCGGCACGGAACTGTCCGTCGTCCATGTGGGACCCGCGCCCGCGAAGGCCCTTCCGGTGCCGGGCGTCCCGCCCGTCATGCCGCGCTCGGACGGCGACCGGCCCTCGGTGCTCGCCCGGGCGCGCGAACTGCTGGAGGACCGCGAGGACGTGCCGTCCGTGTCCTTCTCCTCGCACGAGGGGCACGCGAAGTCCGTCCTGGTCGAGCTGAGTGCCGGTGCCCAGCTGCTCGTGCTCGGCTCACGCGGCCGAGGCGGCTTCGCGAGCCTGCTGCTCGGGTCGGTCAGCCGTGCCTGTGCCGCGCGGGCGGCCTGTCCGGTCGTCGTCGTGCCGCACGCGGCGCGCGGCGGACGTGCCGGGGCGCGCGGCGAGTCGGGGAGGGTGGTGCTCGGCTTCGAGCCGGAGGAAACCGGCGACGACACCGTCGAGTTCGCGTTCGCCGAGGCGGAACGGCGCGGCGCGGGGCTCCAGGTCGTCACCGCGTACCCCGATCCGCTGGCCACGATGGCGCTCATGGGCGGGTACGCGGGCGGCATGGCGGACGTGGCGAGCTTCGCCGCGCAGAAGGAGATGCGCGACGCGCAGGAGGAGCGGCTGCTGACCGAGCAGCAAGAACGCCTGCGCCTCTTCACCGGGCGTCATCCCGAGGTGACCGTCGACCAGGTGGTCGCTCCGGCCGACGCCGCCGGCCGTCTCGTGGACGCCTCGGAGGAGGCGGACCTGCTGGTCGTCGGCCGCCACCGGCGTCGTTTGAACCCCGACACCCTGCTGGTCGGCTCGGCCGCCAACGCCGTCCTGCTGCATGCGCACTGCCCGGTGGCGGTGGTGCCGACGGAGCCGGCGGATCAGGACTGAGCGGACGGATCGGGGGCGCAGGGCGGCCGGTGCCCGGCGGGCGGCGCGTCTATGCCTGAGGTGCCTGAGGCCCCCTGGGTACCTGAGGCCTCTTGGGCGCACGAGGTGGCGCGTCGCTCCGCTGCCGCGCCATCTCGTGCGCCAGTTGCCGCCGTTCCTGCGCGGTGCGGCCGCCCCAGATGCCCTCGGGCACCCCGGCCTCCATGGCCCAGCGCAGACAGACTCCCGCCACCGGGCACGCGGCGCAGATGTCCTTGGCGGACCTGACCTGGTCCTGGGCGGGAGTCGACGTGCCCACGGGGAAGAAGAGATCCGGATCCGCCTGCGAGCACAGGGCCCGCCTGCGCCAGTTGTGCGCCTCGTCGCGGGCGACGGCCCGTTCGGAGCGGCTGGGACGAGGGTGGCGCTTCATGGGATCCCTCTCCGGGCGGAATGATCGAATCCGGCACCCTCAGCCTCGTGAAGATCGGGGAGGGCGTCCAGGAACGAAAGTCCCTTCCGGGCGGGGCTTGGGACCCGCCGCGCCCGGAGGAGGGGCGGTCACGGACCGTCCGGAGCAGTGACGGTCTCGGACCGTTCGGAGCAGGGGGCGGTCACGGACCGTTCGAAGCAGGGGACGGTCACAGACCGTCCGGCGTGCGGCCCTTGACCACCGCATCCCCCTTGGGCACCTGGAGGTCGACCAGATACTTCAGGACGGTGTCCTGCTCGGGGCCGGCATTGAAGATCTTCGCGGCGTGGCCCCAGCCGTCGACCTCGACCAGAGGCGCCTTCGCGCCCAGCTGGTCCCGCACGGAGCGCGCCCAGTCGATCGGGGTGGCGTTGTCGTGACGGGCGCCCATCAGCAACAGGGGCGTCTCGGCGGTGCTGGTCGCGGTCCGCCCGCCGCCACCGGCCCCGGCGCGGGTGCCGGAGTCCGCGCCCGCACCCGAGCAGAGGTTCGTGTACTGGACCGCATTGGGCGAGTAGCCGAAGCGAGGGGCCTTGTCGCGCGCGGCCCGCACGTCGTCCCGGTGCGCCGCGAAGTCCGGCGTGCCGAGGGCGAAGTCGGAGCACACGACCAGATCCGCGAAGGGGACCACGCCCGGCGTGCCCCCGCCGGCGGCCGGGTCCTCGGCGGGCACGTCGTCGGTCTTCTCACCGGCGTCGAGCGTCCTCAGGTTCTCGGCGAGCGGTCCCCAGGACGGCGTCAGGAGCATGCCGTCGACGGTCGAGTTGAGCTCGGCGAGCGTCATCGGCCCGTCCGTGACGTCGCTCTTCGGGAGCTTCCCGTCCTCGGCCTTGCGCGCGACCCGCTCGTACGTCTTCCAGGCGCCGTCCTCCTTCAACGCGCAGGCGTCGTCCTTGGCGCACCAGCGCGCGAACTGGTCGTAGGCGTCCTCAAGGGACTCGGCGGCCGTGGCGGCGAACTCCCTGCGGCCGACGGACTGGTCCATCACACCGTCCAGGACAGCGGCACGGACACGGCCGCCGTACGCCGCCGCGTACCGCTGGGCGTAGACGGTCCCGTAGGAATGGCTGTACAGCGACAGCCGCTTCTCACCCAGCGCGACGCGGATCGCCTCGATGTCGTGGGTGACGCTGTCCGCGTCGACGTGGCGCAGCAGTTTGCCGTCGCGGCGGGCACAGTCGTCCGCGAGTGCCTTCGCGGTGGCGGTGCGGCGCTCGAACTCCTCGCGGGTGGCGGAGGGCACGCTGTCGAGGGCGGACGCCATCGCCTTCTTCTCGGAGCACTGCAGGGGCCTGCTCGCGCCGACGCCGCGCGGGTCGAAGCTCACCACGTCGAACCGCTTCTCCGCGCCGCCCCACTCGGGCAGCTGCCGCACCTGCTCCACCCCGGACATACCCGGCCCGCCGGGCAGGAACATCAGCGAGCCGACGCGCCGCGCGCCCTGCGGCGCGGTGCGCCGCGCCACGGCGATGTCGATCTGCTCCCCACCGGGCTCGGACCAGTCGACGGGCACCTTCACCGTGCCGCACTCGACCCCCTTGGGTCCGCCCTCCACCTCCGGACAGGGTTTCCACCGCACGGACCGCTGGGTGGGGGAGACCTGCTCGGGCACCGCGCCCGCGCGGTCCGACGCCGAGGCGCCGGCCCGCGCGCCGCCTCCGGACCCCGGGGAGCAGGCGGCGATTCCGGTGAGCCCGAGCGCGACGGCGACGGACCCGAGGACGAACTTGTTCCTGTGCATGGCCCCAGCGTCACCAGCGGGCGCCGCGGATGCCGTCAGCCGATGAGCGGAGAACGCGGCGCGGCATCAGCCGAATGGCTGGTACGGGGGTCGGGGCGGCCGTGTCGCGGAGATGCGCCCCGGCCCGAGGGACCGCCTCGGAACGACGGGGCCCCGCCGTGAAAAGCGGGAGCCCTCGGGCGGGACCACGTGATGGGATGGGTCGCCATGGACCCCCTGAAGAGCCCGGCGGCGGACGAGGGTGCTCTGCTGGTCGCGATGGAGCGGAACCTCGCCGAGCACGCCTGCCATCTGCACCGGCAGATGAAGGGCGCGACCGTCACGGCGACCGACGACCTGCTCATCGCCGACAGCGGCCTCGACGACGACACCTTCAACATCGTCGCCACGGCCCGCTTCACGCCCGTCACGGCCCCGGCGCGGATCACCGGGACGATCCGTACGCTGACCGCCACCGGACGCCCTTTCTCCTGGTGGGTGGGCCCGGCCTCCACCCCGGCGGATCTGAGCGCGCGCCTGTCGGCCGCCGGACTCGCGGAGTCCGAGCACGAGGCGGCCATGTGGGCCGAGCTGACGGACGCCCTGCCCCGGCCGGACGCGGGAGCGCCCCACGGCGACGCCTTGCACATCCGCCCGGTGACCACGCCCGAGGAACTCGCCGACTACGCCATGGTCCTGGCCGCCAACTGGGACCCGCCCGCCGACACCGTCCGCCGCTTCTTCGACCGGGCCGCCCCTCAGGCGCTGGCCGCCGGCTCCCCGGCCCGCTACCTGGTCGGGTACGAGGCGGGCCACCCGGTGTGCTCGGCCGAGGTCTTCACGTACGCGGGCGTCGCCGGGATCTACAACATCGCCACCCTGGCCGCCCACCGCCGCCGCGGCCACGGCGGGGCCATCACCCTCGCCGCGCTCCACGCGGCCCGCGACCGGGGCTCGCGCGTCGCGGTCCTCCAGGCGTCGGCGGACGGCGAGCCGGTCTACCGCCGCCTCGGCTTCCGCACCTGCGGGCGTTTCACGGAACACTCCATCGCGACGTGACCCCGGACCACGGATCCATGCCCCCGGACCAAGGAGACCCAGCATGGCGATTCAACGGATGGACCACGTCGGCGTCGTCGTCGACGACCTCGAGGCGGCCATCGCGTTCTTCCTCGAACTCGGCATGGAGCTGGAGGGCAGGGGACCGGCCGAGGGAGACTGGGTGGACCGCGTCGTAGGGCTCGACGGCGTCCGGGTCGAGTTCGCGATGGTGCGGACCCCGGACGGCCACAGCAAGCTCGAACTGACGCGGTTCCACTCGCCGGAGGTCATCGACACCGAGCCGAAGGTGGCACCGGCGAACACGCTGGGCCTGCGCCGCATCATGTTCGCCGTCGACGACATCGACGACACCGTGGCCCGGCTGCGCCGCCACGGAGCCGAACTCGTCGGTGAGATCGCCCGGTTCGAGGAGATGTTCCGGCTCTGCTACGTCCGTGGTCCCGCGGACATCATCGTCGCGCTGGCGGAGCCGCTCAGCTGACCGCAAGCGACGGAGCGCCGTCGTGCGAGGGCGCCGTGCCCCGAGAAGGAGCCGCCTCCCACACCGACGGCCGTGAGAAGTCGGTGCGCCAGACGTCGACCACTTCACCGCTGCCGTCGGTGACCACGTACTCGGGCCACCGGTCGAACGCCGAGCACGGGTGCGAGAGCCCGAACTCGACGACGTCCGTCACGGCCAGGTGCCCGGCGTCGGACAGAACGGCGTGGTGGTCGTACAGCGCGCTCACGGCCGCCGCGCCGACGGGCTTGCGCTTCCCCGCGGCGGTGGCGGCGGACACGAGCACCGGAACCCCCGCGTCGTACGGCAGGTCGCGCTTGCCCGCGCTGACGACGGCGCTGCCCTCCGCGGGGGCGGACACGACGACCGCGCGCACCGTCAGCGCCGGGACGAGGCCGGGGACCGGGCCGACGCGGGCGTAGACGCCGTGATCGTGCGTGACGTAGCAGCCGGACCGGAGGAGGCGGAGGGTGCCCGGCACGTCGGCTTCGGCCGGGAGGTGGGCCACGACGCGGTCCGGGAAGGCCGACCCGCCCATCGAGAACACGGGGCGGTCGGTCTCGAAGAACTCGGCGACGTCGAGGTAGACGTCCCGCACGCGCCGGCAGTGCGCGTCCACCGCGGCGATCGTCCCGGCGTCCCGCGTGTTCGGCGCGACCCCTTCGTACCCGGCGACGCCCACCAGCCGCAGGCCCGGCGCCGCGCGCACCAGCTCGGCGAGGCGACGGGCCTGCCGAACGTCCCGCACCCCGGTGCGGCCCCCGGGCGTGCCGACGTCCAGCAGCACTTCCAGCGTGGGACCGTGCGCGCCGCCCTCGAAGACCTGATGGGCCGCGACGACCCCTGCCGCGGAGTCGATGAAGCACCGGATCTGCCGGTCCTCGGGCCCGTCGGACCCCTCGGCGAGCAGCGCGCGCAGCCGTGCCAGGCCGTACGGGTCGACCACCTCGTTCGCGATGAGGACGGTCGCGTGCCCCCAGCCGAGCACGGTCGCGGCCTGGTCGACCGTGGCCACGGTGACACCGGCGGCCCCGGCCGCCAGCTGACGCTCGACGACGGGCGCGGACATCGTCGTCTTGACGTGCGGAGCGAGGGCCACGTCGTGCGCCCTGCACCAGTCGGCCATGGTGCGGATGTTGCGGTCGAGGGCGTCGGCGTCGAGGCGTAGGTGGGGGTATGTGGCGGGGGCCACGGGCGGTGCTCCTTGCGTACGTCGGGTCGGGCGGGCGCGGCCACGTGCCGCGGCGGCCTGCCGACGTGATGCCGGCGGCGACGCGCTCCAGTCTGGTGCGCGGGAACGGGCCCGGCACTGTCCAAATCGACCAATGAGGGATGCTCCTTTAGTGCCGATGCACGAATCGGCGTAAAGTGCCGTGCAGCTGCGACGACTGGACGGTGCCCCATGACGACCAGCCCCGGAGCCCGGCTCGACACCGTCGTGAGCCGGTTCGCCGGCACCCTGCTGGAGGTGCTCGCGGGCACGGTGGACCCGGCCGCCGTCATCAGCGACGTCGTCATCGACGACCCGCGCGAGCAGGCGCCAGGACGTCCTGGCGCCCTGCTGCTGTGCACCACCGCCGGCGCCGACGACGTTCCCGAACTGCTGGTCCGTGCGGTCGGCTGCGGTGCGCCCGCTCTCGTGGTCCGCGCGCCGCTGGACCTGGGGCCGGAGCTGCGGACCCGCGTCGAACGCAGCGGCGTGGCCGTGCTCGGCCTGACCGCCGGAGCGACGTGGGCGCAGTTGGTCGTCCTGCTCCGTACGCTGCTCTCCTCCGGCCCGGCCGGGGAGGAACTGTCGACCGGGATCCCCGCGGAGGACTCGTTCGCGCTGGCCAACGCGATCGGGGCGCTCCTCGGCGTACCGATCACCATCGAGGACCGCGACTCGCAGATCCTGGCGTTCTCCGACCGCCAGAGCGACACCGACCGGACGCGCGTCGAGACGATCCTGGGCCGCGGCGTACCGGCGCACGCCCGCCGGGCGCAGGAGCGCGCGGGCGTCTTCAAACGGCTCTACGCCAGCGAGAAACCCCTCTTCATCGACACACCGCAGATCGAGGGGGAGCCGGGCCTGCCCCGGGTGGCGATGGCCATCCGCGCGGGCGATCAGGTGCTCGGCTCGATCTGGGCGGCGGTCTCCGAGCCGCTGAGCGAGGACAAGGAGCGCGTACTCGTCGACGCGGCGAAGGTCGTCGCGCTGCACCTGCTGCGGCGGCGCATCGGGGTGGACGTCGACCGGCAGGTGCGGGCCGACCTCGTCGCGACCGCCCTGGGCGGCGGTCCGTCGGCGCAGGGCGCGGTCGAGCGGCTCCGGCTCGCGGGCCGGACGGTGGCCGTGGCCGTGATGGGGCTGTCCCCGCCGGACACGGAGGAAGGCTCGGCGGACGGGGCGGCCGGTGCCGGCGGACCGTCATACGCACGCGAACGGACGGCCGACGCCTTCGCCTTCCACCTCTCGGTCGCGGCACCCGGCGCGGTGGCCGCGCTCGTCGGCGACGTGTGCTGCGCGCTCATTCCCGGGCCGGACCGCAAGGCCCCGGAGGACATCGCCGTCCTGGCGCGGCGCGTGGCCGACGACTTTCTCGAACGGGCGAGGTCCCGGCCCGAGGGCGTGTCGATCGGCGTCGGCCGCGCGGTCTCCGCGTCCGACCCGGCCGGTCTCGCCCGCTCGCACCGCGACGCGGACCGGGCCCTGCGCGTCCTGCGGCACCGCGCCCCGAGCCGTCGACAGGAGGGCGGCGCGGCGCTGTTCGCCGACGTCCAGGTCGAGGCGCTGCTCCTGGACACCGGCGACCGGCTGCGGGACGAGGGCGGACTGCTGGACAGCCCCGTGGCCCGGCTGCGCCATCACGACCGGGACCACGGGACCACGCTCACGGACACGGTGGCGCACTGGCTCGACCACCTGGGCAACACCCTGAACGCGGCCTCGGCCATGGGTGTCCACCCCAACACCTTCCGCTATCGCCTGCGGCGGGCAGCGGAGGTGGCTCGGCTGGATCTGGCGGACGCCGATGCACGCTTCGCGGCGATGCTGGAGTTGAGGCTGGAGCGGCCGTAGCGCCGCCCGCCAGGTGTGCCGTGCTTCCCCCCCGGCCGGAGCCGCTGGCCGCCTCCGCCTGGCCCGCGGCTCGGGTCACTCCTGGAACGCCTGGGCCACCGCGAGGCTGTCCTCGTCCACGTGGTGCCGCGTGACCAGGCCGTTCTCGACCGTGAGGTGCAGGGCGAACCGTGCGCGGTAGGCGCGTCCGGTCGGCGCCGACGGCGCCTGACGATGACCTCGCAGGTAATGGCGTGAGGCGAGGCGCGAGCGGTCGTGTCGTATTCCTTGACTCGAATATTCGTCGCTGCGAATAATGGGATCCATGGACGCACTCCTTTCCGCACTGGCGGACCCGGCCCGCTGGCGGCTGGTGAGCCTGCTGGCCGAGCGGCCCCGTTCGGTCGGTGTCCTCGCCGAGCTCGCCGAGGCACGCCAGCCGCAGACGACCAAGCACCTCCAGACCCTTGAGCGTGCGGGCGTCGTCACCTCGCGGCGCACCGGCCAGCGCCGTATCTACGCGCTCCGGTCCGAACCGCTGCGCGACCTCGCGGCGGCGCTCGCCGGACTCGCCGACGCCGTGGAACAGGCCGGCGGCCCGCACGAGACGTACGACCGCTACGGACAGAGCCTCGACGCGGAGCGGCTCGCCGCGCGGGGACCGGGCTGGGCCGACGGCCGCGCCTTCACGTTCGTCCGCTCGCTGGCGGCGCGGCCCGAGTCGGTCTGGCGCCACCTGACCGACGCGTCGCTGCTCGCCCTGTGGTGGACGCCCGACGACCTGCGCGTCTCCGAGCTCGTCTTCGAGGCGCGTCCGGGCGGCCGGATCGTCCACGAGTACCGCGACGCCGAGGACGCGGACGGTTCGGGCCCGGTCGTCGGTCGCGCGGAGGGCGTCGTCGTCGACGTACGCCCCGGCGAGCGCCTCGCCTACCGGAACTCCCCGCGGCTGCCGGACGGCAGCCGCGCCTTCACCGCTCACGTGGCCTACACGCTCCGGCCCACCGACACGGGCACGGACCTCGACGTCGACTTCCGGATCACCGACAGCACGGTCGACTCCGCGGACTTCGTCGCGGGCATCGAGATCGGCTTCGGCCAGAGCCTCGACAAGCTCGCGGCGACGCTGGCGACGGACCCGTCGTAGGCCACCGCCGCGCCCGCCGGCGACGACCGCGCCTTTCGACAGGCGCATCTTTCGACAGGCACACCTTCGACAAGCGCACCATCGACTCAGGGAGCAAGAAATGACCGATCAGTCCGGCGGCCGCAGGGTCGTCACCAACATGAGCCTCTCCCTCGACGGCCACTACGCGCGGCCCGGCGACCCGCTGGACATGGGCTGGGTGATGCCGTACGCGGTCACCGACGTCGCACGCGACCACCTGACCGGCCTGTGGGAGCCCGCGACGACGGCTCTCCTCGGCCGGGTCAACGCCGAGGGATTCCTCGGCTTCTGGCCCACTGTCATCGGCATGGAGGGCGCCGACCCGCGCGACGAGGCCTTCGCGAAGTGGCTCGTCGGCACCGACAAAGTGGTGCTGTCCTCCACCCTCGACGAGGCGCCGTGGGAGCGCACGACGATCGTCGACAAGCCGACCGCCGACGTGGTCGCCGATCTCAGGGAGACCGAGGGAGGCGACATCCTCGTGCTCTCCAGCGCGAGCGTCATCAAGGACCTGCTGGCGGCCGACCAGGTCGACCGTCTCGCGCTGACGGTCTTCCCGGTCTTCCTCGGCAGCGGCCCGCGCCTGTTCGAGGACGGCCTGCCCGAGGGGCAGTGGGCGCTGACCTCGCAGGCGGCGGGTGAGCACGGCACGTTGTCCCTGGTGTACGACCGGGTCCGCTGAGCGCGGGACCGGCCCCGGAGCTAAGATCTCCCGAGGTTTACGGACGGGCAAAGGGCCCGTTCCGGGTTGGGGGTTGCTGTGACGGTCGTCGGTCGAGTGGTGCGGTTCGACAGCGCGCGGGGTTACGGGTTCATCGCTCCGGAGAGCGGTGGCGAGGACGTGTTCCTGCACGTGAACGACATGTTGTTCCCCGAGGAGCAAGTACGCCCCGGTCTTGCCGTGGAGTTCGACATCGAGGAGGGGGACCGCGGCCCCAAGGCGTCGTCCGTCCAGCTGGCCCTCGGGGTCGGCGGGGCGGGGGCGACCGCCCCGCAGGTGACGTCCGTGTCGCCGAGATCGCTGCCGGACGGCGACGTCATGTGTGACGTGCTGAGCGCGGACGAATACCTCAGGGAAGTGACGGAGGCGCTGCTGCAGTCGGCGCCCTCGCTCACCGGCGACCAGATCCTGACCGTGCGGGCGACGCTCGCGCAGGGCGCGAAGCGGCACGGCTGGATCGAGGGCTGACCGGCCCCCGCGCCGTCAGAGACCAGCCGCGCCTTCAGAGACCGACCGCGCGGTCAGAGACCGGCCAGCAGGTCGTCCAGCGGCGCGGGTACGCGATCAGGGGCGAGCGCCTCGACGAGGACGTGACCGTAACGGATCTTGCGCCCCTTCTTCGTCCCCAGGAATCGCCGCAGCTGCTGATGTGCGCTGCGGCCCTGCTGTGCGGGCTGGCGCTGGAAGGTCTGCAGGGCGCGGAAGTCGCCCTCCTGCTCGACGAGTTCCGTCACCCGCGCCACACCGAGTGCGCGGATGAGCTCGTCCTCCAGGTCCGCCGCGCAGACGAAGATGCCCTGCTGCGGTGCGTCCGCGCGCTCCAAGCCCCGTTCGTAGAAGCCGAGTTCGGCCTCGTCGCACAGGCCCGTCAGGCGGAGGCCGAGACCGGGCGGCCCGAGCAGCCGCGCGAACCGCGCGATGCTCATCGCGCCGCCCATCGGCAGGACGCAGACGCCCTCGGCGGCCAGGTCCCGGCCGCGGCGCGCGGCCAGCGCGTTGACCGCGGCGGCGTCGCTCGGCCCTTCGAGCAGGACGGCCGCCCGAACGGACAGTCGCGCGGCCAGCTCGCGCGCCGGGTCGCCGGGGCCGCCGGCATCCCACGCGAGGACCGCATCCCGGAACGCCCCCATGTCAGCCATGAGACGAGTCTCCGTCCTCTCCGCCCGCAGCGGTAGCGAATTTCGATCAAGAGGGAGAATTGATCAAGGGTAGATTCGAACAAGGTGAGCGGGAGAAGGGGCGTCGATCGACGGTCCCACGGCGGAAGAGGCCACCATGAAAGCCGTGCGCGACATGACCAAGGCGGACTCGGTGTGACCAAGGCGAACTCGGACGCCGACGAGCCCGAGGTGATCAAGGTGCGAGGCGTCGACGCCCGTGGAGCGCAGCACTGCGAGACCACGGCCCTGGGCGTGCTGCTGCGGCACCAGGGGCTCGACCTGTCCGAGCCCATGCTCTTCGGCCTCGGCTCCGGCCTGTCCTTCGTCTACTGGGACAGCAAGAACATGGACTTCCCCTTCCTCGGGGGACGCGTGAAGCCCTTCGAGCTCACCAGGAACCTGGCCGCCACCCTCGGTCTCGGGCTCGGCGTCCAGGAGACCGCCTCGCCCCGCAGGGCGTGGGAGAACGTGGTGGCCTCCATCGACGACGGACACCCCGTGGGGCTGCAGCTCGACAGCTACCACCTGGAGTACTTCGGCTCGAAGGTGCACTTCGGCGGTCACGTCGTCGCCATGTACGGCTACGACGACCACGACGCCTACCTGGTGGACACCGCCCAGCAGGGCGGCGCCGTGTCGACGAGCCGGGACAGCCTCGCCCGCGCGAGAGCCGAACGCGGCCCGATGACCGCCAAGAGCCGTTCCTTCACCCTCACCGTGCCGAAGAACCCGCCCTCCCCGCGCGACCGGATCGTGCCCGCCGTCACCTCCTGCGCCGAGGCCTTCCTCCACCCGCCCATCGCCAACCTGGGCCACCGCGGCATCGAGAAGGCCGCCAAACTGGCCCGCACCTGGCTCCAGCGCGCCGACGACCCGGCACGGGACCTGCCCCGAGCCGCCCTCCTCATGGAGCGGGCGGGCACCGGCGGGGCCCTGTTCCGCAATCTCTACCGCGACTTCCTCGCGGAATGCGCGGAGTCGTTCGACGGAGAGCGGCAGCGCGGCGGCCATCTGCGCACCGGACACCGGCTGTACGCCGAGGCGGCCGTCCTCTGGACGGAAACGTCGGCGCTGATCGCCGAAGCCGGTGAGTCGTGCGACGCCCAGCGTCTCGTGCGGGCGGGCGAGATCCTTTCCGACCTGTCCCGCATCGAGCGCGAGGCCATGCAGGTGCTGAGGCGCTTGGGGACCGAGTCCTCCAGCGCGAACCAGCCCTGAGCCCGATGTCCCCGAGTGCCGGGCCCGGCGCCTCACGCCCGGGTGGCCCCTGCGGCGGGCGCGGTCTGGTCGATCGACCTCGATGGGCCCGGACCGCCTTGCCCGGATCAGGGGGTCAGTACGACCCTGCCGAACACCTCGCCGGCGTCCATCGCGCGGTGGGCCCGCGCGGCCTCGGCCAGGGGCAGCACCTCGTGCACGACCGTGCGCAGGCCGCCGCGCGCGGCGGCGGTGAACAGGGACGACCGCACGGCCTGCTGCTCGGGGCCGGGCACGGTGTCGCAACTGAACGTCGCGAACGACAGCGACCGACAGAAGCCCAGCGCCAGCCGCATGCCGAAGTCCGCCGGCGGCAGTCCGGCGACCATACCGACTGCCACGAACCGTCCGTTGGGGTTCAACCTGTCCAGGAAGAGCGGCAGTTGGGCGCCGCCCGCCACATCGATCACGACGTCGAAGCCCGACGGCGCGTCCGGGCCGCCTTTGCCCGAGCGGTCGAGGACATGCGTCGCGCCCAGGTCCCGCAGCCTGGCGCCGCGCTCCGCCGACGACGTGGTGACCGCCACCGCGCCGGCCCCGCCTGCGGCGGCCAGCTGGACCGCGGTGATCCCGATGCTGCCCGCGGCGCCCCGGACGAGCACCGTCTCGCCGGGCGTGAAACGTGCGCGCTCCAGGCCGAAGTGCGCGACCACGCCGGAGCTGCCGAGCGTCACGGCTTCGGTGCCGGTCAGGCCGTCGGGCAGCGGAAGGATGTCCTCGACGGAGGCGACGGCGTGCTCGGCGTACGCCCCCGACAGACCGGTGAACGCCCACACCTGCCGCCCCGTCCACGAGGCGTCCACTCCCTCGCCCACGGCGGTGACGCGCCCCGCGACCTCGCTGCCGAGGACACCACTCGCCCGGAAGCCGAAGGCGGAGAGGGTTCCCCGACGCAGCACGGCGTCCACGCCGCCCACGCCGATCGCCTCCGTGGCGATGAGCACCTGCCCGGCGGCGGGGACGGGCGCGGGCACGTCTACCACCTCCAGCCCGTCGGGGTTTCCGAACTCCCTGATGACGACGGCCTTCATCTCGACTCCTCGGCTCTGCGGACCTGGGGACGCAGCCGCTGGGGCTGCGGCGGTGAGTGGTCTCCTGCGACCCCGAGGCGCCAGATGGAGCGGGCCGGGGGAGGGGAGCACCACCGCCATCGGAACGTAACGGACACATCCGTCCGGCTGACTAAAGTGAGAGGCCATGACCGGCCGATTGCCTCGTTCCGCGCGATCCGACACGCCTCACGCCGCGCGAACAGCGCCCCCCGAAGCGTCTCGACCCGCGCGATCCATGCCCCCTGAAGCGTCTCGACCGGCGCGATCCGACGGGTCTCGATCCGACGAGCCTCGATCCGTACGCTCCGACGCGCTTCCCCCCGTGCGGTCCGCACGCGCCGACGCGCCCCACCCCACGCGCTCCGATGCCCGCGACAACCGCGCCCGCATCCTGGAAGCGGCCCGCACGGTCTTCGGCGAGGAGGGGCTGAGCGCGCCCATGCGGGAGGTGGCCCGGCACGCGGGCGTCGGCCCCGCCACGCTCTACCGCCACTTCCCGGCCAAACAGGACCTGATCGTGGAGACCTTCGCCGAGCAGCGGCGAGCCTGCGAGGCCGTCGTCCGTGACGCCCTCGCGGACGCGGACCCGTGGCACGGATTCCAGAGCCTGGTCGAGGAGATGTGCGAACTCCATGCCCTCAGCCGGGGGTTCGCCGACGCCTTCATGGCCGCCCATCCCGAGGCCGCGGACTTCGCAGCCGACCGCGAGCGGGCGCTGGCCGCCGTCGGCGAACTGGCCCGCCGCGCGCGGGAGACGGGACAGCTGCGTCCCGGCTTCGTCGTCGACGACCTGATCCTGATGCTCATGGCCCACCGGGGCGTCCAGGACGCGCCGCGGGCCGCCCGGCTCGCGGCCTCGCGCCGCTTCGCCGCCTACATGATCGACGGGTTCCGCGCCGCGCCGGCGGCGGCAGGCCCCGCCGCGCTGCCGCCCGCTCCACGCCTGTGGTCGGACTGCGCCCCGGGGCTCCTGCCGGCCGCGGAGAGGCCCGCCCGAGCGGTGTGATGGACTTCGCCGCATGGATCACAGGGCACCGGCACCTCCCTTCGACCCCGAACTGAGCCTCGTACTGGCGGGTTTGAGCGAGCGGGCGAGGGAGCCGATCACGCCGCACAACCTCGCGGACCGGCAGCGGCGGGACGCCGCGGCCCGGCCCCGGCCGACGGCCGAGGACCTGCGGGCCGACGGGCGGTTCGAGGTGGCGGAGCTGCGTGTGCCGGGTCCGGCGGACGGGCCCGACGTCACGCTCGTGAGCGCCCGCCCGGCCGGGCTCGCCGAGAGCGGGCGCCCGCTGCCCCTGCTCTACTACCTGCACGGCGGCGCCATGGTCATGGGCAACGCCTGGTCCGTGCTCCCGCGGATCCTCCGCGAGTGGGCGCTGCCGCTCGAACTGGCCGTCCTCTCGGTCGAGTACCGCCTGGCGCCGACGACCCCGTATCCCGGCCCCCTGGAGGACTGTTACGCCGGGCTCGTCTGGGCGATCGAGCACGCGGACGACCTGGGCATCGATCCGGACCGCGTCGTCATCGGCGGCAAGAGCGCCGGAGGCGGCCTCGCCGCGGCCCTCGCGCTGCTGTCCCGTGACCGGGGCGGCCCCCGGGCGCTCGGACAACTGCTGCTGTGCCCGATGCTCGACGACCGCGACGCGACGTTCTCCAGCCATCAGATGTCGGGTCTCGGCGTCTGGGACCGCACCTCCAACGCGACTGCCTGGGCCGCGCTGTTGGGGGACCGCCACGGGGCAGCGGACCTCCCGCCCTACGCGGCCCCCTCGCGCGCCACGGACCTCTCCGGACTTCCCCCGGCCTACGTCGACGTCGGCTCGGCCGAGATGTTCCGGGACGAGGCCGTGGCGTACGCGAACGGAATCTGGCAGGCGGGCGGGCAGGCCGAACTGCACGTGTGGCCCGGTGCCTTCCACGGCTTCGACGGCATGGCACCCCATGCCGCGCTCACCCGCGACGCGCGCGACACCCGCACACGCTGGCTCCGGCGCCTTCTCGCCCCGCCGGGAACGGAGAGCCGTCCCGCGCCCCCTTCGGCCACGGCTCCCGCTCCCGACCGCCCGACTCAGCCGAACTGACCGGGCTGGTAGTCACCGGCGGGCTGCTGGATGATCACGTTCGCCCGGTTGAAGGCGTTGATGAGGGCGATGGCGCCCACGAGGGCGGCCAGTTGCTCCTCGTCGTAGTGCTTGGCGGCGTTCGCCCACGCCTCGTCCGTGACCCCGCCGGCCGCGTCCGCGATCCGGGTGCCCTGCTCCGTCAGCTCCAGCGCGGCGCGCTCGGCCTCGGTGAAGACCGTGGCCTCCCGCCACGCGGCGACCAGGTTGAGCCGTACGGAGCTCTCACCGGCGGCCGCGGCGTCCTTGCTGTGCATGTCGGTGCAGAAGCCGCACCCGTTGATCTGGCTCGCGCGGAGCTTCACCAGCTCCTGCGTCGCGGCGGGCAGCGTCGACTCCTCGAGCACCTTGCCCGCCGCGATGACGTGCTTGAAGACCTTGCCGAGGGTCGCGCTGCCGAAGACGTCCAAACGAGCATTCATGATGTTCTCCTCTGCCGATCTGATGTGCTTGCACACGTACGACGGAACGGCCCGGCAGGATGTGACACAGGAGGCTGTGATCTACGTCTCCGGGAACGCACTGAAGGAGATCTCCCGTGCCCCAGGGCCCGACCGCCGCCCCCGACAGGTCACGCGCCGCGCGCCTCACCGCCCACGGGGACGTCGCCACGTCCCTGGCCCTGCACGGGGACCACGCACTGCGCGACCTCGTGGACACCGCCACGCCGATCGGTTCCGGCATCGGAGGGAAGTCGGCACTCCTGGAGGTCGCCGGCACCCGGGTCTTCGTCAAGCGCGTGCCCCTCACCGACAGGGAACGCCGACCGGAGAGCATCCGCTCCACGGCGAATCTGTTCGCGCTGCCGCTCTTCTGCCAGTACGGCATCGGCGGACCGGGCTTCGGTGCGTGGCGCGAGCTCGCGACGCACATCATGACGACGAACTGGGTCCTCGCGGGAGACGGCGAGAGCTTCCCTCTCCTGCACCACTGGCGCGTCCTCCCGGACTCGACTCCGCTGCCCGAGGAACTGGCCGACGTCGAACGGGCCGTCGCCTACTGGGGAGGCGGCCCCCAGGTGCGCCACCGGATCGAGGAACTGCAGAAGGCGTCCGCGAGCATCGCGCTGTTCCTGGAGTACATACCGCAGAATCTGCACCAGTGGCTGGGCGAGCGGATGGAAGCCGGGGGAGAGGCCGCCGAACGGGCCTGCGCCATGGTGGAAAGGGAGTTGGAAGCCGGGACCTCGTTCATGAACAGCCGGGGCCTGCTGCACTTCGACACCCATTTCGAGAACATCCTCACCGACGGCCGCCGCCTCTTCTTCTCGGATTTCGGCCTCGCCCTGTCCACCCGATTCGACCTGTCGCGCGACGACACCGCATTCTTCGACCGGCATCGGACGTACGACCGCTGCTACTCGGCTTCGTACCTGGTGAACTGGCTGGTCACCGCCCTGTACGGATACGCGCGAGACGAACGCGAGGCGTGGATACGGGCGTATGCCCGAGGCGAGCGCCCCAGCGGAATCCCGGAGGTCGCCGCGTCCATCCTCACCCGCCATGCACCCCTGACCGCCGTCATGACGGACTTTCTGCGCAGGCTCCAGTACGAGAGCAGGGAAATCCCGTACCCACTGGAGGAGATCGAGGCCATCGGCGCGGAGTTCGGTCCGCGGACGCGCGGTTCGCGATGACTCCGGGACGATGTCGCGATGATTTCGCGGTGACTCAGTCCGCGTACGCCGCGACAGCGGTCCGCGCGAATGCGTGGACGAGAGGATTCGAGTCGGACTTCCGCCACGCCAGCACCACACGGCTCGGCGCCATGTCGAGCAACGGCAGCACCGTCAGGCCCTCCGGGGACTCGTGGCCCAGGGGCGTGAGGCAAGGCCCGTTCCGTCGAACGGCCCCCGGGTCAGGGCGACGTCGACCGTCCCCGCGCGCAGCCCGCAGGTGGGGTCGGTCAGGTCGGTGTCACGGACGCGGACGTCGACGTCCGGGTGCCGGCGGCGGAAGGCCTCGGCCAGCCGCGTCGCGCCGGCGTCGGTGCTGTCGCCCAGAATGCCGACGGTGAGCACCGAGGCGCCGGCCGCCACGGCCACCCGTACGCGTACGCGATCGGCGTGGCGGAGCAGGGCGCGCGCCTCGTCGAGCAGCGCCGACCCCGCCGGGGTGAGCGCGACACCGGTCGGGGACCGGACGAAGAGCAACGTGCCGAAATCCGCCTCCAGTTGCTTGATCGCACGGCTCAGCGGCGGCTGGCTCATGTGGAGCCGGGCGGCCGCTCGGCCGAAGTGGAGTTCCTCGGCGACGGCCGTGAAATAGCGCAGCGTACGTAGCTCCATGCTGCGACGATACCGATGGGGTATCGGGGGCGCGGAACCGGTCTTGGACGGAGGCGGGGCACGGGCCGTGGAATCGTGGCATGACCGATGAACCGAAGCTCAGCGCACCGAAGCCCGCCGTGTCCGATGCCGCGCCGGAAACCGCACTCGCGGCCGCACCCGACCCCGCCGTCGTCCTGGTCGGCCCCGGCGAAGGCGAGACCATCGTCCTGGGCACCACCCGCATGCGCGTCCTCGAGGACGGCAGTCACACCGAACACCGCCTCGGGCTCGCCGAGTCCGTCCTCGCGCCGCACACCCCCGGACCGCCGCAGCACCGCCACGCCCAGCACGACGAAGGCTTCTACATCGTCTCCGGGACCGTGCGGTTCACCGTCGGCGAGACGGACCACGACGCGACGGCCGGCACGTTCGTGATGGTCCCGCCCGGCGCGCCGCACACCTTCGCCAACGTGACCGACCAGCCTGCCGTCATGCTCAGCATCCTCACGCCGGACCTGTACATGCAGTACTTCCGTGACCTGCGGGACATGACCTCCGGCGGCCGGCCCCTGACCCCGCAGGCGAACATCGAGACGATGAGCCGCTACGCGACCGAGCCGGTCGCCGACTTCGTCTGACGGAGCGCCTCCAGGACCACGCGTACCGCCGCGCGAGGCGGTGAGCCGCGGCGCACGGCCGCCGTGATCGTGCGCGTCACCGGAGCGGCGAGCTCCAAGGTGGCGACGCCATAGCGGCGGTCGACGGCCAGGCCGGGCAGCAGCGTGATCGACAGGCCCGCCTCGACGTGCTGCAGGGCCAGCATGTAGTTGCTGAAGCGGCACACCACGCGCGGCTCGAAGCCCGCCTGACGGCACAGCCGCTGCGCGAGGTTCGCCATGTACGACTGCGGCATGTCGAACGCCCACGGCTCGTCCGCGCAGGCCGTCAGGTCCACCGCGCCGCGCCCGGCGGCGGGGTGGCCTTCCGGGACCACCAGCAGGACCGGATCCGTGGCCAACGGCACGAAGTCGAGGTCGGGGCCCAGCGGAAGATCGTCGAAGTCCGTCGTCGTGATGATGATGTCCGCGTCGCCGCTACGCAGCGCGGGCAGGCTCTCGTGCGGCTCCAGCTGGAGCAACTCGACGCCGAGGTGCGGGTGTTCGCGCGCCAGACGGGTCACCGCGGGCACGGCCATCGTATGGATCGCGCTCTGGAACGCCCCGAGCCGCACCAGCCCGGCCGGCTCCTCGCCGAAGCCCCGCAGCTCCGCCTCGACGCTCTCCATGTGATCGAGGATCGCCCGCGCCCGTCGCGCGAGGATCAGCCCGGCCGGGGTCAGCCGCACCCGGCGCCCGGTCCGCTCCAGGAGCCGGGTGCGCGTCTCGGTCTCCAGGACGGCGAGCTGCTGGGACACGTTCGACGGGCTCAGGTTCGCCGCCTGGGCGACGGCGCGGACGGTGCCCAGCGTGTCCAGCTGGCTCAGCAGACGGAGCCTCCAGGGGTTCATCACCCTCCCATTATTGTGCGGTTCCACCGCACAGGGAGGACGGAATTGTGAGATGGACGTGACGTTCCGGTGCGACCTACCGTCGGCGGCATGACCGCTTCGCCCTCCGCTCCGCAGTCCGCCGAAGCCTTCTGGACCGATGCCGAGAGGCATCTCGTCCGCTACGGCGGCGAGTTCACCCCCGAGATCATCGACCGTGCCGCCGGGAGCTTCGTGTTCACCGCGGACGGCAGGAAGATCCTCGACTTCACCTCCGGCCAGATGAGCGCGATCCTCGGCCACGCGCACCCCGAGATCGTCGCGACCGTCCAGCGGGGCGTCGCGACCCTCGACCACCTCTTCAGCGGCATGCTCAGCCGCCCGGTGGTCGACCTCGCCCGCCGCCTGGCCGAGAGTCTGCCCGCGCCGCTGGAGAAGACGCTGCTTCTCACCACCGGCGCCGAGTCGAACGAGGCCGCCGTCCGGATGGCCAAGCTCGTCACCGGCCGGCACGAGATCGTCTCGTTCGCGCGGTCCTGGCACGGCATGACCCAGGCCGCCGCGTCCGCCACGTACAGCGCGGGACGCAAGGGGTACGGACCGGGTGCGCCCGGCAACTTCGCCATCCCCGTGCCGAACGCCTACCGGCCCGACTTCACCACGCCTGACGGCTCGCTGGACTGGCAACGCCAGCTGGACTTCGCCTTCGACCTGATCGACGCCCAGTCGACCGGCAGCCTCGCCGCGTGCCTCGTCGAGCCGATCCTCAGCTCGGGCGGCATCATCGAACCGCCGCCCGGCTACTTCGCCGCCCTGCGGGACAAGTGCCGGGAACGCGGCATGCTGCTCATCCTCGACGAGGCCCAGACCGGCCTGTGCCGCACGGGCACCTGGTACGCCTTCGAACGCGACGGCGTCGTCCCCGACGTCCTCACGCTCTCCAAGACCCTCGGCGCCGGGCTGCCGCTGGCCGCGGTGGTCACCAGCGCCGAGATCGAGCAGGAGGCGTACGAGCGCGGGTTCCTGTTCTTCACCACGCACGTCGCCGACCCGCTGGTGGCCGCCGTCGGCAACACCGTCCTGGACGTCCTGATCCGCGACGGGCTCGACGAGCGGGCGCGGACGCTGGGCGCGTTCCTGCGCAAGGGGCTCGACGACATCGCCGCGCGCCACGAGGTCGTCGGCGACATCCGCGGCCGGGGCCTGCTGGCCGGGCTCGAACTCGTCGCCGACCGCGCGACCAAGCAGAGCTCGAACGATCTGGGCGCACACGTCACCCGGCGCTGCCTCGACCTCGGCCTGCACATGAACATCGTCCAGCTCGCCGGGATGGGCGGCGTCCTGCGGATGGCGCCGCCGCTGACCGCCACGGAGGACGAACTGTCGCTCGGCCTGTCGATCCTGGACGAGGCGATCGGGGACGCGGCCCGCACCCCATGCCGTCCATGAGCCCGGTCGGCGCGAGGCCGACGCCGGTGATGAGGTTGCCGACGGCCGGCACGTGCTCCGGCGGGTTCGCCCAGTGGCGCGCCCTGCCTCCATCTCACGCGCGGAGTCCCGTCAGGGCGTGCGCGAGATGGTCGGCGAGGCGGGGGAGCCAGTCAGGGCGTGCGTTGCCGAGGAGGTGGTCCCCGTGAGGGACGGACAGATAGGTGGCGTGCGGTGCCAGCCGGGCCAGGGGCGCGCCGTTCGTCACGCCGGGGATGACGTCCTGGGCTCCGTCCACGACCAGCAGCGGGGCCGCGATGCGCGGTGCCAGGCCGGTGAGGTCCACGTGGCGGGCGAACTCACGGGCGGCACCGAGGCCTCCGGTACGGCGGATCATGATGTCCCGTACGGGCGGAGGCAGTTGCTCCCAGTCGAGGCGGAAAGGGCCGCTGACGGTGGCGGCCGCCGCCACGCGAGGCTCCAGCGCCGCGGTCCGGGCCGCGAAGAAGCCGCCGAGGCTCAGGCCCACGAGCCCGACGCGTCCGACCCCGAGCGCGTCGACGACCCGGCCCACCACCTGCTCGTACTCCGGCCGCATGCGCGTCGTCGCCGCGAGCACGCCCTGCCCGGGGCCGTCCATCGCGAACACCGCCAGGCCCCTGGCCAGGAGCGCGGACACCAGGTCGAGGAACTCCTCCTTGGCCGAGTCCAGACCCGGGACGACGACCACCGTGCCGGGCGCGTCCTCCGGTCCGCGCAGCCAGCCGGTGAACCCCTCCCCGCTCACCCGTCGGGCGCCGGGCTCCATGAGGGTGAGCGCCCTGCCCAGGGCACGGTCCGCCTCGGCGGCCGCGCGCGGTGCGCCCGTGTACGGCGCGAGCGTGGCGACGTGGAACCACCGGGCCGCCGTCAGCAGATGCTCACCCGCCGAGAGGGCCGACCCGGATGCGTCCCTCCGCTCCAGCACCGCATCCGCCCGCGCCAGATGGGCATGGCCTGTGCGCACGAAGGCCGGCCCCCAGTCGGCGACGGACGCCAGGCCGCCGGTGACGCGACGGTATGCGTGGGGGTCGAGCCCGGCGCCGGTCGCCCGTGTCCACTGCGTGTCGGCGAAGTCGGCGACGCTCCAGGCCTGGTCGTCCTCGGTCATCGTCCGCTCTCCTTCGGTTGTCGTCAGCCGCCTGTTGCCCATCGCCCGCTCCCCGTCGTCAGGACTGCCTTGCCGCGGATGCGTCGCTCGCGGAGGTCGACCAGGGTTTCCGGGGCCCGCGACCAGTCGGCGACGCGGCCGATCTCCGGGTGCAGCCGATCCCGTTCCACCAGGCGTACGAGCGCCGCCAGATCGTCGCCGTACGGGGCGCCGGCGTAATGGAAGTGCTGGATCGTGACGCGCTCCGGCCCGCCCAGCAGGTCGAAGAAGTCGAGCGTGACCGGGCTTCGGCCGGCCTGTCCGAACCAGATGAGCAGCCCACCTGGCCGCACCGTGGCCAGGGCGAGGGACAGCGCCGAGCCGCCCGTGGACTCCAGCACGACGTCGAACGGCCCCTGTACGGACGCGAGATCGTGCACCACCACGGCACCCAGTTCCGCGAGCCGCTCCCCGCGCGCCGGCGTCGCCGTGACCGCGGTCAGTTCGGCCCCGCCCGCCACGGCCAGTTCGGTCACGTAGTGGCCCACCCCGCCGGAGGCGCCGGTCAGCAGTACCCGCAGCCCGGCCAGGGAGCCTGCCGCGCGCAGCAGCCGCAACGCGGCGATCCCGGCCAAGGGCAGCGCCGCCGCATGCACGCTGTCGATGCCGTCCGGCAGTGTCGCGAGCGCGTGCGTGGGCACGGCGGCGTACTCGCCCGCTGCGCGTCGACGTGTGGGGGCACCTCTACGCGCCGATGCGGACCCTGGCCCACGTCGCCGACGACGCCGGGGAACTGGTGCTGGGCCACGGGCGCGATCTGCCCGCCGTGACGGCAGCGCTGCTGAACGGTGACATCGACGCGGCCTTCGGCCGGGCCCACCCGCCCCTCCACCCGGGCCTCGCCCACCGCCTCGTACGCCTCGAACCGGTCGACGCCGTACTGAGCGCCGAGCATCCGCCTGCGGCCGAACCGGCGCTGCGTCCCGCCCA
>NZ_LIRJ01000080.1 GCF_001419745.1 Streptomyces silaceus | reverse complement strand
CTCCTCCCCAGCCCCCCGCTGCCGCCCAGGCAGCCGTCCGGGATCAGTTTCGAACTGGTGTCCGGTATTGAGGCTGCCCACATCCGAAAAGGAACGGACATGGCAACGCCCCACACGGCGCGCCCCGCGGCGATCACCGCCACCGGCCTGCGCAAGTCCTTCGGCGAGAAGACCGTCCTCGACGGCATCGACCTGCACATCCCCGAAGGCACGATCTTCTCCCTGCTCGGCCCCAACGGCGCCGGCAAGACCACCGCCGTGCAGATCCTGTCGACGCTCGTCCCGGCCGACGCGGGAGAGGTGCGGATCGCGGGCCACGACCTGCGCCGCGAGCCCGGGAAGGTGCGCGCCGCGATCGGCGTCACCGGCCAGTTCTCCGCCGTCGACAACCTCATGACCGGCGAGGAGAACCTGCTCCTCATGGCCGACCTCTACGGCTTCGGCCGCCGCCAGGCCCGGCAGATCGCCGCCGACCTGCTCGACCGGTTCGACCTCGTCGAGGCCGCGCGGAAGCCCGCGGCGACGTACTCCGGCGGCATGCGGCGCCGGCTCGACATCGCGATGACACTGGTCGGCAGCCCCCGGATCATCTTCCTCGACGAGCCCACCACAGGCCTCGACCCGCGCAGCCGCCACGGCATGTGGGAGATCGTCCGCGACCTCGTCTCCGACGGCGTCACCGTGCTGCTCACCACGCAGTACCTGGAGGAGGCGGACCAGCTCGCCGACCGCATCGCCGTACTGAGCGGCGGAAAGCTCGTCGCCGAGGGCACCCCCGACGAGCTCAAGCGCCTGGTCCCCGGCGGCCACGTCGTGCTGCGGTTCGCCGACCTGGCCGGGCTGGAGCGCGCCGCCCGCACCCTCGGCATCGGCACCCGCGACGACGACGCCCTCAGCCTGCAGATCCCCAGCGACGGCAGCGTCACGTCCGTGAAGTCGCTGCTCGACTGGGTCGAGGCCACCGGCACCGAGGTCGAGGGCCTCGCCCTCGACACCCCCGACCTGGACGACGTCTTCTTCACCGTGACCGGCCGCACCGACGACCAGAAAGCGACGATCCGATGAGCGCCTCCGCCCCCGCCACCTCCGCCGCGGCCCCGGCCGTCGTCCGCGCCCACACCCCCGTGCCGACCACGGCGCTGCGCAACTCCCTGACCATGCTGCGCCGCAACCTCACGCACGCGCGCCGCTACCCGGCGATGACGATCAGCCTGGTCATCATGCCCATCGCCATGCTGCTGCTCTTCAACTACGTCTTCGGCGGCGCGATGGCGACCGGCATCGGCGCGCACTCGTCCGGCGAGTACCTCGACTACCTCGTCCCCGGCATCCTGCTGATGGCCGTCGGCGCGGGCGTCCTGCCCACCACGGTCGGCGTCTGCACCGACATGACCGAGGGCATCGTGGCCCGCTTCCGGACCATGCCGATCAGCGGCGCCTCGATCCTCACGGGCCGTGCCGTCGGCGCCGTGATCCAGATCATGCTCAGCGTCGTCCTGGTCGTCGGCGTCGCCCTGCTCGTGGGCTTCCGCTCCGACGCCGAGCCGCTCGCCTGGGTCGCCGCGGCCGGGCTCCTCGCCCTGATGTCCCTCGCCCTCACCTGGCTCGCGGTCGCCCTCGGCCAGCTGGTCAAGGCCCCGGAGGCGGCCAGCAGCGTCGCCCTGCCCTTCTCCTTCCTGCTGCCCTTCCTCAGCAGCGTGTTCGTGCCGCTCGACTCGATGCCGGACTGGCTGCGCCACTTCGCCGAGTGGCAGCCCTACACCGCCTTCACCGAGACCCTGCGCGGTCTCCTCGTCGGCGGCGAGATCGGCAAGTTCGGACCGCTCGCGGTCGGTTGGGGGCTCGCCATCGCCCTCGTCGGGTTCCTCTGGGCGCGCTCGCTCTTCCGGCGGGCCGCCACCCGCTGACCCCGCGGAGCCACGGGGGTGCCTCGCGGCAGGGCGCCGCGCGACTACAGTGTCGCGCGGCGCCCCTCGGCGTGCCGGAGGCCGCGCCTACGGTTGTCGGCCCCCACTAGCGAATCGCTCACATTGCCCGGGAACAGGGGTCACTAGGGGTATCCCCGAGGGCACCCCTTTGTGGACATCCCACAACGGAACCGGGTCTGAACCGTCACTTCTTCAGTGCGCCTGGCCTCTTCTGTTCGGGGGTGCCAGGAAAACGGCCCGGAGACTGTACAGAGTCGACGGTCCGTTTCCCTGGGGGCGCTCCGTAAGGTCGCTACATGACCGTTTTGGACGAGACCGCTTCATCCGGGGGCGAGCCCACCGACTCGCGTGGGCGCGTGGCCGAACTGCACGAGATCCGTGCGGAGGCGCTGCGCGGACCCAGCGAGAAGGCGACCGAGGCGCAGCACGCCAAGGGCAAGCTGACGGCACGCGAGCGGATCGAGCTCCTCCTCGACCCGGGGTCGTTCAACGAGGTCGAGCAGCTGCGCCGGCACCGGGCCACGGGCTTCGGCCTGGAGGCCAAGAAGCCGTACACCGACGGTGTCATCACCGGCTGGGGCACGGTCGAGGGCCGGACGGTCTTCGTCTACGCGCACGACTTCCGCATCTTCGGCGGCGCGCTCGGCGAGGCGCACGCCACGAAGATCCACAAGATCATGGATATGGCCATCGCGGCCGGTGCCCCGCTGGTCTCCCTGAACGACGGCGCGGGCGCCCGTATCCAGGAGGGCGTCTCCGCGCTCGCCGGCTACGGCGGCATCTTCCAGCGCAACACCAAGGCCTCGGGCGTCATCCCGCAGATCAGCGTGATGCTCGGCCCGTGCGCCGGCGGCGCCGCGTACTCCCCGGCGCTCACGGACTTCGTCTTCATGGTCCGCGAGACCTCCCAGATGTTCATCACCGGCCCGGACGTGGTCCGCGCGGTGACGGGCGAGGAGATCACCCAGAACGGCCTCGGCGGCGCGGACGTGCACGCCGAGACCTCCGGCGTGTGCCACTTCGCGTACGACGACGAGGAGACCTGCCTCGCCGAGGTGCGCTACCTCATCTCGATGCTGCCGTCGAACAACCGCGAGAACCCGCCGGCCCACGAGTCCGAGGACCCCGCCGAGCGCCGCTCGGACGTCCTGCTCGACCTGGTCCCCGCGGACGGCAACCGCCCCTACGACATGACCAAGGTCATCGAGGAGATCGTCGACGACGGCGACTACCTCGAGATCCACGAGCGCTGGGCGCGCAACATCATCTGCGCGCTGGCCCGCCTGGACGGCAAGGTCGTCGGCATCGTCGCCAACCAGCCGCAGTCCCTGGCCGGCGTCCTGGACATCGAGGCCTCCGAGAAGGCCGCGCGCTTCGTCCAGATGTGCGACGCCTTCAACATCCCGATCCTCACCCTGCTGGACGTCCCCGGCTTCCTGCCCGGCGTCGACCAGGAGCACGGCGGGATCATCCGCCACGGCGCCAAGCTGCTGTACGCGTACTGCAACGCCACCGTGCCGCGGATCTCGCTGATCCTGCGCAAGGCCTACGGCGGCGCCTACATCGTCATGGACAGCCAGTCCATCGGCGCCGACCTCACCTACGCCTGGCCGACGAACGAGATCGCCGTGATGGGCGCCGAGGGCGCCGCCAACGTGATCTTCCGCCGGCAGATCGCCGCCGCCGAGGACCCCGAGGCCATGCGCGCCCGCATGGTCAAGGAGTACAAGGCCGAGCTGATGCACCCCTACTACGCCGCCGAGCGCGGTCTGGTCGACGACGTCATCGACCCGGCCGAGACCCGCGAGGTCCTCATCAACTCCCTCGCGATGCTCCGGAACAAGCACGCCGACCTGCCCTCGCGCAAGCACGGCAACCCCCCGCAGTAGCAGCCACACCTGCGCCTGCGCCGCAGTAGCCCACAAGGAGAACGCTGCAGATGACTACCCCTGACATTCGCGTCGAGAAGGGCCACGCCGAGCCCGAGGAGGTCGCGGCCATCACCGCGATCCTGCTGGCCCGCGCCGCCGCACAGCCCGCCGCCGCCCCGGCCCACCGCGGCCGCGACAAGGCCGGCTGGCGCCGCCTCGAGCGCACCCCGGGCTTCCGCGCCCCGCACAGCTGGCAGGGCTGACACCCGCCGCCCGCTGCACCGAGGCCCCGCTCTCCTTCGGGAGGGCGGGGCCTCGCGCGTGCCCGGGCGGGGCGCGGTGTCAGGACCGCGCGAGGGTGCCTTCGCCCGCCAGGCGGGCGGCGGCCGACTCCGCCAGCGGGCGGACCGCCGGGTGCCAGGGGCGGGACCGGGGCCCGGCCAGGACGAGACGGCGCGAGGCCCTGGGCACCACCGGCAGCAGCACCAGGTCGGGCGGCACCAGCGACCGGGAGACCTCGGACAGGACGGTCACGCCCAGGCCCGCCTGCACCATGCGGATCAGGGTGGCCAGGTCCCGTACGCGGTGCGCGGGGGTGAAGCGCAGCCCGGCCAGACCGTGCAGCGCCCGGACGCGGGCCTCGCAGCCGTTGGGCGAGATCAGCAGCTCGTCGTCCTCCAGGTCGGCGAGGTCGACGACCGCCTCGTCCGCCAGGGGATGGTCGCGGGGGAGGAGCGCGCAGTAGGCGTCCGCGGCGAGCTGGACACCGGGGCCCGCCGGCGGGTCGATCAGGACGGCGGCGTCGGCCGTGCCGTTCTCCAGCCACCGCTCGACCTCCTCGCTGTCCCCCTCGAACACCCGCACCGTGATCCCCGGCCGGCTCGCACGCCAGTGCCCCAGCAGGGCCGGCACCAGGCCCTGGCAGACCGTCGGCGTCGAGGCGAGGCACACGGTGCCGGTCATGGTCCGGGCGTCGTCGGCCGCCAGCTCCCGCACCGACCGCACCGCGGCCAGCGCGCTGCGGGCGTGCGGTAGCACCTGCTCGCCGAGCGCCGTCGTCCGCACCGGACCCGACCGCACGAGCAGCGGGGCGGCCAGCTCGCGCTCCAGGGAGGCCACCGCGTGCGACACCGCGGACTGGCTCATGCCCAGTTCGGCGGCGGCCGCGCTGAAGCCGCCCGCGTCGACGACGGCGAGAAACGCCCTGAGCTGGGGGAAGTTCACGGTCATGAGGCGGCCTCATATCTCCATGACGGCTATGCGTTGGATCAATGGTGCCAGGTGGGGCGAGAGTTGCCCCGGGCCGCCGGAGCGGCGGCCCGGGAGACGACCGCGAGGAGAGCCATGCCCCACATCAGGGCCACCGTCACCGACCCCGACCTGCCCGCCGACACCCGGCGCGCCCTCGCCGAGGGCCTGACCCGCCTGGCCGTCTCGGCCCTCGGCAAGTCCGCCGAGCGCACCCTCGTGCACCTCGACCTGGTGCCCGCCGACCGCTACTGGGTGGGCGGGCAGCCCCTGGCCGACGGCGGCCGTGACGCGCATCTGGAGGTCAGCATCACCGCGGGCACCAACAGCGCCGCGCAGAAGGAGGCGTTCATCACCGGGGCCCACGCGTTCCTCACGGGCCTCCTCGGCCCGCTCGCCCGCGGCGGCGTCGCCCTGCACGAACTGCACCCCGAGAGCTACGGCTACCAGGGCATCACCCAGTTCGAGCACTACCGCCGGAACTGACAGGGGCCCGCACGCCGAAGCGTGCGGGCCCTCATCCGCGTACGGGTAGAAGACGTGCCGCGTACTACCGCAGCCGCGCCATCAGGGCGTGCTCGACCAGGGTGATCAGCGCGCTCTTCGCATCCGCGCGGTGCCGCGCGTCGGTCGTGATGATCGGGGTGTCCGGACCGATCTGCAGCGCCTCGCGGACCTCGTCCGGCGTGTACGGCTGGTGGCCGTCGAAGCCGTTGAGGGCGATCACGAAGGGCAGCCCGGAGTTCTCGAAGTAGTCGACAGCGGGGAAGCAGTCGGCGAGCCGCCTCGTGTCGACCAGGACGACCGCGCCGATGGCGCCACGGACCAAGTCGTCCCACATGAACCAGAAGCGGTCCTGACCGGGCGTACCGAAGAGGTACAGGATCAGGTCCTGGTCCAGGGTGATGCGACCGAAGTCCATGGCCACCGTCGTGGTGGTCTTGTCTCCGGTGTGGGTGAGGTCGTCGATGCCCGCGGACGCGGACGTCATGACGGCCTCGGTGCGCAGCGGGTTGATCTCAGAGACCGCCCCGACGAACGTGGTCTTGCCCACGCCGAAGCCGCCCGCCACCACGATTTTCGCGCTGGTGGTGGAGCGGGCTGTTGCTCCGCCGCTAGAGCTTGCGAAGTCCACTGAGCACCCTTTCGAGCAGTGTCACGTCTGGCTGGCCGCCGGCGGACTCGTCGCCGCCGGGCTGATGAATGGCGACGAGTCCGGCCTCCGCCAGGTCGGCTACGAGGATCCGGGCGACGCCGAGGGGGATGGAGAGCAGTGCCGAGATCTCAGCCACTGACTTGATCTCGCGGCACAGGTTGCAGATCCGCTGGTGCTCGGGCAACTGGCCCTGCAGCTGGTGCGGTTGTGCGGTGGTGTGCACCAGCGCCTCGATGGCGAGCTGGTAGCGGGGCCTGGTGCGGCCGCCCGTCATGGCGTACGGGCGCACCAGGGGGTTGTTCGCCGACCCCGCGGGCGCCGGCTCGGGGGCGCGTCGCTGGGGTTGCACGGGCTGGATACGGGGCGCCTGCGCAGGGGAGCCCTGGTCGTACGGGCGCGGCCCGGGTTGCTGTGGCTGCGCGTACGGCGGACGGCGGTGGCTCGGCGCAGAGGGGAAGTTGTACCGGTTCGGGCCGCCGTCGTGCTGGCCGCCCTGGCCGTGACCAGGGGACCAGTTCGCCGATGACGAACCGTCTGGGGGTGTTGCCACGTCGCTTCCTCCTCCAACTGTGCCGGGCACCATCACTGTGGAGCCGCGTCCCGAAACCTTACGGCCCCGGGACGCGAAAACGCACCGGCTGTCTGTTAGTTGAGAAGGCTCCCCTGGAGCTCTGCGCGCAGGTCCGGAGTGAGAACTGTGCCCGCGCGGTCCACAAGAAGTGCCATCTCGTACCCAATGAGACCGATGTCCGCATCCGGGTGGGCGAGAACGGCGAGCGAGGAGCCGTCGGAGATGGACATGATGAAGAGAAATCCTCGCTCCATCTCCACAACGGTCTGGGTCACGGAGCCGCCCTCGAAGATCCGGGAGGCCCCGGCGGTCAGCGAGGTCAGACCCGAGGCGACGGCCGCGAGCTGGTCGGCACGGTCGCGGGGGAAGCCTTCGGACATCGCCAGAAGGAGTCCGTCGGCGGAGACCACCACCGTGTGGGACACCCCGGGGGTGTTGTCCACGAAGTTGGTGATCAACCAGTTCAGGTTCTGCGCCGCCTGGCTCATCGGGCTCACACTAACGCTCCTGGTTGTAGGTGCTATCAGGGCTGAAGCCCTGGCCATTCGTGTCACTTCCTGCGCTGCGTCCCCGCTGGACGCCGCGGCGCAGGTTGCTCAGCCTGCCCCGTACGTCCTCGGGGTCGCGGGAGACCTGGGGGCCGCCCTGCGGGGTCTGTTCCGCCGTGCCCTCGACCAGATTGGCCTTGGGCACCCGCCGCGGGAGCCCGGACGAGGTGACCCCGCCCGCCTTGGGCTCCTTCAGGCGCTCCGCCCGCTGCCAGCGCTCGTCGTTGGACGAACGCCACGGCTCGTCGCCCTGGCCCTCGTCCGCGGCGGGGGCGGCGTTCCCGTTCCCGTTCGCGGCGGAGGAGCCCCTGCGGGGGAGGCCCGCGTCGGTCATCTCGTGGACGACGGACGGAGTCGGTCCTGGACGGTCGAAGCCTACGCGCTCGGCGTCGGGCGCGTGGGCCGCCGGACCAGATTCCGCTTCCTGCCCGTACTCGGGCCGGTAGCCGTCACCGCTGGGCCAGTCGTCCTGCTGGGAACGCTCCGGATACGCGATCTGCGGGTCCTGGTAGCTGTCCTGGGCCGGGTAGTACTGCTGCTCGGGGGCGTACTGCTCGTTGCCGTAACCGCCCTCGGTGTACTGCGCGTTCGCGTACTGACCGGTCGCGTACGGGTCGCCCTCGTAGCCCTGACCGGCCTGGTTGTCCTGGCCGAGCTGACCGACCTGCCCGATCCGGCCGGTCTGGTCGTACGACGCCTGCGGCTCGTCGTACGCGGCCCGCGGCTCCTCGTACACCGGCGCCTGCGGCTCGTACGCACCCTGCTGGGGCGCCTGGGGGCGCGGCTCGACCTCGTCGCGGAACAGCGGGCGGTCGCCGCCGGGCTGCTGCGCCTGGGCCTCCAGGGCCGCGCGGCGCTCCTCGCGCATCAACGAGCGGCCCACCGGGTCGAGTTGCTCGGGCGCCTCGGCGGCGTCGCCGTGGTAGCGGCTGTCGTCGAAGCCCAGCTCGGCGGCCGTGCGCAGCTGCTCGACCTCCTGGACCTGCTGCTCCGGGATGATCGAGGAGACGGTGAACTCGGGGTCGTTCGGGGCGTGGTCGCCACCGCCGCCGTGCGTGATCCCGTCCGGCAGCATGACCAGCGACGTCGTGCCCGCCTGCTCGCCCGAGGGGCGCAGCTGGACGCGGATGCCGTGCCGGTCGGAGAGCCGGCCGACCACGAACAGGCCCATGCGCTGCGAGATCGCGGCGTCCACGGTCGGCGGGTTGGCCAGCTTGTGGTTGATGTCCGCGAAGTCCTCGGCGGTGAGGCCGATGCCCTTGTCGTGGATCTCGACCATGATGCGGCCGTCGGGCAGCCGGGTCGCGGTGACGCGGACCTTGGTCTGCGGCGAGGAGAACGAGGTGGCGTTCTCCAGGAGCTCGGCGAGCAGGTGCACGAGGTCGGTCACGGCCAGGCCGTGGATCTCGGCCTCCGGCACGCCCTCCAGCTCGATGCGCTCGTACTGCTCCACCTCGGAGGAGGCGGCGCGGAGCACGTCGACCAGCGGCACCGGCTGGTCCCAGCGGCGGCCCGGCTCCTCGCCGGACAGCACGAGGAGGTTCTCGCCGTTGCGGCGCATACGGGTCGCCAGGTGGTCCAGGCGGAAGAGGTTCTCCAGCTGGTCCGGGTCGGCCTCGTTGTTCTCCAGGTCGGTGATCAGGGTCAACTGGCCCTCGATCAGCGACTGGTTGCGGCGCGAGAGGTTGGTGAAGATCGCGTTGATGTTGCCGCGGAGCAGCGCCTGCTCGGCGGCGAGCCGCACGGCCTCGCGGTGCACCTGGTCGAAGGCGCGGGCGACCTCGCCGATCTCGTCCGTGGAGCTGATCGGGATGGGCTGCACACGGGTGTCGACGCGGCCCGGGTCGGTGCGCGAGAGCTGGTCGACCAGCATCGGCAGGCGCTGCTCGGCGATGCCGAAGGCGGCGGTGCGCAGCTGGCGCATCGAGCGGGACATCTGGCGGGCCATGAGCCCGGCCAGGAGGAAGGCGGCGAGCAGCGCGAGGACCACGATGGCGCCGGTGATGTAGGCGTTGCGCTGGGCGTTGGCCGCGATGTCCGAGGCCTCGTCCACGGCCTTGTCGGCGAGGTCCGACTCGATGGTGCGGTAGGCGTCGAACTTGGCGGTGGTCGTCGCCCACCAGGCCTCGCGGGTGATGCCCTTGTCGGCGAGCTCGACGCGCGCGCTCGGCTGGGTGCTCTCCAGCGTGGCGATGGCGGTGACCATCTTGTCCTGCGTGGGCGGCGGGACGAAGGTCTTGCCCTGGGCCTTCGCGGCGGCCGCGGCCTCCTTGGCCTGCTTCTCGCCGGCGGCCGTCAGGTCCTTCTTGGCCTGCTCCAGCTTGGCGACGTCCTCGGCCGTGCCACCGCCGGTGTACTCCTCGATGGCGATGCGCTCGAGGTAGGCGTACGAGGCGAACGAGGTGCGCTGCAGCGTCAGCGAGCCGGTGCCGGGACCGGGCTTGACCAGCAGATGCGTGCCGATGGACCGCTCCAGCGACAGCGCGGCCTTGGAGAGCGAGATCGCGTAGACGGTACGGCCATAGCTGGTGATGTTGCCGGTGCCCAGACCGAGCTCGTTGGCGAACTCCATCAGGGGGTGCTGGATGGCGACGTAGCCCTCTTCGGTCCGCACGCCGCTGAGCTTGGTGGTGTAGGCGTTCTGCCGCAGCGGGGCCAGGTGCGGCTCCACCTTGTGGAAGGCGTCGAGGCGACGCTTGAGGCCTTCCTTGTCCGGCATCTTCTCGGTGGCCGCCTTGAACTCGGCGGCGGCCGCGTCGGTGGCCTTGCGGGCCTTGACCACGGCGTCGTTGTCCCGGTCGCCGCTCAGGAGCGGGGCGGCGGAGATGTCGCGCTCCTCGATGAGGCGGTTGCCGTAGTCGAGGGAGGCCCGCACCAGGCGGGCGGTGTTCTCGGCGTCCTGCGCCTGGGTCCAGGTGTCGATGGAGCCCTTGACCTGGAAGCCGCCCATGACGAGGCCGACGAGCACGGGTATGAGCAGGATCGCGTTCAGCCGGGTGGGCACACGCCAGTTGCGCGGGGACATCCGTCCGCCGGAGGGAGCCTGGGGCTCGGGGCCGGAAGCGGCGGCGACGTCAACGGGGGACGCCGCTGCGCGCGGCGGCGGGGTGAAGTTGCCCCGCGCATCCCCGCTGGTGGGGGGTGCCGCGGGGCTCGGCTTGCTTCGCCTCACTCGACCAACAACCTCTCGGCGGCGGCACACCACTCGTGCCGCTGTCGTCTCCAAGGCCCGTGCTACTGGGCAGTTCAGCGCATTCCAGCACGTCAGGGGCCGCTCTTCCAAACAGTGGGAAGCGGAACTGCCAAGTGGTGTAAGCCTCAGATAAATCGGTCATAAAGAGCGAGCCCCGCCAAAAGGCGGGGCTCTTGTGCGCACAGCGGCACCAGGTGACCGCGATGTGTGGCGGTCACCGGGCAATTCTCTGTCGAAACGTTATGAACACGGAGGGCGGCCGTGTCAAAGGACACAGGCCGCTCCGTGCGATCTACGGCAACTGCCGTATGGCCCCGCCTACTTGAGACGTGCCATCAGTGCGTGCTCGACCAGCGTGATCAGGCCACTCTTTGCGTCCGCACGGTGTCGGGCGTCGGTCGTGATGATCGGCGTACCGCTCCCGATCTGCAGCGCCTCGCGGACCTCGTCGGGCGTGTACGGCTGGTGGCCGTCGAAGCCGTTGAGGGCGATGACGAAGGGCAGGCCGCTGTTCTCGAAGTAGTCGACGGCCGGGAAGCAGTCGGCGAGACGGCGGGTGTCCACCAGCACGACGGCGCCGATCGCGCCGCGCACCAGGTCGTCCCACATGAACCAGAAGCGGTCCTGACCGGGCGTGCCGAAGAGGTACAGGATCAGATCCTGGTCGAGCGTGATACGGCCGAAATCCATCGCGACGGTGGTCGTCGTCTTGTCCCCGGTGTGGGTGAGGTCGTCGATGCCCGCGGACGCGGACGTCATGACGGCCTCGGTGCGCAGCGGGTTGATCTCGGAGACCGCTCCGACGAACGTGGTCTTGCCCACGCCGAAGCCACCCGCCACCACGATCTTCGCGGAGGTGGTGGAACGGCCTGCGCCCGAGCCGTTAGAGCTTTCGAAGTCCACTGAGCACCCTTTCGAGCAGTGTCACGTCAGGCTGGCCGCCGGCGGACTCGTCGCCGCCGGGCTGGTGGATGGCGACGAGCCCGGCCTCGGCCAGGTCGGCCACGAGGATGCGGGCGACGCCGAGCGGCATCGAAAGGAGCGCCGAGACCTCGGCCACCGACTTGACCTCGCGGCACAGGTGGCAGATCCGCTGGTGCTCGGGGAGCAGCCCCATCAGCTGGGCCGGGTCGGCCGTCGTGCTCACCAGCGCCTCGATGGCGAGCTGGTAGCGGGGCCGGGTCCGGCCGCCGGTCATCGCGTAGGGACGCACCAGCGGCTGGTCGCCCTCCATTCCGTACGACGCGTCAGAGCCGTACGGGTTGTGAGAGGCGGTGGGCGGGGTCATGGATCCTCCGGGCGGGACAGCAGGTCATCTGCGTGTGCCGTCTGACAGAGCCGGTGGGGGCAGTGTGGCGGCCGGACGGTTGGTCAGTACGTTCGGTCGGTGGGGCGGCCGAGGGGGCGAGCGCTTGGAAGCCGGCGCGGGGCCTAGTGGAGCAGGCTGCCCTGGAGCTCGGCGCGGAGGTCCGGGGTGAGGACGGCGCCCGCGCGGTCGACGAGGAGCGCCATCTCGTACCCGACGAGGCCGATGTCGCACTCGGGGTGCGCGAGCACGGCCAGGGACGAGCCGTCCGAGACGGACATGATGAAGAGGAACCCCCGCTCCATCTCCACCACCGTCTGGGTCACGGAGCCGCCCTCGAAGATCCGGGAGGCACCGGCGGTCAGCGAGGTCAGCCCGGAGGCGACCGCGGCGAGCTGGTCGGCGCGGTCGCGCGGGAAGCCCTCCGACATGGCCAGAAGGAGGCCGTCGGCGGAGACCACGACCGTGTGGGACACCCCGGGGGTGTTGTCCACGAAGTTGGTGATCAACCAGTTCAGATTCTGTGCCGCCTGGCTCATCGGACTCAACTAACGCTCCTGCTGGTGAGTGGGGCGAGGGAAATTGCCGGTCTGGCCGGTACCGGCCTGGCGACCCTGCTGGATGCCCCGACGGAGATTCGTCAGCCGGCCGCGTACGTCGTCGGGCGCACGCGAGACCTGCGGACCTGTGCTGTCCTGCTGCTGCTGGGCCGTGCCCGCGACCAGATTGGCCCGCGGGACGCGACGCGGCAGTCCGGATGTGGTGACGCCGCCCGCGGACGGCTGCCGGACGCGCTCGGCCTGGCGGCCCAGCTCGTCGTTGGGGGAGGTGCGCCAGGCACTCGGCGTGTTGCCGCCGTTGGTGCCGGTGTCGCCGCCGGGGCCCGCGGGCGCGGCGGCCGGCTCCTGGCGCTGGCCGCGCGAGGGGAGCGGACGGCGCGGCGGCTCGGGGGCGCGGCGCGGCGCGGCCTCGGGGGCCTGGTGGCCCTGCGGCTCCTGCGGCGCGGCCTGCTGGTCGTGCTGCTGGTCGTACTGCTGGGCCTGCCGCTGGGGCGCCTGCTGCTCCGGCTGGGCCGCCTGCTGGTTCTGCTGCTGCTGGAACCAGTTGGTCTCCAGCGTGTCGTACAGCGGCGTGCGCCCGTCGCCGGGACCGGCGGCGGGGAGCAGGTCCTCGGGCTCCGCGGGCCGGTCGGCCTGCTGCGGCTGCTGGGGGATGCCCGGGTGGGGCTCGCCCTGGTCGCGGCGGGGGGCCGGCGGACGCGGCACGGTGTAGTCGGGGTTCTCCCGGCCGCCCTGCGGCGCGAGCCCACCGGCCTGGTCCTGCTGCCGGCCCTGCTGGCCCTGCTGGTTCTGCGGTACGGACGGCAGGTCGGCCCGGGGGCTCTGCTGCGGGCCGCTCTGGCCGCCGAAGACGTCCGAGCGGACGAACTGGCCGGTGGAGCCGCTGGAGTCGGTGTCCCGGGACGGCAGGCCGGGCGGCGGCGCGTTGAAGTCCGGGCGGGCGAACTCGGCGGTGGAGCCGGGACCCTGCCGGTCGTCCGCGCCCGCCGTCGGCTGGGCGAACTGGCCGGTGGACTCGTGCTCCTCGTGACCCCGCGGGGCGTCGAAGGGCTCGCGCGAGACCTGCGGCTGCGCGTTCTCGTCGCTCCAACTGGGCACGCGGGGCTGCGGGTTGCCGCCGGGCAGCTCGGCACGCGGCCCGCCGCGCGGCGGCAGCTGCGGCCTGCGGCCCTGGTCACCGGCGTCGGCCGGCGGGTTCATGGCGTTCGTACGCTGCTGGGGCACCGGAGGCTGCGACGCGTTGCCGCCCAGGCCGCTCTGCGGCGCCGGCGGCTGCTGGCCCTGGCCGGGACCCTGCTGGCCCTGCGGGGCGCCCTGCTGCGGACGCTGCTGTCCCGTGTCCCGCGCGGGCAGCGCGGCCCGCGGACCCGAGCCCGCGACCTGCTGGCGCGGCGCGGCGGCACCGAGCCGCCCGGGACCGCCCTGGCCACCGGCGGCGGGACCGCCGCCGAGCGCCGGACCGCCACGGCCGGGACCGCCGGCGAGACCGGGACCGCCGAGCGAGGGACCGCCGTTGCCCGCGCCGGCACCGCGGCGCGCGGCGGCGGCACCCGCGGCGGCCTGGGCCGCGGCAGGACCGCCGGTCGGGGCGGGGGCACCGGGCTTGCCCGGCGCCTTCTTGCCGCCCTGGGCCACGTCGACGGGGAGCATGACCAGCGCGGTCGTACCACCGGAGTCGGACGGGCGGAGCTGGATGCGGATGCCGTGGCGCTGCGAGAGGCGGCCGACCACGAACAGACCCATGCGGCGGGAGACCGAGACGTCCACGGTGGGCGGCGAGGCGAGCCGCTCGTTGATCGCCGCGAGGTCCTCGGGCGACAGGCCGATGCCGGTGTCGTGGATCTCGATGAGCACGCGGCCGTCGGGCAGCGCGTGACCGGTGACCTTGACCTTGGTCTGCGGCGAGGAGAAGGAGGTCGCGTTCTCCAGCAGCTCGGCGAGGAGGTGCACGAGGTCGTTGACGACGCGTCCGGCGACCTCGGTCGCGGGCACGGCGGAGAGCTCGATGCGCTCGTACTGCTCCACCTCGGACGCGGCGGCGCGCAGCACGTCGACGAGGGGGACGGGCCGGGTCCAGCGGCGGCCGGGCTCTTCACCGGCGAGCACGAGGAGGTTCTCGCCGTTACGGCGCATGCGGGTGGCGAGGTGGTCGAGCTTGAAGAGCGAGGACAGCTGGTCCGGGTCGGCCTCGCGCGACTCCAGCTCGGAGATGAGCGAGAGCTGGCGCTGGATGAGGCCCTGCGAACGGCGCGAGAGGTTGGTGAACATCGCGTTGACGTTGCCCCGGAGGAGGGCCTGCTCGGCGGCGAGGCGGACGGCCTCGCGGTGCACGTCGTCGAAGGCCGCGGCCACCTGGCCGATCTCGTCCCGGGAGTGCACACCGACCGACTCGACGGAGGTGTCGACGTCCTGCGGGTCCGACTCCGAGAGCTGCTTGACCAGCTCGGGCAGACGGTCCTGGGCGACCTTGGTCGCGGTGTCCTGGAGCCGGCGCAGCGAGCGGATCATGGAGCGGGCCACGACGAAGGCGCCGACGAGCGAGACGCCGAGCACCAGCAGGATCAGCGCACCGTTGAGGATGGCCGACTGCTCGGACTCGTTGCGCAGCTCGCGGGCCTTCTGCTCCATCTCGCCGAGCAGCGTCAGCTCGATCTTGGACATCGCGTCGATCTTGGTGGTGTCCGCGTCGATCCAGTCCTTGTAGGACCGCTTCTCCTGGAGCTTGATGCCGCCCTCCTGCTCGAGGACGCGCTTGGCGTACTCGTTGGCGGCCTTGATCCCGGAGTTGCCGCCGTCGATGGGCTGGGTGAGCTCCTCGGCGTTGCCCGCGTAGATCTTGCTGAACGTCTGGAGCTGCGAGCGCTCCTTGTCGTTGGCGCTGAGGCCGAAGGTGCGGTCGGTCTCGGAGATCTTGCCGTACTCGGAGTCGTTGGGCGGCAGGGCCGCGGCGATGATCGCCCGCTGCACCGACGCGTACTCCTTGGCCGAGGAGAACGCGGCCAGGGCGCGGGTGCGCTGGATCATGTCCGGGTTGCTGGTCGCCTGCGCCATGTCCTGCGACAGCGCGAGCAGCTGCTCGACGAGCTGGCTGTAGGCCTCGACGGTCTGCGAGGTGGACTTGCTGTCCTTGAAGGCGTCCTTGCGGACCTTGTTGATGCCCTGGAGCTGCTGGGTGATCTGGACCGCGCTGTGCCGGACGCCGAGGAGGCCCTTCTCGCCGTCGGTGTCGTTGAGGTCCTGCGTGCCCTGCAGGAAGTTCCGGTAGACCCGGTCGGTCTTGTCGCGCGCGCCCTTGACCGTGTAGTCCGAGGCCTTCGCGCCGTGGGCCAGCGGGCCCGCCGACTTGTCGCGCTCCTCCTGGAGCGCCACGGCCAGCTCGGTGGCCTGCTTGGTCATGTCGGTCAGCAGCTTCATGTTGTCGAGCTGCTGGATCTCGTCCATGGACGAGTTGATGCGGAGCGCGCCGAGGGAGGTCGCGGTGATCACGGGGAGCGCGAGCAGCGAGACCAGGCGGGTCGAGATGCGCCAGTTGCGCAGGGCTATTCGGGAGCCGGGACCCGTGGGTGTCTTGGCGCCGGCCGCACCCTTGCCCTTGGCCGCGGCGCCCTGGGGGCCGCTGTCGCCGGGCGTGCCCGGTCCGGGGTTCTGGGCGTGCTGGGGGGAGGAGCCGCGGTCGGTCCCGCCGCGCTCCGGTTCCGCAGCGGCGTCCCCTCGGCCCTGACGGGCCTGGGGAGATCCCGTGCCATCCCTCTTGAAACGTCCCTGCACTAGCGTCGCAACCTCTGGACCAGGCGTCCTTCCGCGTGAACGGTCGGACGGTGTCGGCGTCGTGGGGCGGCAAGCACCCCATGGATGGTCGTGAGTGAGCCGGCGCTGCTCCCCCTTCCCGCCGCCACTCGGCGCTGCGTTGCGCCCCTGCGCGCCGGTTCGATCCCGCGGCGGTCCCGGGAATTCCAGCACAGTGCCGGATCTCCAACAAGGCCCGTGTGTCGCGCCGCGACGTACGTGACGCCGTGTGAGTGCGGAGTCACGAGACGTAGAAAGTGATCTAGGAAAAATCGGACCCAACCCCCTAAAGCTCCTGGGGGCGGGGGGTGTCCCAGTCTTCATGATCAGGAGCGGAATGGTCGCTTCAGTGGCGCAATGTCCGTTTCTGAGTCGTCGTCCATGGGTGCGATTTGGCCCATTTGTCGGCTCGCTCGTGAGCAAACTCACATGAAGATCATGGCCTCTTCTGGACTTTGGCCGGGAATTGGATGTTTAGCCTGACGCTTTACAGGGATGGCGAATCCGACAACCCGCGTCCGTCACATGACGCCTCGACCGACAGGGCCCGAACAGCAGATGAAGACTGTGAAGTCCACGATGTTCCGCAACATAGCCAACCCGCGCCGCACCACTCTCGCGCACCTCAAGGACGCCGACGAGCTGCAGACGGCGCCCGAGCAGCCGGAGCACGCCGTCGAACTGCCGACGCAGACCGCCAACCCCCGGCGCACGGTCCTCATGGTCGCCCCGGAGCCGCAGACCCCCGTCGCGGGCTGATCCGGACCCCCGTCACGGGCCCATAGCGGGAGGTCGGGACGGCTCGCCGCGTTAGCCTGGGGTGTCAGACTTCCTCCATCCCATCAAGGGGCTAGGGCTCTCGTGCGCATCGCCAGATTCTCCATCGACGGCAATGTCGGTTACGGCGCGGTCGAGGGGGAGGGCCCCGACGGGCTCGTCCTCGACATCATCAAGGGCATCCCGTACGCCGACTTCGAGCTCTCCGGCACCAAGGTCCCGCTGAGCAAGGTCCGCCTGCTGCCGCCCGTGCTCCCGAACAAGATCGTGGCGTTCGGCCGCAACTACAGGGAGCACGCGGCGGAGCTCGGCAACGAAGTCCCCGACGCCCCCTTCGCCTTCCTCAAGCCGTCCACCTCGCTGGTCGGCAGCGGCGACGCCGTCACGTACCCCTCGTTCTCGCAGGAGCTGCACCACGAGGCCGAGCTGGCCGTGGTCATCGGCCGCATGTGCCGCGAGGTCCCGCGCGAGCGCGCCAAGGACGTGATCTTCGGCTACACCTGCGCCAACGACGTCACCGCGCGCGACGTCCAGCGCCGCGAGAAGCAGTGGGCCCGCGCCAAGGGCTTCGACGGCGCCTGCCCGCTCGGCCCCTGGGTGGAGACCGGCATCGACCTGGCGGCGGCGAACGACCTCACGGTCCAGTGCACGGTCAACGGCCAGCAGCGCCAGCTCGGCAGCACCAGCGAGATGATCCACCCGATCGAGGACCTGATCGTGAACATCTCCGAGGCCATGACGCTGCTCCCCGGCGACGTCATCCTCACGGGCACCCCGGCAGGGGTCGGCCCCCTCAACGTCGGCGACGAGGTCGCCGTCACCATCGAAGGCATCGGCACTCTCACCAACAAGGTGATCAAGCGTGGCTAACGCGACCCGCGTACGTTTCTGTCCCTCGCCGACCGGCAACCCCCACGTGGGCCTGGTCCGCACCGCCCTCTTCAACTGGGCCTACGCCCGGCACAACGAGGGCACCCTGGTCTTCCGCATCGAGGACACCGACGCGGCCCGCGACTCCGAGGAGTCGTACGAGCAGCTCCTGGACTCGATGCGCTGGCTGGGCTTCGACTGGGACGAGGGCCCCGAGGTCGGCGGCCCGCACGCGCCGTACCGCCAGTCGCAGCGCATGGACATCTACCAGGACGTCGCCACCAAGTTGATCGACGGTGGCTACGCCTACCCCTGCTACTGCACCACCGAGGAGCTGGACGCGCGCCGCGAGGCCGCCCGCGCCGCCGGCAAGCCGTCCGGCTACGACGGCCACTGCCGCGACCTCACCGACGAGCAGAAGCAGGCGTACGAGGCCGAGGGCCGCAGCCACATCGTCCGCTTCCGCATGCCCGACGAGGCCACCACCTTCACCGACCTGGTCCGCGGCGAGATCACGGTCCAGGCGGAGAACGTCACGGACTACGGCATCGTGCGTGCCAACGGCGCCCCGCTGTACACGCTGGTCAACCCGGTCGACGACGCCCTGATGGAGATCACCCACGTCCTGCGCGGCGAGGACCTGCTCTCCTCCACCCCGCGCCAGATCGCCCTCTACAAGGCGCTGATCGAGCTCGGCGTCGCCCAGGCGATCCCCGAGTTCGGCCACCTCCCGTACGTGATGGGCGAGGGCAACAAGAAGCTCTCCAAGCGCGACCCGCAGGCGTCCCTGAACCTCTACCGCGAGCGCGGCTTCCTCCCCGAGGGCCTGCTCAACTACCTGTCCCTCCTGGGCTGGTCGTTCTCCGCGGACCAGGACGTCTTCACGATCCCCGAGATGGTCGCCAAGTTCGACCTCGCGGACGTGAACTCCAACCCGGCCCGCTTCGACCTGAAGAAGGCCGAGGCGATCAACGCCGACCACATCCGCATGCTGGACGTGAAGGCCTTCGCCGAGGCCTGCGCGCCCTGGCTGACGGCCCCGCACGCCAACTGGGCCCCCGAGGACTTCGACGAGGCCGCCTGGCAGGCCATCGCGCCGCACGCGCAGTCCCGCCTGAAGGTCCTCTCGGAGATCACGGCCAACGTCGACTTCCTGTTCCTGCCGGAGCCGGTCTTCGACGAGCCCTCCTGGACGAAGGCCATGAAGGAGGGCTCGGACGCCCTGCTGCGCACCGCCCGCGCCAAGCTGGAAGCGGCCGACTGGACCTCCCCGGAGTCCCTCAAGGAGGCCGTCCTGGCCGCCGGCGAGGAGCACGGCCTCAAGCTCGGCAAGGCCCAGGCCCCGGTCCGCGTCGCCGTCACCGGCCGCACGGTCGGCCTGCCCCTCTTCGAGTCCCTGGAGATCCTGGGCAAGGACAAGACCCTGTCCCGCATCGACGCGGCCCTGGCGAAGCTCGCCGCGTAGGCGCACCCGCACGGCGGGACCGCGCACGACGGCGGTCCGCACGACGAAGGACCCGGAAGCCACCACGGCTCCCGGGTCCTTCGCGTACGTTCGAGGCATGCCGATCAAAGCCGTGGTCTGGGACATCGACGACACGATCTTCGACTACGCGCGTGCCGACAGCGCCGGCATGCACGCGCATCTGACCGCCGAGGGCCTCGTCGAGCGGTACGAGTCGGCCGAGCGGGCGCTGGCCCTGTGGCGGCGGCTCACGGAGCGGCACTGGGCCCGCTTCGGCGCCGGTGAGGTGGACTTCCAGGAGCAGCGCCGCGACCGCGTGCGCGACTTCCTGGACGCCCCGGCCCTCGCCGGCCCGGACGCCGACGCCTGGTTCGCGCGTTACGTCGGTCACTACGAAGCGGCCTGGACCCTCTTCCCGGACACCGTCCCCACCCTGGACGCCCTCGCCGACGGCTACCGCCACGCGGTCCTCTCCAACTCCGCGCTGGCCGTCCAGGACCGCAAGCTGAGCATCCTCGGCATCCGCGACCGCTTCGAGACGGTCCTGTGCGCGGCCGAACTGGGCGTCTCCAAACCCGCGCCCGAGGCCTTCCGAGCTGTGTGTACGGCGCTGGCCCTGGCGCCCGCCGAGATCGCCTACGTCGGCGACCAGCCGGAGATCGACGCCAGGGGCGCCCGGGACGCCGGACTGCTCGGGATCTGGCTCGACCGCAACGGCGGCGTGCGCGAAGGTCCGTCGGGCGTCCACCGCATCACGCGCCTCTCCGAGCTCCCCTCGCTGCTGCGGGCCGATACCCGTTTTGGAGCGCCGTCCACCTTCGGGTAATGTTCTTCCTGCGCCGAGGGGAGCGGGAAGAAAAGCCCCGAACCGGAAGCGCAAGCCAAGCAAGATCCCTTAGGGGATTGAGTTTCGGTGGCCTATGGTGTAATTGGCAGCACGACTGATTCTGGTTCAGTTAGTCTAGGTTCGAGTCCTGGTAGGCCAGCTCGCAGAGCTCATCTGCACCGTGGATCTCATCCACAAGCCCCCGTTGTGTAGCGGCCTAGCACGCTGCCCTCTCAAGGCAGTAGCGCCGGTTCGAATCCGGTCGGGGGTACAGATCCTTCCCGCGGGAACAGATCGGGTCGCACCCACTGTTTCTGATGCAGGATCGCTAGGGCCCCCGTTGTGTAGCGGCCTAGCACGCCGCCCTCTCAAGGCGGTAGCGCCGGTTCGAATCCGGTCGGGGGTACTGAGTTGGTCTAAACCACATTGGTCTATGGTGTAATTGGCAGCACGACTGATTCTGGTTCAGTTAGTCTAGGTTCGAGTCCTGGTAGACCAGCTCGGATCTGCGGCGTTGTTCATTGAGCGCGTGCAAGATCCACGCCCCCGTTGTGTAGCGGCCTAGCACGCCGCCCTCTCAAGGCGGTAGCGCCGGTTCGAATCCGGTCGGGGGTACAGAAGGGCGAGGGGCCTTCCCACTGGGAGGGCCCCTTCGTCATGCCTCCGGGGCTTCTGTTGCCTCCGTGGCCTCGACGGCCTCCGGGGAATCGTGCGCGAAGCGCCGGTTGGACTCCTCGGCCTGGGCGATGCGGCGCAGGCTGAGCAGCACCGGCTCGTACAGCACCGTGAGCGCGACCGCCGCCTCCAGCTGTCGGTCCTGTGACGCGTACCGCTCGATCAAGTCCAGGTCGGAGACCGCCAGTTGGCGGCCGGCATGCGCGTAGGGCGCCAAGTCCTCGACGGCGCACGGGTATCCGAGCCGGGACAGGGCCGCCACCGCGGTCACCAGCATGCGGTACGCCGGTGACTCGTCGCCGTACTCCTGCGCGTGCTCCCAGTCGAGCCGGGCCAGCAGGGCGTCGACCGTGCGGCGCGCCTCCTCGGCCGCCGTGTCCTCCTCCCCGGCCTCCGGCCCGTGCGGCAGCGCCCATACGGCCGTGCCCAGGCGGGAGTTGTGGTCCAGCGACTCGTCCTCCAGGGCCGTCAGGACCTCGCGCGCCGACGCGACCGGGACCCGGCCCACCTGGATCAGCGCCCGCACGAGCCGCAGCCGCTGCAGATGCGACGCGTCGTACTCGGCCTGCGTCGCGCTCACCCGCTGTCCGGGCGGCAGCAGCCCCTCGCGCAAGTAGTACTTGATCGTGGCCGTGGGGACCCCGCTGCGCCGGCTCAGCTCCGCCAGTCTCATCGACTCGTGCCTCCTCTTGCGTCTTCATTTGGAGAGTGGCACTATCCAATCATGGATAGCGGAACTATCCAATGTTCGGCCAGGGCTCTACCAAGGGGGAAACGCCATGAGCAGCAAGCCGATCGAAGGGCGCATGACCGCCGACGCGCGGGACGGTGTGGTCGTCTTCCACATCGGGATGCGCATCAACAACTTCCGTGCCGTGCGCAGCTGGTGGCCCGTCTTCCGGGCGATGCCGCGCATGCTCAAGGAGCTGTCGCGGGACCGGGGGAGCGGCATGCTGGGGTACCGGCTGCTCCTGGGCGGGTCGCGTCTGATGTACGTCGTCCAGTACTGGGAGTCGCAGGAGAAGCTGCTGGCCTACTCGGCCGCGCCGGACAAGGAGCACCGGCCCGCGTGGGCGGCCTTCAACCGCCGCATCCGGGAGGGCAGGGGCAAGGTCGGCTTCTGGCACGAGACGTACGTCGTGCCGGCCGGTGCCCATGAGGCGGTGTACGTGAACATGCCCGCGTTCGGCCTGGGCGCGGCCACCGGTGTGATCCCGGTGGGGCGGCGCGGGGACCGGGCGGCCGACCGCCTCAGGACGGCCTGAGGGGCCGAGGGGCGCGGGCCCGGGAGAAGCGGGGAACGGAAAAGCGCCGGAAGGAGCCGCCGCGGCGTTGAGGCGGCTCCTTCCGGCGCTCTGTGCGTGCTCCGGTGTGTCACGGCGCGGGTGCGGGCCGCGCCGGGGGCGTCAGCCCGCGCGGCGCAGGGCCTCGGAGAGGCGTCCCGCCGCGTCGATGACCGCCTGCGCGTGCATGCGGCCGGGGTGCCGGGTCAGGCGCTCGATCGGTCCGGAGACCGAGACGGCGGCGACCACGCGGTTCGAGGGCCCGCGCACCGGCGCGGAGACGGATGCCACACCCGGCTCGCGCTCGCCGATCGACTGGGCCCAGCCCCGGCGGCGTACGCCCGAGAGGGCCGTGGCCGTGAAGCGGGCGCCCTGGAGGCCGCGGTGCAGGCGCTCCGGCTCCTCCCAGGCCATCAGGATCTGGGCCGACGAGCCCGCCTTCATCGTGAGCGTCGAGCCGACCGGGACGGTGTCCCTGAGGCCCGAGAGGCGCTCGGCGGCGGCCACGCAGATGCGCATGTCGCCCTGACGGCGGTAGAGCTGCGCGCTCTCGCCCGTGACGTCGCGCAGGTGCGTGAGCACCGGGCCCGCCGTGGCGAGCAGGCGGTCCTCGCCCGCCGCCGCCGCGAGTTCGGCGAGGCGCGGGCCGAGAATGAAACGGCCCTGCATGTCACGGGCCACCATCCGGTGGTGTTCCAGTGCCACGGCCAGTCGGTGGGCCGTGGGTCGTGCGAGCCCCGTGGCCGCGACCAAGCCCGCGAGGGTGGCCGGACCGGACTCCAGGGCGCTCAAGACAAGGGCCGCCTTGTCGAGAACGCCGACGCCGCTAGAGTTGTCCATGCGTCGATACTCCCGTCTCACTCTGTGAAACGCAAGTTCACATTCCCGTGGAACGCGCCACTCTGTACGAGCGATCCGCGGACCAACGGATCGGCGGCCGACGCGCGGCACGAGGGGTACGCGCGTCGGCGAACGGATTCTCTAGTTGGGCCGGCGAACAGCCGGTCGGAGGGAAAGCGATGGGTAGGACACTCGCGGAGAAGGTCTGGGACGACCACGTCGTCCGGCGCGCCGAGGGCGAGCCCGACCTCCTCTTCATCGATCTGCACCTGCTGCACGAGGTGACCAGCCCCCAGGCCTTCGACGGCCTCCGTCAGGCCGGGCGCCAGGTGCGGCGGCTCGACCTCACCATCGCGACCGAGGATCACAACACCCCGACCCTCGACATCGACAAGCCCATCGCCGACCCGGTCTCGCGGGCGCAGCTGGAGACGCTGCGCAAGAACTGCGCGGAGTTCGGCGTGCGCCTGCACCCGCTGGGCGACGTCGAGCAGGGCGTCGTCCACGTGGTGGGACCGCAGCTGGGACTGACCCAGCCGGGCACCACGGTGGTCTGCGGCGACTCGCACACCTCCACCCACGGCGCCTTCGGCGCGCTGGCGTTCGGCATCGGCACCTCGCAGGTCGAGCACGTGCTCGCCACCCAGACGCTGCCGATGGCCCGCCCGAAGACCATGGCCATCACCGTCGAGGGCGAACTGCCCGACGGCGTCACGGCCAAGGACCTGATCCTCGCGATCATCGCGAAGATCGGCACCGGCGGCGGCCAGGGCTACGTCCTGGAGTACCGCGGCTCGGCCATCGAGAAGCTCTCGATGGAGGCCCGCATGACCATCTGCAACATGTCCATCGAGGCGGGTGCCCGCGCCGGGATGATCGCCCCGGACCAGACCACCTTCGACTACATCGAGGGCCGTGCCCACGCCCCGCAGGGCGAGGACTGGGACGCGGCGGTCGCGTACTGGAAGACGCTGCGCACCGACGACGACGCGGTCTTCGACGCCGAGGTCTACATCGACGCCGCCTCGCTCGCGCCGTTCGTCACCTGGGGCACCAACCCGGGTCAGGGCGCGCCGCTGTCGGCGAACGTCCCCGATCCCGCTTCGTACGAAGACGCCTCGGAGCGGCACGCCGCCGAAAAGGCCCTGGAATACATGGGGTTGACCGCCGGGCAGGCGCTGCGCGACATCAAGGTCGACACCGTCTTCGTAGGTTCCTGCACCAACGGCCGCATCGAGGACCTGCGCGCGGCCGCGTCGGTCGTCGAGGGCCGCAAAGTCGCCGACGGCGTACGGATGCTGGTCGTCCCGGGCTCGGTCCGGGTCGCGCTGCAGGCCGTCGAGGAGGGCCTGGACAAGGTCTTCACCGCCGCCGGCGCCGAATGGCGGCACGCGGGCTGCTCGATGTGCCTGGGCATGAACCCCGACCAACTGGCCCCCGGCGAGCGTTCGGCGTCCACGTCGAACCGCAACTTCGAGGGCAGGCAGGGCAAGGGCGGCCGCACCCATCTGGTCTCCCCGCAGGTCGCCGCCGCCACCGCGGTCACCGGCCACCTCGCCTCGCCCGCCGACCTGTCCGACGCCCCCGTGACCGCCGGAGTCTGAGAACCATGGAAGCTTTCACCACGCACACCGGCCGGGCCGTCCCGCTGCGCCGCAGCAACGTCGACACCGACCAGATCATCCCCGCCCACTGGCTGAAGAAGGTCACCAGGGACGGCTTCGAGGACGGGCTCTTCGAGGCCTGGCGCAAGGACCCCGAGTTCGTCCTCAACCGCCCCGAGCGCCAGGGCGCCACGGTCCTGGTCGCCGGACCCGACTTCGGCACCGGCTCCTCCCGCGAGCACGCGGTGTGGGCGCTGCAGAACTACGGCTTCAAGACCGTCATCTCCTCGCGCTTCGCCGACATCTTCCGCGGCAACTCGCTGAAGAACGGCCTGCTCACCGTGGTGCTCGACCAGAAGGTCGTGGACGCGCTGTGGGAGCTGGTCGAGCGTGACCCGCAGGCCGAGATCACCGTCGACCTCCAGGACCGCCAGGTCCGCGCGGAGGGTGTCACGGCCGACTTCGAGCTCGACGAGAACGCCCGCTGGCGGCTCCTGAACGGCCTGGACGACATCAGCATCACGCTCCAGAACGAGGCGGACATCGCCGCCTATGAGAGCGTGCGGCCCTCCTACAAGCCGCGGACCGTTCAGGTCTGACGTCCCCGCACCACCCCGCAACAACCCTGATGTACCCCCAATCGTGGACGGTTGGGGGTACTTCTGTGTGCGCCGGGCGGGGGCACGGCGATGACCTGAACGGGTGGTCTCAACTCCCTTGCTCCGGAAGGAAGAAGAGGCCGGAAATCCCCTTGTACTTGGCCTGTCGGGGTACCCTCAGGAGGGCCGTGGATGGCGGTAGTTACCCCCTGCGGAGGCGACAACTCGCCCCAGATGGCACAATCGGTGCATGGGACGTGACAGCCAACTCGAGCTCTACGGGCTCGTCGCGGACCAACTGAAGGAAGCGCACTCTCGGGTGCGTGCACTGCAAGTCCCGGAGGGCGTACGGATGGCGCTGACCCGGAAGCTGCTGGTCATTACGGCTGCGGCCAAACACGATCTCGCCGATGCGGCAAGGCGTCTGGAGCGATTGATGGCGTCCCTCGACGAAGTTGACGAGGGCCGATTCCCCGAGGACACCTGAGCATCGCGCCTCAACGGACCTTCGAGGAACTCCGAGATGGGCCAGTTCGTTGCGGCACAAGGGTGATTAGCCCGTTTCGTGTTTGATTTGCGGTATATATCTGCCTAACGTGCGAAAAAGCCGGAGTATTTCGCTCCCGGCAATGTCTCCGAAGGGGAAGACGTGAACAAGGCGCAGCTCGTAGAAGCGATTGCCGACAAGGTCGGTGGCCGTCAGCAGGCCGCCGACGCCGTGGACGCGGTCCTGGACGCCATCGTCCGTGCCGTCGTCAGCGGGGACCGTGTTTCGGTCACCGGCTTCGGCTCGTTCGAGAAGGTCGACCGCCCGGCCCGTTACGCCCGCAACCCGCAGACCGGGGAGCGCGTGCGGGTCAAGAAGACCTCCGTTCCGCGCTTCCGTGCGGGCCAGGGCTTCAAGGACCTGGTCAGCGGCTCGAAGAAGCTCCCGAAGAACGACGTCGCGGTCAAGAAGGCGCCCAAGGGCAGCCTGACCGGCGGTGCTTCGGCGACGGTCAAGAAGGCCGCGGCCAAGAAGGCCACCGCGACCAAGGCGGCGGCGAAGAAGACCACCGCCAAGAAGGCCACCGCCAAGAAGACGACCGCCAAGAAGACCACGGCGGCCGCGAAGAAGGCCACGGCGAAGAAGACCACCGCCAAGAAGGCCACGGCGACGGCGACGGCGAAGAAGACGACCGCCAAGAAGGCCACGGCGACGGCGAAGAAGACCACCGCCAAGAAGGCCGCTCCGGCGAAGAAGGCGACGGCCAAGAAGACCGCTCCGGCGAAGAAGGCCACCGCCAAGAAGGCGCCCGCCAAGAAGTCGACGGCGCGCAAGACGACCGCGAAGAAGGCCACCGCCCGCAAGAAGTAAGGGCACCAGGGCACTCACGCGCCGGGCCGGGCTCCCACGGGGGAGCCCGGCCCGCGTCGTGCTGTCCGCGCGAGGCCCCGCGGGGCGGCCCGAAGGGGCGCCGGCGGGGTGTCTCAGAACGTCTGCAGGGTCACCAGGGTGATGCGTCGGGCCTCGCCCTCGCCGTCGACCTCGATGCGCACGCGCTGTCCGGGCCGCAGCAGCCGCAGCCCGCCCGCGTCGAACGCGGGGGCCTCGAAGGGCACCGGGGTGCCGTCGTCGAGCAGCACGCTGCCGCTGCGGGTCTCGGAGTCGTACGTGTACGCGGTCGCCTGCATGGGGAGCAGCGTACTCAGCCCGCGCGCGGCGTACCCGGCCGGAGGCGGCGTACTCAGTCGGAGATGAGCAGCCGGGCGGCGGCCGCCGCGGTGCGTGCTCCCACCCCGAGCGAGAGAGCGGCCATCAGGTCCTCTCCGGTGTCCACGTCCTGGCGCACGGAATCGACGCCGTCGAGCGAGAGTTCCACGGCGCCGGACGCCGCGTGCCGGGCCCGCGAGCCGGGGCCGAACGCGGGGCGCGGGTCCTCTCCCGCCGCCGCGGTCAGCAGGGTCGTGCCGATTCCGGCGGCGTCGGGCACGAAGGCGCGGGCGAAGGGGGTGGCGCCGTCGAGGGCGCGGGCCAATTCCTGGGGGCGCAGGGCCGGCAGATCGGCGTTCAGGGCCGCGACGGCGATATCGGGGCGTTCGGCGCGTACGGCGGCCGTTCCGTGCCGCAGGGCGGCGTTGAGGCCCTTTCCCGGCAGATCGGGCACGATGCGCGCGCCGAGGGCCGTCAGCTCGCGCCCGGCGAGCGTGTCGTCCGTGACGACCGCCACATCCCGCACCGCCGGGCACGCGAGCGCGGCGGCCACGGTGTCCTGCGCGAAAGCGAGCGCGAGACCCGGGCGGAGGCCGTCACCGGTGGTGGCGCCGAGCCTGCTCTTGGCGAGCGCCAGCGGTTTCAGGGGTATCACCAGGGTCCACTGCACGGGCGCTCCGTCCTTCTCGTCGCGCCCATTGTGACCTGCCGGGGGGCTCGGGCACTTGGGCGGGCGTACGGTGTTCTCGACAGACCGGCAGCCTGGGGCGACACTTGTGCGGCCGACCAGGTTCTTGGAGGAAGGTGTCCGCGTGTCCCGCCGCAGAATCGGCTTCTGGTACCGCCTTGCGGCGGTCATCGCAAAACCGCCGCTGGTGGTTCTGTTCAAGCGGGACTGGCGTGGAATGGAACACATTCCGGCCGACGGAGGATTCATCACCGCGGTGAATCACAACTCCCATATCGACCCGTTCTCGTACGCGCACTTCCAGTACAACACCGGCCGGGTGCCGCGATTCCTGGCAAAGGACGGGCTTTTCAAAGGCGGCTTTGTCGCCAAAGTGATGAAGGGCACGGGCCAGATCCCGGTCTACCGCGAGACCACGAACGCGCTCGACGCCTTCCGCGCCGCGGTCGACGCCATCGAGCGCGGCGAGTGCGTCGCCTTCTACCCCGAGGGCACCCTCACCAGGGACCCCGACATGTGGCCGATGACCGCCAAGTCCGGTGCCGCGCGGGTCGCCCTGAAGACCAAGTGCCCGGTGGTCCCGGTCGCGCAGTGGGGCGCCAACCTCGCCCTGCCGCCGTACAGCAAGAAGCCCGCCTTCTTCCCGCGCAAGACCCTCCAGGTGAAGGCCGGCGCGCCCGTCGACCTGTCGCGCTTCTACGACCAGGAGCCGACGCCCGAGGTGCTGCGCGAGGTGACCGAGACCATCATGGCCGCGGTCACCGAACTCCTGGAGGAGATCCGGGGCGAGAAGGCCCCCGATACGCCGTACGACCCGCGCAGGGCGCGGCTGGAGCAGCGACGCAAGGCAGCGGGCCGCGGCGGCGTCCCGCGGAGCACCGCAGAGAGCACCTCGGAGGACAGCAAGTGACGAACCCCGTGAACTCGGCAGGCGCTGTGAAGGCCGCCGTCTTCGGAACGGGCTCCTGGGGTACGGCCTTCGGCATGGTGCTCGCCGACGCGGGGTGCGACGTCACCCTGTGGGGCCGCCGCGCCGAACTCGCCGACGCCGTCAACTCCACGCGGACCAACCCGGACTACCTGCCCGGCGTCGAGCTCCCCGAGAACCTCAGGGCGACCACCGACCCGGCCGAGGCCGCCGCGGACGCCGACTTCACGGTGCTCGCCGTGCCCTCGCAGACGCTGCGCGACAACCTCGCCGCGTGGGCGCCGCTGCTCGCCCCCGACACCGTCCTCGTCTCCCTCATGAAGGGCGTCGAGCTGGGCTCCACGATGCGGATGAGCGAGGTCGTCGAGGACGTCACGAAGGTGCCCTCCGACCGGATCGCCGTCGTCACCGGGCCCAACCTCGCCCGTGAGATCGCCGCGCGGCAGCCCGCCGCCGCCGTGGTCGCCTGCCGCGACGAGGCCGTCGCGCAGCGCCTGCAGACGGCCTGCCACACGCCCTACTTCCGCCCGTACACGAACACCGACGTGGTCGGCTGCGAGCTCGGCGGCGCCGTCAAGAACGTCATCGGCCTCGCCGTCGGCATCGCCGACGGCATGGGCCTGGGCGACAACACCAAGGGCTCGCTCATCACGCGCGGCCTCGCGGAGACCACCCGGCTCGGGCTCGCCATGGGCGCCGACCCGCTGACGTTCTCCGGGCTCGCCGGGCTCGGTGACCTGGTGGCCACCTGCTCCTCGCCGCTGTCGCGCAACCACACCTTCGGCACCAACCTCGGCAAGGGCATGACCCTGGAGGAGACCATCGCGGTCACCAAGCAGACCGCCGAGGGCGTCAAGTCCTGTGAGTCCGTGCTGGATCTGGCCCGCAGGCACGGCGTCGACATGCCGATCACGGAGACGGTCGTGGGCATCGTGCACGAGGGCACGCCCCCGCTGGTCGCCCTCAAGGAGCTCATGTCGCGCAGCGCCAAACCCGAGCGTCGCTGACGGCACGCCTGACTACTTCTGGACCAGCGGGTACTCTCAACGCGATATGAGCAGCGAGAACCTCCCCCAGAGCCCTGAGCAGCGTTCCGAGCCGAGCTCTGAGCAGCCGCTCCGCAAGCCGCGTGTGGCCGTCGTCTTCGGCGGCCGCAGCTCGGAGCACGGCATCTCCGTCGTCACGGCCGGCGCCGTGCTGCGCGCGATCGACCGCTCCAAGTACGACGTCCTGCCGATCGGCATCACCACGGACGGCCGTTGGGCGCTGACCGCGGACGAGCCCGACCGGATGGCCATCGCCGACCGCAGGATGCCGAACGTCGCCGAGCTGGCCGACTCCGTGGCGGGCGACGTCGTGCTCCCGCTCGACCCGAGCAACCGCGAGGTCGTCTACAGCGAGCCCGGCTCCGTGCCCAAGGCGCTGGGCGAGGTCGACGTCGTCTTCCCGATGCTGCACGGTCCCTACGGAGAGGACGGCACGCTCCAGGGGCTGCTCGAACTCTCCGGAGTGCCCTACGTCGGCTCCGGTGTCCTGTCCTCGGCCGTCGGCCAGGACAAGGACTACATGAAGCGGGTGTTCACCTCCTTCGGCCTCGACGTCGGCCCCTACCTGGTGATCCGCCCCCGCGAGTGGCGGCAGGACGAGGCCGGCGCGCGCCAGCGCATCGCGGACTTCGCCGGCGAGCACGGCTGGCCGCTGTTCATCAAGCCCGCGCGCGCGGGCTCCTCGATCGGCATCACGAAGGTCGACTCCTTCGAGGGACTCGACGAGGCCATCGCCGAGGCACAGCGCCACGACCCCAAGATCCTCGTCGAGGCGCTGCTGCGCGGCCGCGAGATCGAGTGCGGCGTCCTGGAGTTCGAGGACGGCCCGCGCGCGAGCGTCCCGGCCGAGATCCCGCCGGTGCAGACGCACGACTACTACGACTTCGAGGCGAAGTACATCGACTCGACGCCCGGCATCGTGCCGGCGCCGCTGACGCCCGAGCAGACCGCCCGGATCCAGCGGCTCGCGGTCGAGGCGTTCGAGGCGGCGTCCTGCGAGGGCCTGGTGCGCGCGGACTTCTTCCTCACCGAGGACGACCGGTTCGTGATCAACGAGATCAACACGATGCCCGGCTTCACGCCCATCTCGATGTTCCCGCAGATGTGGGAGAAGACGGGTGTCGGCTACGCGGAGCTGGTGGACCGCCTCATCCAGGCGGCCCTGAAGCGCTCGACGGGCCTGCGCTAGCGGCTCCCCTCGGGGGCGCGCCCATGGGGCGGGCCCCCAGGGACGGTCGGCCGATCTCTCCGTAGACGGTCGGGCGACCTCTCCTAAGAGGTCAGGCGATCCCCACGGGCACCGTCTTCTTGATGGGCGCGGCGAAGTCCGTGAGCGGCCCCAGGCCGTCCCCCGTCCGCTCCTTGGGCAGCGTCACCTCGACGTACGCGAGCCGCGCCCCCGTGGTGAAGGTGTAGGAACCGTCGTCGTTCTTCTGCAGGAGCCAGGCGACGCCGTTCACCTTGACGCCGTTCTTCTCGGCGTACGCGGGATCGATCATCTCGGGCGGCCGTTCCACACCGCAGCGCAGTATGATCGCCGGGTCTCCCCACCCCGCGGTCAGCTCGGACCGGGGGCCGGGGTCGGTGCGCTCCAGCCCGTCGATGCTCTCGGGGAGCTGTTCGTGCAGGTCCCGGCAGAGTCCCGCGGCCTTCGCGGCCGGGGACGGAACCACCACTGACGCCTCGTCGTCCGTAGCTGAGCAGGCCGCCGTCGCGACCAGCAGGGCGAGGACGGACGTTCCTATGAGGCAGCGGCGCCGGAGGCGGGGGATGTTCACCGGGCCAGGGTAGACGGGGGCTACAAGTGCACGACCGGGCAGGTCAGGGTTCGGGTGATGCCATCCACCTGCTGGACTCTGGCGACCACCATGCGGCCGAGTTCGTCCACCGTGTCCGCCTGGGCGCGCACGATGACGTCGTAGGGTCCGGTCACGTCCTCGGCCTGGATCACTCCCGGGATCTTGCCGATCAGCTCGGCGACGGTCGACGCCTTGCCGACCTCAGTTTGGATCAGGATGTACGCCTGTACCACGGAACCTCCAGGGCGGCCACGAGGATCATGTGGGGGAGAAAGGGACGCCACGGTACCGCGTCGCCGCTCGCCGCGGGGAGACCCGGGCGACCTGTGGCGCGCACATGGTGGTGGACGGACAACAGAAGTTGACGGTCACGTCGACCGTACCGATGACAGAGACGGCTCGCGACCGGGGGCCGGGCAGCGTGAAAGGGCATGGTGAGACTCGGTGAAGGGATCCGTGGGCGAGTTGGGGGAGTTCGGGCTCATCAGAGAGCTCACCTCCCGGCTCACCTCCACTCCGGCCGTACGGCTCGGCCCTGGCGATGACGCCGCGGTCGTGTCCGCCCCGGACCGCAGGGTCGTGGCGAGCACCGACGTCCTCCTGGAGGGGCGCCACTTCCGCCGGGACTGGTCCACGGCGTACGACGTGGGCCGCAAGGCCGCCGCGCAGAACCTCGCCGACATCGCGGCCATGGGCGCCGTGCCGACCGCGCTGCTGCTCGGCCTGGTCGTCCCCGCCGAGCTGCCCGCGAGCTGGCCCACCGAGCTGATGGACGGCCTGCGGGACGAGTGCCAGGTCGCCGGCGCGGCCGTCGTCGGCGGCGACGTCGTCCGCGGTGACACGATCACCGTCGCGATCACCGCGCTCGGTGACCTGCGCAACCACGAACCCGTCACCCGCGCGGGTGCCCAGCCCGGCGACGTCGTCGCCGTCACCGGCTGGCTCGGCTGGTCCGCCGCCGGGCACGCCGTGCTCTCCCGCGGCTTCCGCTCGCCCCGCGCCTTCGTGGAGGCCCACCGCAGGCCCGAGCCGCCGTACCACGCGGGCCCCGCCGCCGCCGGGCTCGGCGCGACCTCGATGACGGACGTGAGCGACGGCCTCATCGCCGACCTCGGCCACATCGCCGAGTCCAGCAAGGTGCGCATCGACATCCGCTCCGGGGACGTCGACGTGCCCTCGCAGATGAACGACATCGGCCAGGCCGTCGGCGTCGACCCGCTGCAGTGGGTGCTCAACGGCGGCGAGGACCACGCGATCGTGGCGACGTTCCCGCCTGACGTGAAGCTGCCCGCCCGCTGGAAGGTCATCGGCGAGGTCCTCAACCCCTCGGCGCTGCCCCAGGTGACCGTGGACGGCGCCCCGTGGACCAGCAAGGGCTGGGACCACTTCGGGGACAACGGGGACGCCGAGTGAGCGCGCCGCCGCGGGTGCTCACCGTCGCCGGCTCCGACTCCGGGGGCGGCGCCGGCATCCAGGCCGACCTCAAGACGATGCTCGCCCTCGGCACGCACGGCATGAGCGTCGTCACCGCCGTCACCGCGCAGAACTCCCTGGGCGTACAGGGGTTCTGGGAGCTTCCTGCGGACGCGGTGCGGGCCCAGTACCGCAGCGTCGTCGACGACATCGGCGTGCAGGCCGTGAAGACCGGCATGCTCGCCTCGGCCGAACTGGTCGAGACGGTCGCCGACTTGCTCGCGGGCACGGACGCGCCCGCCGTCGTCGACCCGGTCGGCGTCTCCAAGCACGGCGACTCCCTGCTCGCCGCCTCCGCGCTGGACTCCGTGCGCACGAAGCTGCTGCCGGTCGCCACGGTCGCGACGCCCAACCTCGACGAGGTCGCCCAACTCACCGGCGTCGAGGTCGACTCCGAGGACGGCCTGCGGCGCGCCGCGGCCGCCGTCCTCGCGTACGGGCCGCGGTGGGTGCTGATCAAGGGCGGACACCTCAAGGGCGACGCCGTGGACCTGCTCACCGACGGCTCCGAGGAGCACGTGCTGCGCGCCCCGCGCCACGACAACCGCCACACGCACGGCACGGGCTGCACCCTCGCCGGCGCGATCGCCGCGCAGCTGGCGAAGGGACAGGGCGTGCCGGAGGCGGTCGCCGCGGCCAAGGAGTACGTCACCGGGGCGATCGCCGCCGGCTTCGCGCTCGGCGGCGGGATCGGTCCGGTGGATCACGGCTGGAGGTTCAGGGGCGCGTAGTCCTTGAGCGTCAGATCGCTCGCGGCCTTCTCCGCCAGCCTCTTGAAGAAGCCCGCGAGCAGGCGCGAACTGAGTACGCGGTACGCGCGGTCGCGGCTGCGGAGCCTGCGCTCGGTCGGCGGGGCGAGGAACGGGCCGGCGTCGCCCGGGATCTTCTGGCAGCCCTTGGCGTAGGCGCGGACCTCCGCCTCGTACGCGGCGAAGGCGACCCGGTGATCGCCCCGCGCGGCCGCGAGCCGTTCGAACCGGTGCAGGTCGACGTCCTCGGGGGGGGCAGGAGTGCGCGGGGGCGCGGTCCGCCGGGGTCCAGCGGGGTGCCGTCGGGGGAGCGGACGTCGAGAGGTCCGAGCACGCGCAGAGGTCCGAGCACGCGCAGACGTCCGGGCACACGAAAAAGCCGGTTCCCCAAGGGGAACCGGCTGATTCAGCAACCAGCTAGGTGGCCGCGCTGGCGTCAGCGCGAGACCTTGCCGGCCTTGATGCACGAGGTGCAGGCGTTGAGGCGCTTCGGCGTCCCGCCGACCACGGCACGCACACGCTGGATGTTCGGGTTCCAGCGACGGGGCGTACGGCGGTGCGAGTGCGAGATGTTGTTGCCGAAGCCCGGCCCCTTGCCGCAGACGTCGCAGTTGGCAGCCACGGGTCACTCCAAAGACTTCAGATGCACTTACGGTTAAACCCGGCATGCCGGGATCAGTGCAATGATCGGAGTGGCGTTGCCAGGAGGAATGGCCCGATGCGTATCGGGCAACCGGAGCAGCATACAACGACTGCTTCGGTACAACGAAACTACCATGGCTCGCCCGGCCCCCGCCCCGGGACCTCTGTTCACCCTGGGTCTACGCTGCGTCCATTCCGGATGGTCAAGGAGGCGAACAGGTGCCGCAGAACCTCGACGCGGTCGCGGTGCGCGCCTGGTGCCGACTGACACTGGACGCCCTCGGCAGGGCCCGCGAGGAGATCGACTCCATCAACGTCTACCCGGTCGCCGACGGCGACACGGGCACGAACCTCTATCTGACCGTGGAATCCGCCTCCCAGGCGGTCGACGCCGCGTTCACGGGCCATGAGCCGGCCCTTCCCTCGCTGGCCGAGACGGTGCGCGCGATGGCGCACGGAGCGCTCATAGGGGCCCGGGGGAACTCGGGCACGATCCTGTCGCAGCTGCTGCGGGGGATGGCGCAGGTCCTCGGCGGCCCCGAGGACGACCCGTACCGGGACGGGGACGACCTCCACCAGGCCCCGGAGCGCCGCACGGGACGTGAGGGGGATCACGCCGACGGGCAGGCCCTGGCGCTCGCGCTGCGGCGGGCCGCCGACTCCGCGTACCAGGCCGTCGCGCACCCGGTCGAGGGCACGGTCCTGACGGTGGCGACCGCGGCGGCGGCGTCGGCGGCCGCCGACGCCGGTGCCGACGCCGACTGCGGAACCGTCGCGCGGGCCGCGTACGACGGAGCGCGGGCCGCCCTGGACGCGACGCCAGGACAGCTCGCGGTGCTGGGGCGCGCGGGAGTGGTGGACGCGGGCGGGCGCGGACTCGTGGCGGTGCTCGGGGCGCTCGTGGGCGCGCTGTCGGGGGAGACGGTGGTGGCCAGGAGCTCCGAGGTCTCCCACGCGCGGGTGGGCGCCGAGGCTCCCCACGCGCGCGTGGCCCCCGTCGTCGCGTGCGAGGACCCCGAGGCGGACACCGGCGGCCCCGCCTTCGAGGTGATCTACCTCCTGGAGGCGGACGACGAAGCCGTCGCCCGGCTGCGGACCCGGCTCGACCGGCTCGGCGACTCCCTCGTCGTGGTCGGCGGCGACGGCCTCTGGAACGTCCACGTCCATGTCGACGACGCGGGAGCGGCCGTCGAGGCGGGCGTGGAGGCGGGCCGCCCCCACCGCATCCGCATCACCCACTTCGGGGCGGGCGACGCCCACACCGCCACGCAGCCCCCGCAGGAACGGGCGCAGCGCGCCGTCGTCGCCGTCGTGCCCGGCGAGGGGCTCGCCGGGCTCTACGCCGAGGCCGGGGCGACCACCGTGCCCGCGCGCGTGGGAGAGCCGCCCGCCAGCGGCGAGCTCGTCGACGCGATCCGGCGCGCCCACGCCCGCGAGGTGGTGCTCCTGCCGAACGACGCCGAGCTGCGCCACACCGCGGCCGCCGCGGCGGAACAGGCCAGGACCGAGGGCGTGCGCGTCGCGCTGATCCCCACCCGCTCCGCGGTCCAGGGCATCGCGGCGCTCGCCGTGCACGAGCCGGACCGGCGCTTCGACGAGGACGTCGTCGCCATGACGTCGGCGGCCGGCGCGACCCGGTACGGCGAACTGTCCGTCGCCGAGCGCCAGTCCTGGACCATGGCGGGCATCTGCCAGGCCGGGGACGTCCTCGGCCTGATCGACGGGGACGTCGCGGTGATCGGGTCCGAGGTGGCCCGCACGGCCGTCGCGGTCCTGGACCGCATGCTCTCGGCGGGCGGCGAGATGGTCACGCTCGTGCTCGGCGAGTCCGTGCCCGACACCGTCGCGGAGCTGCTGGAGAAGCATGTGCGCGACGCGTATCTGGCGGTCGACACGGTCGTGTATCGGGGCGGGAGGCAGGCGGCGCTGCTGCTGATCGGCGTGGAGTAGGGCCGGGCATCGTGGGGACGTGCCCTCCCGACATCAGGGGACGTGGCCCGCATTGTCAGTGCCGTGGTGTGCAATGGATCTCGTGCCTGCGCTCGAAGAACCCCTGAAGAAAGTGGTCGGCCCCGCCACCGCGAAGGTGATGGCCGAGCACCTCGACCTGCACACGGTCGGCGACCTCCTGCACCACTACCCCCGGCGGTACGCCGAGCGCGGCGAGCTCACCCGCCTCGCCGACCTCCCGCTGGACGAGCACGTCACGGTGGTCGCCCAGGTCGCGAGCGCCCGCATCCTGAAGTTCAACGGCGGCAAGGGCCAGCGCCTGGAGGTGACGATCACCGACGGCGGCGGGCAGGTCCAGCTCGTCTTCTTCGGCCGCGGCATCCACAAGCCGCACAAGGACCTGCTGCCCGGCACCCGCGCGATGTTCGCCGGCAAGGTGTCGGTCTTCAACCGCAAGATGCAGCTGGCCCACCCGGCGTACGAACTGCTCAGGGGCGACGCCGACGAGGCCGGCGAGACCGTCGGCTCCTGGGCCGGGGCGCTCCTGCCGATCTACCCGGCCACCGCCAAGCTGGAGTCCTGGAAGATCGCCAAGTCGGTCGACATGGTCCTGCCCAGCGCCCAGGAGGCCGTGGACCCGCTGCCGCCCTCCCTGCGCGACGGCCGCGGCCTCGTCCCGCTCACCGAGGCGCTCCTGAAGATCCACCGGCCGCACACGAAGGCGGACATCGCCGCCGCCCGCGACCGCCTGAAGTGGGACGAGGCCTTCGTTCTCCAGGTCGCCCTGGCCCGCCGGCGGTACGCGGACGCCCAGCTGCCCGCCGTCGCCCGCAGGCCCAAGGAGGGCGGCCTCCTCGACGCCTTCGACGCCAAGCTCCCCTTCACCCTCACCGAGGGCCAGCAGAAGGTCTCCAAGGAGATCTTCGACGACCTGGCCACCGAACACCCGATGCACCGCCTCCTCCAGGGAGAGGTCGGTTCCGGAAAGACGATGGTCGCCCTGCGCGCCATGCTCGCCGTCGTGGACGCGGGCGGGCAGGCCGCGATGCTGGCGCCCACCGAAGTCCTCGCGCAGCAGCACCACCGGTCGATCGTGGAGATGATGGGCGAACTGGCCGAGGGCGGCATGCTCGGGGGCGCCGACCAGGCCACCAAGGTCACGCTGCTCACCGGCTCCATGGGCGCCGCCGCCCGCCGCCAGGCCCTGCTCGACCTGGTCACCGGCGAGGCGGGCATCGTCATCGGCACGCACGCGCTGATCGAGGACAAGGTCCAGTTCCACGACCTCGGCCTGGTCGTCGTCGACGAGCAGCACCGCTTCGGTGTCGAGCAGCGCGACGCCCTGCGCGGCAAGGGCAAGCAGCCCCCGCACCTCCTGGTCATGACGGCCACGCCGATCCCGCGCACGGTCGCGATGACCGTCTTCGGCGACCTGGAGACGTCCGTGCTCGACCAGCTGCCCGCCGGGCGCTCGCCGATCGCCAGCCATGTCGTCCCCGCCCAGGACAAGCCGCACTTCCTCGCCCGCGCCTGGGAGCGCGTGCGCGAGGAGGTGGAGAACGGCCACCAGGCGTACGTGGTCTGCCCCCGCATCGGCGACGAGGAGGAGGACCCGAAGAAGGCCAAGAAGAAGGCCGAGGACGAGGCCACCGCCGAGAAGCGCCCGCCGCTCGCCGTCCTCGACGTCGCCGAGCAGCTCGCCCGTGGCCCCCTCCAGGGCCTGAGGGTCGAGGTCCTGCACGGCCGCATGCAGCCCGAGGACAAGGACGCGGTGATGCGCCGCTTCGCCGCGGGCGAGACCCAGGTCCTGGTCGCGACGACGGTCATCGAGGTCGGGGTGAACGTGCCGAACGCCACCGCCATGGTGATCATGGACGCGGACCGCTTCGGCGTCTCCCAGCTGCACCAGCTGCGCGGCCGCGTCGGCCGTGGCTCCGCCCCCGGGCTCTGCCTCCTGGTCACCGACATGCCCGAGGCCAGCCCCGCCCGCGGGCGCCTGGGCGCCGTCGCCTCCACGCTCGACGGCTTCGAGCTCTCCCGCATCGACCTGGAGCAGCGCCGCGAGGGCGACGTGCTCGGCCAGGCCCAGTCCGGCGTCCGCTCCAGCCTGCGGATGCTCGCGGTCATCGAGGACGAGGAGGTCATCGCGGCCGCCCGCGAGGAAGCGGTCGCGGTCGTCACCGACGACCCGGACCTGGAGCGGCTGCCCGCGCTGCGCACCGCCCTGGACGCCCTGCTCGACGCCGAGCGTGAGCAGTACCTCGACAAGGGCTGACGGGCCGGTACGCCATATCGTGGAGTGAGCCCACCACCGTGGCGCACTCCCGGCCAGAAGGACTCAGATGACCCGCGTGATCGCCGGCACGGCCGGCGGACGCCGCCTCGCCGTTCCCCCGGGGAACGGCACCCGCCCCACGTCCGACCGCGCGCGCGAGGGACTGTTCTCCACCTGGCAGGCCCTGCAGGGCACGCTCGACGGGGCGCGCGTGCTCGATCTGTACGCGGGGTCCGGGGCCGTCGGCCTGGAGGCGCTGTCGCGCGGCGCCGGGCACACCCTGCTGGTCGAGGCCGACGCCAGGGCGGCCCGCACCATCAGGGAGAACGTGAAGGCGGTCGGCCTGCCCGGCGCCGAGGTCAGAGCGGGCAAAGCCGCCCAGATCGTCCAGGCGGGGTCGCCCGCGGCCCCGTACGACCTGGTCTTCCTGGACCCTCCGTACGCCGTCGGAGATGACGATCTTCGGGAGATCCTCCTCACACTCCGCTCGGAAAGCTGGCTCACGGACGACGCGCTCGTCACCGTTGAACGCAGTACAAGAGGCGGAGAATTCGGGTGGCCGGAGGGTTTTGAACCCCTCAGGTCCCGTCGCTACGGCGAAGGGACGTTTTGGTACGGTCGCGCCGCCTCTGCGTGCGACGACTCAGTGATCGCGCCATGACCGGACCGGAGAGCGAGGGACTCACGTTGCGCCGCGCCGTCTGTCCGGGGTCGTTCGACCCCATCACCAATGGACACCTCGACATCATCGCCCGCGCCTCCAAGCTGTACGACGTGGTGCACGTCGCGGTGATGATCAACCAGTCGAAGAAGGGCCTGTTCGAGATCGAGGAGCGGATCGAACTGATCCGCCAGGTCACCGCCGACTTCGGCAACGTCGAGGTCGAGTCCTTCCACGGCCTCCTCGTCGACTTCTGCAAGCAGCGCGACATCCCGGCCATCGTCAAGGGCCTGCGCGCGGTCAGCGACTTCGACTACGAACTCCAGATGGCCCAGATGAACAACGGCCTCTCGGGCGTCGAGACCCTCTTCGTCCCGACCAACCCCACCTACAGCTTCCTCTCCTCCTCGCTGGTCAAGGAGGTCGCGGCCTGGGGCGGCGACGTCGCGCACCTGCTGCCGCCGCTCGTCCACGAGGCCCTCGTCGAACGTCTGGGCAAGAAGTGACCCCCTGACAGTTCGTCACCCGGTGTCGGGCGGGCGGCCACTGGCCTTACAGTCGTCCCGTCCGTCTCCCAACCAGCTGTAGAGAGTGGCGAGCACACGGTGGACGTGCAGAAGAAGCTCGACGAGATCGTCGACGCGATCGGCAGCGCCCGGTCCATGCCCATGTCGGCCTCGTGCGTGGTCAACCGCGCCGATCTGCTCTCGATGCTCGAAGAGGTGCGCCAGGCCCTGCCGGGCTCGCTCGCCCAGGCCCAGGAGCTGATCGGCGGCCGCGAGCAGATGGTCCAGCAGGCCCGCCAGGAGGCGGAGCGGATCATCGAGACCGCGCACGCCGAGCGCGGCTCCCTGATCTCCGACACGGAGGTCGCCCGCCGTTCCCAGGGCGAGGCCGAGCGCATCCTCGCCGAGGCCCGCCAGGCCGCCGAGGACGTCCGCGTCGAGGCCGACGACTACGTGGACAGCAAGCTCGCCAACTTCGAGGTCGTCCTCACCAAGACCCTCGGCTCGGTCGGCCGCGGCCGCGAGAAGCTCCTCGGCACCGGCCCCGGCCTCGACGAGCAGGGCTACGAGGACGAGGACGCCCCCGAGCGCAGCCACGACCCCGAGACCCTGCGCCGCAACGCCGACGCGTACGTCGACGCCAAGCTCGGCGCCTTCGAGGCGGTGCTCGCCAAGACCCTGGAGGCCGTCGGACGCGGCCGCCAGACCCTGCACGGCCGGGCCCCCGCCGACGAGCTCGGCACCCTCGGCGAGGGCGGCGGCCCCCAGGGCCACACCACCGACGCCGAGTACCTGGCGGACCTCGCGGGCCCCGTGGCCGCCCCGGAGAGCGTCCCGCAGCAGCCGGCCCAGGCCCCGCCGATCCCGGCCCAGCAGCCCTACGCGCCGCCGCAGCAGCAGCCCGACCCGTACGGGTACCCGCAGCAGGACCAGTACGCGTACCAGCAGCAGGGCTACGCGCAGCCCGACCCGTACGCCGCGTACCCGCAGCAGGACCAGTACGCCGCCTACCAGCAGCAGGGCCATGAGCAGCACGGGCAGCCCGGACAGCACGGCTACGAGCAGCCCCGGTACGAGGCGCCGCCCGCGCTGGAGGAGACCAGCCTCTTCGACACGACCATGATCAGCGCCGAGCAGCTGCGCCAGTACGAGCAGGGGCGTTAGCGGGGCTCCGGGACCGGATTGGGCCGAGAGCGAATGGTCCAGTATCCTGGCTCTTCGGTCGCGCATACGTCCGCGACTTCGGCTGCCCAGCCGGGCCTCAGTTCTGAGGCATCAGTGCGGCGGCCCCTCCTATGGACTTCCAGGATTCGAAAGCAGGAAAAGCCCTGAGCACGCGCCTCGACCACCGCAACCCCCTCGTGTTCGACACACACGAGCTGGGTCGGCGTCCCGGTGCCATGCAGCGGCTGACCCGCGAGATCGAGGCGCCCGCGTCGCCGGGCACCTTCGGTATCGAAGGGGTCATCGGAGTGCCGCAGGGCGCCCCGGTCGAGCTGGAGATCCGTCTCGAGTCGGTCATGGAAGGGGTGCTTGTCACAGGCACCGCCCGTGCGTCGGCCGAGGGGGAGTGCGTAAGGTGTCTGGAGCCGCTCGAGCTGGAGCTCGACGCGGACTTCCAGGAGATGTACTCGTACCCTGACGCCGACGACCGGGGCCGCACCGCGGAACCGGCCGACGACGCCGAGGAAGACGAGGACAGGCTCTTTCTCGAGGACGGCATGTTCGACCTCGAGCCTGTGCTGCGTGATGCGGTGGTGCTCGCACTGCCGATGCAGCCGGTGTGCCAGGACGACTGTCCGGGCCTGTGTTCCCAGTGCGGGGCACGGCTCGCGGACGACCCGGACCACCACCACGACGCCGTCGACATCCGTTGGGCGGCACTGCAGGGACTCGCTGATTCCATCCAGGACGGCGAGAAGGACGAGATGAGCGGCGAAGCGCCTCGATCAGCACGCGCCGCCGAGAAGCAGGAGAAGTAGCCGTGGCTGTTCCGAAGCGGAAGATGTCGCGCAGCAACACGCGCCACCGCCGGTCGCAGTGGAAGGCTGCGGTCCCCACCCTGGTTTCGTGTGAGCGTTGCCAGGAGCCCAAGCAGCAGCACATCGCGTGCCCGAGCTGCGGCACCTACAACAAGCGCCAGGTCCTCGAGGTCTGAGCGGCTGGTGAGAGGCACCGTGTCTAGCCCCAAGAAGGCGGAAGACGCCAAGAAACTGGCGGAGACAACGGCCTCGTCCCACACGCTTCTGGAAGGGCGGCTCGGGTACAAGCTCGAGTCCGCCCTTCTGGTGCGTGCGCTGACCCACCGTTCGTACGCGTACGAGAACGGCGGCCTGCCGACGAACGAGCGCCTGGAGTTCCTCGGGGACTCCGTGCTCGGTCTCGTCGTCACGGACACGCTGTACCGCACCCACCCCGATCTGCCCGAAGGCCAGCTGGCCAAGCTGCGGGCCGCGGTGGTCAATTCGCGTGCGCTGGCGGAGGTCAGCCGCGGCCTCGAACTGGGCTCCTTCATCCGGCTCGGCCGGGGTGAAGAGGGCACGGGAGGCCGGGACAAGGCATCCATCCTCGCCGACACCCTGGAAGCGGTGATCGGCGCGGTCTATCTGGACCAGGGTCTGGACGCGGCGGGCGAGCTGGTGCACCGGCTCTTCGACCCGCTGATCGAGAAGTCCTCGAACCTGGGTGCGGGCCTGGACTGGAAGACCAGTCTCCAGGAGCTCACCGCGACGGAGACCCTCGGCGTGCCCGAGTACCTCGTCACGGAGAGCGGTCCCGACCACGAGAAGACCTTTACTGCTGCCGCCCGCGTCGGAGGCGTCTCGTACGGCACCGGCACCGGCCGCAGCAAGAAGGAAGCGGAGCAGCAGGCCGCTGAGTCCGCGTGGCGCGCCATTCGCGCCGCCGCGGACGAGCGCAAGAAGGCGGCCGAGGCCGCCGCTGCCGCGCAGTCCGAGGGAAGCGCCGACACTCCCTCGGCCTGACGGCCGCCCATCCTTTTGTTGCCGGTCGCCCCTGACGGGGGCGGCCGGCATCGTGCTGGAGGAGACCATGCCCGAGTTGCCCGAAGTCGAAGTCGTCCGGCGCGGTCTGGAGCGCTGGGTCAGCGGGCGCGTCGTCGCCGACGTGCAGGTGCTGCACCCGCGTGCCGTGCGGCGGCACATCGCGGGCGGCGCGGACTTCGGGGCACGGCTCACGGGACACCGGATCGGGCTCGCCCAGCGCCGCGGCAAGTATCTGTGGCTGCCGCTCGCCGACTCCGCGCAGTCCGTCCTCGCCCATCTCGGCATGAGCGGTCAGCTCCTCGTGCAGCCCCAGGGGGCGCCCGACGAGAAGCATCTGCGGATCCGGGTGCGGTTCGCGGACGACCAGGGCACCGAGCTGCGCTTCGTCGACCAGCGCACCTTCGGCGGGCTCTCCCTCCACGACATCACCGCCGACGGGCTCCCGGACGTCATCGCGCACATCGCGCGCGACCCGCTCGACGAGGCCTTCGACGACGCGGCCTTCCACACCGCGCTGCGCGCCCGGCGTACGACGATCAAGCGCGCCCTGCTCGACCAGTCGCTGATCAGCGGGGTCGGCAACATCTACGCGGACGAGGCGCTGTGGCGCTCGAAGCTGCACTACGAGCGCGCCACCGGCACCTTCACGCGCCCGCGCACGGCCGAACTGCTCGGCCATGTCCGGGACGTGATGAACGCGGCGCTCGCCGTCGGCGGCACCAGCTTCGACAGTCTCTACGTCAATGTGAACGGCGAATCGGGCTATTTCGACCGGTCGTTGGACGCCTACGGCCGTGAGGGCGAGCCGTGCCGCCGCTGCGGCACCCCGATCCGCCGGCGCCCCTGGATGAACCGGTCCAGCTATTTCTGCCCGCGCTGTCAGAGGGTGCCGCGCGCCTCGTCGTAGCGCTCCTGCGCCTTCTGCACGTCGTCCTGCCGGGCCTCCACGAAGTGGATCAGCGTCAGCAGGCGCTCGGCGATCTCGTGCCCCAGCGGGGTGAGGCGGTAGTCCACGCGCGGCGGGTTGGTCGGCTGCGCGTCGCGGTGCACCAGACCGTCGCGCTCCAGCGCGTGCAGCGTCTGGGACAGCATCTTCTCGCTCACGCCGTCGACGCGACGGCGCAGTTCGTTGAAGCGGAACGTGCCCTCGTGCAGTGCGCCGAGGGTGAGCGCCCCCCATCGTCCGGTGACGTGCTCCAGCGTGCTCCGCGACGGACATCGCTTGGAGAACACGTTGTACGCCAGGTCGGCGAAGTCGTCGGCAGGGGCGAGGTCATCCATACCACCAGCATACTCCCGCGCAGCGCTAACCCATGGGTTGCGCTAACCAAAAGTTAGTGCTTTCCTTCTGTCGTCGCTCACCGAGGGACGTCACACGCATCTGCCGAACGAGGAGTACCCCGTCATGACCAGCCCCGTCGTCGCGATCGCCTACCACTCCGGCTACGGCCACACCGCCGTCGTCGCCGAGGCCGTCCGCGCCGGTGCCGCCGAGGCCGGCGCCACCGTCCACCTGATCAAGGTCGACGAGATCACCGAGGCCCAGTGGGAACAGCTCGACGGCGCGGACGCGATCGTCTTCGGCTCGCCCACCTACATGGGCACGGCGTCCGGCGCCTTCCACGTCTTCGCGGAGGCCACGTCCAAGCGCTGGTTCGGCAGGACCTGGCACGACAAGCTGGCCGCCGGATTCACCAACTCCGGTTCCAAGAGCGGCGACAAGCTGCACACCCTGCAGTTCTTCCAGACGCTCGCGGCGCAGCACGCGATGCACTGGGTCAACCTCGGCCTGCTCCCCGGCTGGAACTCCAGCACAGGTTCGGAGAACGACCTCAACCGCCTCGGCTTCTTCGCCGGCGCGGCCGCCCAGAGCAACTCCGACGAGGGTCCGGAGGCCGTCCACAAGGCGGACATCGCCACGGCGGAGCACCTGGGGCGCCGCGTGACGGAGACGGCCCGCGTCTTCGCGGCGGGCCGCGCGGCGGTCGCCGCCTGACCCGCGGGGGTCAGAAGCCGAAGTCCTGCGTCCACCAGGGGCCGCCCGGCGCGAAGTGCGCGCCGACGCCCATGGTCGTGTAGTCGCAGTTCAGGATGTTGGCGCGGTGGCCCTCGCTGTTCATCCAGGCGTCCATCACCGACTGGGCGTCGGCCTGGCCGCGGGCGATGTTCTCGCCGCCCAGGTCCGTGATGCCGGCCTTCTCGGCGCGGTCCCACGGCGTCGCGCCGTCCGGGTCGGTGTGGTCGAAGAAGTCGCGCTCGGCCATGTCGGCGCTGAACCGCCCGGCCAGCGCGGCGAGCCGGTCGTCGGCCCGCACCGGCCGGCAGCCCGCCTTGGCCCGCTCCTGGTTGACCAGGGTGAGCACCGCGGCCTCGGCCGCGCTCTCGTCGGACGGCGACGGCGTGGCCGCCGGGGGAGCCTTCGGCTTCTCCTCGGGCGTACGGGAAGGAGTCGGCGTCGCCTTCTCCTTGTCGGCCTCCGGCTTCGGGGCCTGGGAGGTCGGCCGCTCGGACGGCGTCCTCGAGGGCTTCGGGTCGGCCTTGGACGGGGTGGGCGCGGGCGCCTCGGAGCGGCCGGTGCCCCGGCTCGGCGAGGGCTCGGCGCGGTCCTCGGCACTGCCCTTCGTGCCGCCCTGCGGGTCCAGCTGGCTCGGCGAACCCGCCGAGCGGACCTGGCCGGGGTCGCTGCCGCCCAGCCGGTAGTTGTCGGCGCCGGGCACCAGGCCCGAGGCGACCGCGACGGCGCCCATCGCGACGGCGGCGGAGACGCCGAGCAGACCCGTGCGCACCGGGGCGGCGGCCCTGCCCTTGCGGCGGTGCGACGCCGTCCCCCGGGGGACCTCAGGGGTGGCGGCGGCCGGTCCAGCGCCGGAGCGTCGGTGGCGTCCCATCTCCTGGCCTTTCGTCCTTATGATCAACGTGACTCACCCATATGAGTGAGGCTCATCGATTCGCGACTGTACGCGATGGCGCATGGGGGCGAAGTGCTCAGAGAGCAATTGGCCGGTTAGCGTGCAGCCATGAACGATGACGTACGACTCACCGCCTGGGTGCGCGGACGCGTGCAGGCTGTGGGTTTCCGCTGGTTCACGCGGGCCAAGGCCCTCGAGATCGGCGGCCTGAGTGGTTTTGCTCTCAATCTGGACGACGGCCGGGTGCAGGTCGTCGCCGAGGGCCCCCGAGCCGGCTGCCAGAAACTGCTCGACTGGCTGCGCGAGGGCGACACACCCGGCCGCGTCGACGGCGTCACCGAGATCTGGGACACACCGCGCGGCATATACGACACCTTCGCCATTCGCTGACCGTGACCCGGGCGGACGCGGCGGAAGGGGTGGCGCCGCGTCCGGGGGAGAGTGTCCACGGCAACTGCCTGAGGCAGAAAAGACCTGGTGGTTGCCAAGAACGGCTTGCCGTGGCAGGCTCCGCAGGTAAGGATGATCTCCACGCCCCCAGGGCCCCGAAGGAGAAGCAGCGCCGCCCGTTCGAAGGCCGCGCGCCCCCGGGTCGCCCGCCAATGCGGGGTGTGATCGTGTTGACCGTCAAACTTTTTGGTGAGACTCTGGAAGCCCCGCGCACCTTAGCTGTTTGGCATGTGAGAACGGCCAGCAAGACCCAGCGACACAAAGAGTGCCAAGCACCGCGGGTGCGATTCCCTCACGACCCACACCGCTTCGGTCGGTCACTCAGTGTGGAGGACCATCCATCATGGCAAAGGCGCTTCTCGGTTACGTCGGCGGCAGCGACCCGCGACTCCTCGCCGAGATGCGACGGCTCCAGCAGCGCGTCCAGGACCTGGAATCCGAGCTCGTTCGGATCCAGGCCGAGAACGACGCGCTCGCGGCTGCCGCTTCTCACGACTCGCTCCTGGAGAGCATCGACGTACCCCAGGCGGAGCCTGCGCTCACCTGACCCCTATGTGATCGAGTACGGACCAGGGCCTTCCCGCAAAGGCCCCTCGTCGGCAACGAGCGTTTGCAGTAAGTCGTCTCGTTAAACAAGTGGTCGGGCTGTCCGTGTCAGCCGCTTGTCCTCAGATCTGCAAGGGACGCTTCGGCGTCCCTTCTTTCTTTCCCCCGCGTACGCTGCTGTCTTTACCGTCTGATGTGCCCTGCATCTTCATGGGTGAAACGGTCAGTGAAAGGTAGAGTCCGACGGCGTGCATCTCAAGGCCCTGACCCTGCGCGGTTTCAAGTCCTTCGCGTCCGCCACGACGCTGAAGTTCGAACCGGGCATCACCTGCGTCGTCGGACCGAACGGTTCCGGCAAGTCCAACGTCGTGGACGCGCTCAGCTGGGTCATGGGTGAACAGGGCGCCAAGTCGCTGCGCGGCGGCAAGATGGAGGACGTCATCTTCGCCGGCACCACCGGGCGGCCCCCGCTCGGCCGCGCCGAGGTGTCCCTCACCATCGACAACTCCGACGGCGCCCTGCCCATCGAGTACGCCGAAGTCACCATCACGCGGATCATGTTCCGCAACGGCGGCAGCGAGTACCAGATCAACGGCGACACCTGCCGGCTCCTCGACATCCAGGAACTGCTCTCCGACTCCGGCATCGGCCGCGAGATGCACGTCATCGTCGGCCAGGGACAGCTCGACGGGGTGCTGCACGCCGACCCGATGGGGCGCCGCGCGTTCATCGAGGAGGCCGCGGGCGTCCTCAAGCACCGCAAGCGCAAGGAGAAGGCGCTGCGCAAGCTGGACGCGATGCAGGCCAACCTCGCCCGCGTCCAGGACCTCACCGACGAACTGCGCCGCCAGCTCAAGCCGCTGGGCCGGCAGGCCGCCGTGGCGCGCCGGGCCGCCGTCATCCAGGCCGATCTGCGCGACGCCCGCCTGCGGCTGCTCGCCGACGATCTCGTACGGCTGCGCGAGGCGCTGAACGCGGAGGTCGCCGACGAGGCCGCGCTCAAGGAGCGCAAGGAGAGCGCCGAGGCCGAACTGCGGGCCGCCCAGCAGCTGGAGTCGCGCCTGGAGGAGGAGGTGCGGCGCCTCACGCCGCGCCTGCAGCGCGCCCAGCAGACCTGGTACGAGCTGTCGCAGCTCGCCGAGCGGGTGCGCGGCACCGTCTCGCTGGCCGACGCCCGGGTGAAGAGCGCCACCACCGCGCCCCCCGAGGAGCGGCGCGGGCGCGACCCCGAGGACATGGAGCGCGAGGCCGCCCGGATCCGGGAGCAGGAGGCCGAGCTGGCGGCCGCCCTGGAGGCCGCCGAGCACGCGCTGGAGGACACGGTCGCCCACCGGGCCGATCTCGAGCGGCAGTTGGCCGTCGAGGAGCGGCGGCTCAAGGACGTGGCGCGGGCCATCGCCGACCGGCGCGAGGGGCTCGCGCGCCTGGGCGGACAGGTCAACGCGGCCCGGTCGCGCGCCGCCTCCGCCCAGGCCGAGATCGACCGCCTCGCCCTCGCCCGCGACGAGGCCGCCGAACGCGCGGTCGCGGCCCAGGAGGAGTACGAGCAGCTCAAGGCCGAGGTCGACGGGCTCGACGCGGACGACGCGGAGCTCGGCGAGCGGCACGACGCGGCCAGGCGGGACCTCGCCGAGGCCGAGGCCGCGCTCACCGCGGCGCGGGAGGCGGCCACCGCCGCCGAGCGCAAGCGGGCCGCCGTCGCCGCCCGGCACGAGGCGCTCGCGCTCGGCCTGCGGCGCAAGGACGGCACCGGGGCGCTGCTCGCCGCCAAGGACCAGCTCACCGGGCTCCTCGGACCGGCCGCCGCCCTGCTCACCGTCGCCCCCGGCTACGAGGTCCCGGTCGCCGCGGCGCTCGGCGCGGGCGCCGACGCCATCGCCGTCAGCGGTCCCGGCACCGCCGCCGAGGCCATCCGGCTGCTGCGCAAGCAGGACGCGGGCCGCGCGGCGCTGCTGCTGGGCGGCGCCCCCGAGGACGCACAGCCGGAACGTTCCGACGGGCCGCCCCACGTCGCCGACCTGGTGCGGGGGCCCGACGAGCTGATGCCCGCCGTGCGGCGGCTGCTGCGCGGGTACGTCGCCGTGGGGACGCTGGAGGACGCCGAGGACCTCGTCCACGCCCGCCCGGAGCTGACCGCGGTCACCGCCGAGGGGGACCTGCTCGGGGCGCATTTCGCGCAGGGCGGGTCCGCCGGCGCGCCGAGCCTGCTCGAAGTGCAGGCGTCCGTCGACGAGGCGGCCGCCGAGCTGGAGCAACTGGCCGCGCAGTGCGAGGAGTTGGCCGAGGCCCAGCGGGCCGCGACCCAACGGCGCGGGAGCAGCGCCGCACTCGTCGAGGAGCTGGGGGAGCGGCGCAGGGCCGCCGACCGGGAGAAGTCGTCCGTCGCCCAGCAGCTGGGGCGGCTCGCCGGACAGGCGCGCGGCGCCACGGGCGAGGCGGAACGGTCCGCGGCCGCCGCTGCCAAGGCGCAGGACGCCCTGGACCGGGCCGTCGCGGAGGCCGAGGAGCTGGCCGAGCGGCTCGCCGTCGCGGAGGAGACGCCGGCCGAGGAGGAGCCCGACACCTCCGTGCGCGACCGGCTCGCAGCCGACGGGGCCAACGCGCGGCAGACCGAGATGGAGGCCCGCCTCCAGGCGCGTACGCACGAGGAGCGCGTGAAGGGGCTCGCGGGCCGTGCCGACTCCCTCGACCGGGCCGCCCGCGCCGAACGCGAGGCACGCGCGCGTGCCGAGCAGCGCAGGGCGTGCCTGCGCCACGAGGCGGCGGTCGCCGAGGCCGTCGCGTCCGGCGGGCGCCAGCTGCTCGCCCACGTCGAGGTCTCCCTCGTCCGCGCCGACGAGGAGCGCACCGCCGCCGAGCGGGCCAAGGAGGTGCGCGAGCGCGACCTGACCGCCGCGCGCGCCCGGGGCCGCGATCTGAAGGCCGAGCTCGACAAGCTGACGGATTCGGTTCACCGCGGCGAGGTACTCGGTGCCGAGAAGCGGCTGCGGATCGAGCAGCTGGAGGCCAAGGCGCTGGAGGAGCTCGGTGTGGAACCGGCGGGACTCGTGGCCGACTACGGCCCCGACCAGCCCGTGCCGCCCTCGCTCCCCGCCGAGGGCGAGGAGCTGCCCGAGGACCCGGAGCACCCCCGCAACAAGCCGGTCCCGTTCGTCCGCGCCGAGCAGGAGAAGCGGCTCACGTCAGCCGAACGGGCGTACCAGCAGCTCGGAAAAGTGAACCCGCTGGCCCTTGAGGAGTTCGCGGCGCTGGAGGAACGCCACAAGTTCCTCAGTGAGCAGCTGGAGGACCTGAAGAAGACGCGGGCCGACCTGCTGCAGGTGGTGAAGGAGGTCGACGAGCGCGTCGAGCAGGTCTTCACCGAGGCGTACCACGACACGGCCCGGGAGTTCGAGGGCGTCTTCTCGCGGCTCTTCCCCGGCGGCGAGGGGCGGCTCATCCTGACCGATCCCGACAACATGCTGACCACCGGTGTCGACGTGGAGGCGCGGCCGCCGGGCAAGAAGGTCAAGCGGCTCTCGCTGCTCTCGGGTGGTGAGCGGTCGCTGACGGCCGTGGCGCTGCTCGTCTCCATCTTCAAGGCGCGGCCCAGCCCGTTCTACGTGATGGACGAGGTCGAGGCGGCGCTCGACGACACGAACCTGCAGCGGCTCATCCGCATCATGCAGGAGCTCCAGGAAGCCTCGCAGCTCATCGTGATCACGCACCAGAAGCGCACGATGGAGGTCGCGGACGCGCTGTACGGCGTCTCGATGCAGGGCGACGGCGTCTCGAAGGTCATCAGCCAGCGGCTTCGGTAGCCGGTCCGGGCAGCCACGTCGACAGCCGGTGCGACGCCCACTTCAAGGGTTCAAGTCTTGAACGTACATAGACTCACGCTGCCCTTAAATTCACAGCAGCCCACCTATTGACTTCGAAACTTGAAGGCATAGTCTCTGCAACGTTGCTTTTACCTTCAGGTGGTGGGCGGCGTGAAGTTGTGCGCCACTTGAAGAGCTCGCCCCCACCCCCGGCAACGCTGCCGGTGGCCCGAGGAGTACACGTGACCAGCACATCGCAGGCGCCACAGTCCGGAGCCAGAGAGGCCCAGCCGGACCATCTCGGCCATGTCATCTTCATTACGGCGGCCGCCGCGATGGGTGGCTTCCTCTTCGGCTACGACAGTTCGGTGATCAACGGCGCGACCGTCGCCATCCAGCACCGCTTCGACGTCGACGCCAACATGCTCGGCTGGATCATCGCCACCGCGCTGCTCGGCTGTGCCGTCGGTGCCGCCGTCGCCGGCCGCATCGCCGACCGCATCGGCCGCATCCGCTGCATGCAGATCGCCGCCGTCCTCTTCGCGGCCAGCGCCGTCGGCTCGGCCCTGCCCTTCGCGGCCTGGGACCTGACGGTGTGGCGCCTCATCGGCGGCATCGGCATCGGCATGGCCTCCGTGATCGGCCCGGCCTACATCGCCGAGGTCGCGCCGCCCGCCTACCGCGGCCGGCTCGCCTCCTTCCAGCAGGCCGCCATCGTCATCGGCATCGCCGTCTCCCAGCTGGTCAACTGGGGCATCCTGAACATGGCCGACGGCGACCAGCGCGGCAAGCTGATGGGCCTGGAGGCCTGGCAGTGGATGCTCGGCGTCATGGTCGTCCCGGCCGTCCTCTACGGCCTGCTGTCCTTCGTCATCCCCGAGTCGCCGCGCTTCTTGATCTCGGTCGGCCGGGACACCGAGGCCCGCAAGGTGCTCGGCGAGGTCGAGGGCACATCGATCGACCTGGACGCGCGCGTCGCCGAGATCGAGGGCGGCATGCGCAGCGAGCACCAGCCGTCGTTCAAGGACCTGCTGGGCAAGGTCGGCTTCCTGCCGATCGTCTGGATCGGCATCGGCCTGTCGGTCTTCCAGCAGCTCGTCGGCATCAACGTGATCTTCTACTACTCGAACCAGCTGTGGCAGTCGATCGGCAAGGACCCGTCCAGCTCGTTCCTGTACTCGTTCGAGACGTCGATCGTGAACATCATCGGTACGGTCATCGCGATGATCTTCGTCGACCGGATCGGCCGCAAGCCGCTGGCGATCATCGGCTCCGCGGGCATGGCGGCAGCCCTCTTCACCATGGCATGGGCGTTCTCGTACAAGACCGGCTCCGGTGACACCGTCTCGCTGCCGAACGCGCAGGGCCTGACCGCGATCATCGCCGCCAACGCCTTCGTGCTCTTCTTCGCCCTCTCCTGGGGCGTGGTGGTCTGGGTGCTGCTCGGCGAGATCTTCCCGAACCGGATCCGCGCCGCCGCGCTCGGTGTGGCCGCGGCCGCCCAGTGGCTCGCCAACTTCGCGATCACCAAGACCTTCCCGAGCATGTCCGAGTGGTCCCTGACCGGCTCGTACATCATCTACGGCGCCTTCGCGGCGCTCTCGATCCCCTTCGTCATGAAGTTCGTCAAGGAGACGAAGGGCAAGGCCCTGGAGGAGATGGGCTAAAACCCCGCTGCCCCCTCCTCATCAGGAAGCTGCCCCGGCTGAAGGACTCGTGCTCACTTGTCCTTGAGCCGGGGCAGTACGTTTTCGCAGAAGTGGTGCAGGCTGCGCCAGCCCTCGTCGACGGGCATGCCGCCGACCAGCGGGTGCAGGACGAGGCTGCCGACGTCCCCCTTGGCGTACGCCACGCACTCCTCGGGCGTCAGGACGCGGTAGACGCCCTCGGCGCGCAGCTCGGCGACCGTCGTGGCCGCCGACTTCACCGCCGAGCGGATGTCCTTGGACTGCCAGGAGGCGTACGTGCGGGCCTCGTGCAGGAAGTGCTCGCCGTGCTCGGCCCAGGTGCGGTCCGGGTCGTCGGCGATGTGCAGCAGCGGGGTCACGGCGGCGGGCATCATCGTCCAGCCCTCGGTGCCGTGCGCCGCGAGCTGCTCGGTGTAGTACGCCTCCAGCTCCGGCAGGTGCGCGCTGGGGAAGAAGGGCAGGCCGAAGCGGGCCGCGCGCCGCGCCGCCGCCTTCGAGGAGCCGCCGACGAGCAGCATCGGATGGGGCTGGGTGAAGGGGCGCGGGGTGATGCGCACCGTGCGGCCGCGGTAGGTGAAGGGCTCGCCGGTCCAGGCCGCGAGCAGCGTCTCCAGGAGCTCGTCCTGCAGCGTGCCGCGCCGCTTCCAGTCGACGCCCGACTGCTCGTACTCCTCGGGCCGGTAGCCGATGCCCGCCACGGTGACCAGACGGCCGCCGCTCAGCAGGTCGAGCACGGCGATGTCCTCGGCGAGGCGCAGCGGATCGTGCAGCGGGCCGATGATCGCGGAGACCGTCACCGCGATGCGCCCGCCCGTCTCCCGGCCACCGCCCCTCAACGAGGCGCTGCGCGCCGCCGAATGCCCTTGCGTCGCGCCGAAGACGGCGCCCGCGAACGTGAAGGGCGAGGAGATCCAGCTGTTCTCCGCGCCGTGGTGCTCCTCCGTCTGGACGGTGGCGATGCCGCGGTCGTCCGCGTAGGCGGCCATCTCCAGGGCGGCCCGGTAGCGCTCGCTCAGCGAGGCGGGTGTCGCCGCGGGATCGACGAGATTGAAACGTACGACTGTGGTGGGCATGGGAACGTCCCCCTTCACCGTGCGTGGGCGGCGGCGAAGGGGGACGTTAGTTGACGTCGTGTCAGATGGGTAGCCTCGTACGAAAGTTGGAGTGCTCCCTGCTGAACTTGGCGCGGATCAGGCGGAGACCAGCTCGGTCTCGCCCTCGCCCTTGCCGTCCGTGGCCACCGCGTCCTTCTCGACGAGCGGGGCCTTCGGCAGGATCGCGTACAGCGCGGCCGCGACGACGATCGTGGTCAGCCAGCCCAGGCCGTGCCGGCCGATCCAGGACGAGGCCAGCGGGCCGCTGAACCAGTCGACCTTGGTGAAGAGCAGGCCCACCAGCAGGGCGATCGCCCAGGCGGTCATGGCCTGCCAGGCGAAGCCGGCCTTGTACCAGTAGGCGCTGGTGCGCTTGGTGTCCATCAGGGCCTCGCCGTCGTACGTCTTGCGGCGCAGCATGTCGATGCCGAAGACGCCGATCCAGGCGGAGAAGGCGACCGCGAGCAGGGTGAGGAAGGAGATGAACGAGCCCATGAAGCTCGTCGCCACGTTCATCAGGATGTAGCCGAAGATCAGGCTGATGATCGCGTTCACGCTGACCGCCCACGCGCGCGGGACCTTGATGCCGAGCGTCATGGCGGTGAAGCCCGCGGAGTACATCGACATCGAGTTGATCAGCAGCATGCCGATGAGGGCCATCAGCAGGTACGGCACCGCGATCCACATCGGGAGCAGTTCGCCGAGGAAGGAGACCGGGTCCTGCGCCGAGGAGAGCTTCGGGTCGGAGACCGCCATGACGGCGCCCATCAGGACCATCGGGACGACGACGATGCCGGCGCCGCCGATGGCGTGGCCGATGATCGGCTTGTTGGAGGCGGTGCGCGGGAGGTAGCGGGTGAAGTCGGGTCCGGTGGGGACCCAGCTGATGCCGCCCGCGGCGATCGTGCCGACGCCCGCGACCATCATCGCGGTGGAGCCCGCGGGCTTGTCGAAGACGGCCGACCAGTCGGTCTCGGCGAGGAGGTAGACCAGCACGAGCACGCTGAACGCGCCGAAGGCGTACGTCGACCAGGTGCTGCAGATGTGCAGGATCTTGCGGCCGAGGCCACTGATCAGGAAGGTGCACGCGACGAAGGCGACCAGCGTGACGACGGTCAGCCAGGTGCTCGACTCGATGCCGAAGCAGATGTTCAGGACCGTGATGATCGCGTACGCGCCGGTGACCGCGTTGATCGTCTCCCAGCCCCAGCGGGCGACCCAGATCAGCGCGCCCGGGAAGAGGTTGCCGCGCTGGCCGAAGACCGCGCGCGAGAGCGTCATGCCCGGGGAGCCGCCGCGCTTGCCGGCGATGGAGATGAGGCCGACCATGCCGTAGCTCAGCAGGGGCGAGACGAGCGCGACGACCAGGACCTGCCAGAAGTTCAGGCGGTTGGAGACGACCAGGCCCGCGCCCATGGTGAGCAGCAGGACGCTGATGTTGGCCGCGACCCAGGTGGGGAACAACTCTCGGGTCTTGCCCGTGCGCTCGCTGTCCGGGACGGGCTCAAGGCCGCGCGTCTCGAGGGCGCCTTCGGATTCGGCGGTGGTGCTCATGGGGGTGGGTCCGTGCCTCTCGCTCGGCTCGCAACGTCGCGATCCGTCGGTGGGGGTTGATCGCGATGGACTCTACGCGCGTTGATGCGGCGAGCTCCATCGTACTTTAGTCCGAGTAGTGACCTCCTGACGCATATGTTCTTTGGAGGAAACCACAATCTGGGCCTCTCCAGGGGCCATGGCCGATACTGGGAGCGTTATGGAAATCGTCATCCTTGCTGTAGTCATCGCCGTGGTCGTGATCGGCGCGCTCGGCGGGCTCGTGATCGGCAGCCGCAAGAAGAAGCAGCTGCCCCCGCAGGCCCCGTCCAGCACGCCCACCATCACCGCTCCTCCCGCCGAGCCGAAGGTCGGCGAGGAGGCCGAGACGGCGCGCGACGAACCGCGCCGCACGATCGAGGAGGTGGAACTCCCGGTCGCGGAACCCTCGATGTCGGCCCCTGTCGTCGTCGAGGAGGAGCCGGCCGCCGCGGAGCCGGCCGCGCCGGAGATCGAGACCCCCGAGCCCACGGCCGGACGCCTGGTCCGGCTGCGCGCCCGCCTCTCCCGCTCGCAGAACGCGCTCGGCAAGGGACTGCTCACGCTGCTGTCCCGCGAGCACCTCGACGACGACACCTGGGAGGAGATCGAGGACACGCTGCTCACCGCGGACGTCGGCGTCGCGCCCACCCAGGAGCTCGTGGAGCGGCTGCGCGAGCGCGTCAAGGTGCTCGGCACCCGCACCCCGGACGAGCTGCGCGCCCTGCTGCGCGAGGAGCTCCTCACGCTGGTGGGCACGGACTTCGACCGTGCCGTGAAGACCGAGTCCGGCCTGGAGACCCCGGGCATCGTGATGGTCGTCGGGGTCAACGGCACCGGCAAGACCACCACGACGGGCAAGCTCGCGCGCGTCCTCGTCGCCGACGGCCGCTCGGTCGTCCTCGGCGCCGCCGACACCTTCCGCGCCGCCGCCGCCGACCAGCTGCAGACCTGGGGCGAGCGCGTCGGCGCCCGCACGGTCCGCGGCCCCGAGGGCGGCGACCCGGCGTCGATCGCCTTCGACGCGGTCAAGGAGGGCATCGCGGACGGCGCGGACGTCGTCCTCATCGACACCGCGGGCCGGCTGCACACCAAGACGGGCCTGATGGACGAGCTCGGCAAGGTCAAGCGCGTCGTCGAGAAGCACGCGCCGCTGGACGAGGTCCTCCTCGTCCTCGACGCCACCACGGGACAGAACGGCCTGGTGCAGGCGCGGGTCTTCGCCGAGGTCGTCGACATCACGGGCATCGTCCTCACCAAGCTCGACGGCACCGCCAAGGGCGGCATCGTCGTCGCCGTCCAGCGCGAGCTGGGCGTGCCGGTCAAGCTGGTGGGCCTCGGCGAGGGCGCGGACGACCTGGCGCCGTTCGAGCCGGAGGCGTTCGTGGACGCGCTCATCGGAGACTAGGGCTCCGCCGGGCCGCACGCGTCCGCCCCGGGTGCGTCGTGGCGTGTCGCGCGCGTCGTACGCGTCGTACGAAAGGAAGGGCCTCCCCGCATGGTGCAGATGCGGGGAGGCCCTTCCGTCTGTCGTGGCGGCTCAGGCCGGGGACCGGTGCGCCACGTACGCCAGCGTCCCCAGCAGCAGCCGCGCCTGCGGCGGGTTCGTCGCCGAGTCGAGCGCGGGGGCGCGCAGCCAGCGGACCGGGCCGAGGCCGCCGCGGTCGGAGGGCGGCGCCGTGATGTGGTCGCCCGCGCCCAGGCCGTGCAGGTCGAGGGCGGCGTCGTCCCAGCCCATGCGGTAGAGCAGCTGGGGGAGTTCCGTCGCGGCGCCCGGGGCGACGAAGAACTGCGCCCGGCCGTCCGGCGTCACCGCCACGGGGCCCAGGGGAAGGCCCATCCGCTCCAGCCGGACCAGGGCGCGCCGCCCCGCCGTCTCCGCCACCTCCAGCACGTCGAAGGCCCGGCCGACCGGCAGCAGCACGGCGGCGCCGGGGAACTGCGCCCACGCGTCCGCCACGTCGTCGAGCGTGGCCCCGGCGGGTACCTCCGGGGCGAAGTCCAGCGGATGGGCGCCCGGGGCGGCGCAGTCGGCCGCGCCGCACGAGCAGGCGCCGTCCAGGGCGCGGGCGCCGGGCACCGCGGCCCAGCCCCACAGGCCCGTGTACTCCGCCACCGTGGTGCAGTCGGATGCGCGGCCGCGCCGCCGAGATCCGGTCCGGGGCTTTTCGGTCCCCCGGGTGCCGCCGATCGTGAAGCCCATGCCCCCTCCAACGGGTCGAGCGTGCCGCGGTTACGTGACGGAATCGGATCGTGACCCTCTGCTTTCGCGACGGCGCCCGGTGGGTTCGCGGGTGGTGCGCCCGGTGGCATACGCCCCGGCGCACTCCGCTCCGCCCACTTTCCGGCGTCCTATGTCAAGTGAATCGCTTGTGGCGGCCCGGGAGTTCATTCGAAGGGGTGGCGAATGGTGGCGTTTCCGGGATCGCCCTCGCCGGAGGGGTGATCGTAGGATTACTTTCAGTGCACGGCCCGGGGAGAACGAGCACTCGCGGGTATGCCGGAGGCAAGTCGGTTTCCTGTTCGATGGGTGACGTTCTCCGGACGGGCGGCCGCAAGACGCGGCATTCTGTTAGGGCTTGGCGTGGACGACGCACAAATGTCTTGAGGGATGGGGGCGTTCCAGTGGGCGGCAATGGCGGAGGCGGTACGAACGCTGAGAAGCGCCCCAATGAGATGCTCACGTCGTGGTTCGTGCGCAGCGGCTGGTCCAAGGGTGAGCTGGCGCGCCAGGTGAACCGCAGGGCACGGCAGTTGGGCGCCCACCACATCTCCACGGACACCTCGCGGGTGCGCCGCTGGCTGGACGGCGAGAATCCGCGCGAGCCGATTCCCCGCATCCTCTCCGAGCTGTTCTCCGAGCGGTTCGGCTGTGTCGTCGCCGTCGAGGACCTCGGCCTGCGCGCCGCCCACCGCACGCCCGCGACCTCCGGCGTGGACCTGCCCTGGACCGGCCCGCAGACGGTCGCGCTCATCAGTGAGTTCTCGCGCAGCGACCTGATGCTCGCCCGCCGCGGCTTCCTCGGCACCTCGCTCGCTCTCTCCGCGGGACCCGCCCTCATCGAGCCCATGCAGCGCTGGCTGGTGCCCTCGCCGGCCGCGCCGCCCGAGGACCCCGAGCCCGCCGCATCGCGCCGCCCGGCGCGCCTGTCCAAGCCCGAGCTCGACCTGCTGGAGTCCACCACGGTGATGTTCCGCCAGTGGGACGCCCAGTGCGGGGGAGGGCTCCGGCGCAAGGCCGTCGTGGGGCAACTGCACGAAGTGACCGACCTGTTGCAGGAGCCCCAGCCCGAGGCCACCTCCCGGCGCCTGTTCAAGGTCGCGGGCGAACTGGCCGAGCTGGCGGGCTGGATGAGCTACGACGTGGGCCTCCAGCCCACCGCCCAGAAGTACTTCGTCCTCGCCCTGCACGCCGCCAAGGAAGCGGGCGAGAAGCCGCTGGGGTCGTACATCCTCTCCAGCATGAGCCGCCAGATGATCCACCTCGGCCGGCCCGACGACGCCCTCGAACTGATCCACCTCGCGCAGTACGGCAGCCGGGACTGCGCCAGCCCGCGCACCCAGGCGATGCTGTATGCGATGGAGGCCCGCGCGTACGCCAGCATGGGCCAGCCCGGCAAGTGCAAGCGGGCCGTGCGGATGGCCGAGGACACCTTCGCCGACGCCGAGGACTTCAACGAGCCGGAGCCCGACTGGATCCGCTTCTTCTCCGAGGCCGAGCTCAACGGGGAGAACGCCCACTCGTTCCGCGACCTCGCCTACGTCGCGGGCCGCAGCCCCACGTACGCCTCGCTCGCCGAGCCCGTCATGGACCGCGCCGTGGAGCTCTTCGAGAAGGACACCGAACACCAGCGTTCGTACGCGCTGAACCTCATCGGCAAGGCCACCGTCCACCTGCTCCAGCGCGAGCCCGAGCAGAGCACGGTACTCGCCGGACAGGCCCTCGACATCGCCAAGAAGGTCCGCTCCGAGCGGGTCAACACCCGCCTGCGCAAGACCGTCGACACCGCCGTGCGGGACTTCGGGGACGTCGCCGAGGTCCTCCAGATCACCGAACGGCTCGCCATCGAGATGCCGGAAACCGCGGAGGCGGTCTGACGACCGGCACGACCGGCTCCGGCCGCGGCAGGACCATCCCGAACAGCCCGACTCGGCTCCCCCACGCCAGGTCAGCCGGATGGCCGCCGCGGCCGGTTCGCATGCCCCGCCCGAGGGAGGAAAGTCCACCCCGCGCGACCCGGCAGTTCATGGCCGCGTAACACGCACGACCTCTTCGTCACTGCGGCGAAACACCGAGGGGCCCCCGCCGAAACGGCGCTGCGCCAGTCTCTGGCGCATAACCGGCCCACCGCCCCGCTCCCCAGGAGCAAGGGCCCCTCGGCACCGCACAGGCTTCGCCCGCACGGGCCGCATACGACGACGAGGAGACGCCGATGCCCCCAGGCATCACGATCGCCGCAGACGCCCCCGAGCTGTCTGCCGCCAACACCGGGTTCATGCTCATCTGTTCCGCCCTGGTGATGCTCATGACGCCGGGACTCGCCTTCTTCTACGGAGGCATGGTCCGGGTCAAGAGCACCCTGAACATGCTGATGATGAGCTTCATCAGCCTGGGGATCGTCACCATCCTGTGGGTGCTGTACGGCTTCTCCGTCGCGTTCGGCACCGACCACGGCAGCCTCTTCGGGTGGGAGAGCGACTACGTCGGGCTCAGCGGCCTCGGCATCAACCAGCTCTGGGACGGCTACACCATCCCCGTCTACGTCTTCGCCGTCTTCCAGCTGATGTTCGCGATCATCACCCCCGCGCTGATCAGCGGCGCCCTGGCGGACCGCGTGAAGTTCACGGCCTGGGCGCTGTTCATCGCCCTGTGGGCCACGGTCGTGTACTTCCCCGTGGCGCACTGGGTGTGGGGCGCCGGCGGCTGGGCCTTCGAGCTCGGCGTCATCGACTTCGCGGGCGGCACGGCCGTGCACATCAACGCCGGTGCCGCGGCGCTCGGCGTCATCCTCGTCATCGGCAAGCGCGTCGGCTTCAAGAAGGACCCGATGCGGCCGCACTCCCTGCCGCTCGTCATGCTCGGCGCGGCCCTGCTGTGGTTCGGCTGGTTCGGCTTCAACGCCGGATCGTGGCTCGGCAACGACGACGGCGTCGGCGCGCTCATGTTCGTCAACACGCAGGTCGCCACCGCCGCGGCCATGCTCGCCTGGCTCCTCTACGAGAAGATTCGCCACGGCGCGTTCACCACGCTGGGTGCCGCCTCGGGCGCCGTCGCCGGTCTCGTCGCCATCACCCCCTCCGGCGGCTCCTGCTCGCCGCTCGGCGCCATCGCCATCGGCGCCATCGCCGGTCTGCTGTGCGCCATGGCCGTCGGCCTGAAGTTCCGGTTCGGCTACGACGACTCCCTCGACGTCGTCGGCGTCCACCTGGTCGGCGGCATCGCCGGATCGGTCCTCGTCGGCTTCTTCGCCACCGGCGGCGGGCAGTCGGAGGCGAAGGGCCTCTTCTACGGCGGCGGCCTCGACCAGCTGTGGAAGCAGCTCGCCGGTGTGGGCGCCGTCCTCGCGTACTCCCTCGTCGCCTCCGCGCTCCTCGCCCTCGTCATCGACAAGACGATCGGGATGCGGGTCCCCGAGGACGACGAGGTCGCGGGCATCGACCAGGTCGAACACGCCGAGACCGCGTACGACTTCAGCGGCGCGGGCGGCGGTACGGCGCCGCGGACGGCGGCGGTACCGGGGCCGGTGGCCTCGGCGACGGGCGGCGGTCAGGGCACGGCTCAGGCTCAGAAGAACAAGAAGGTGGACGCATGAAGCTCATCACCGCGGTCGTCAAGCCGCACCGGCTCGACGAGATCAAGGAGGCGCTGCAGGCCTTCGGCGTCCAGGGGCTGACCGTCACCGAGGCCAGCGGATACGGCCGGCAGCGCGGCCACACCGAGGTCTATCGCGGCGCCGAGTACACGGTCGACCTCGTGCCGAAGATCCGCATCGAGGTGCTGGTCGAGGACGACGACGCCGAACAGCTCCTCGAAGTCGTGGTGAAGGCCGCGCGCACCGGCAAGATCGGCGATGGCAAGGTCTGGAGCGTCCCGGTCGACACGGCCGTCCGGGTACGGACCGGCGAGCGCGGGCCCGACGCGCTGTGACGCGGCGGGGACCGGGCACGGGCAACTGAGCGGGACAGGACAGGAGCTGCTGGGTGACGAGTGTGGACGTACGTACTGAATCGGAAGACCCCGGACCCAGCGGTTACGCGGCGGCCCGGCTGCGGCTCCTCCAGGAGGAGCCGCGGTCCGGGCCGCCGCGCCGTTCCGCCCTCGCGGATCTCACGGACGACTGGCTCGCCGGGCTCTTCCGGGCGGGCGGCGACGACGTCCCCCGCGGCGCCGCGCTGATCGCCGTCGGCGGATACGGCCGCGGCGAGCTGTCGCCGCGCAGCGACCTCGACCTGCTGCTCCTGCACGACGGCAGTGCGGACGGCGCCGAGGTGGCCGCCCTCGCCGACCGCCTCTGGTACCCCGTCTGGGACCTCGGACTCGCCCTCGACCACTCCGTCCGCACCCCGGCCGAGGCCCGCAGGACCGCGGGCGAGGACCTCAAGGTGCACCTCGGACTCCTCGACGCGCGGCACGTCGCCGGGGACCTGGGGCTGACCACGGCCCTGCGCACCACCGTGCTCGCCGACTGGCGCAACCAGGCGCCGAAGCGGCTCCCCGAGCTGCGCGAGCTGTGCGAGGAACGGGCCGTCCGGCACGGCGAGCTGGGCCACCTTCTGGAGCCCGACCTGAAGGAGGCCCGCGGCGGGCTGCGGGACGCGACGGCGCTGCGGGCCGTCGCCGCCTCCTGGCTCGCGGACGCGCCTCGCGAAGGGCTCGCCGACGCCCGGCGCCGGCTGCTCGACGTGCGCGACGCGCTGCACCTGACCACCGGGCGCGCCACCGACCGGCTCGCCCTCCAGGAGCAGGACCAGGTCGCCGCCGCGCTGGACCTCCTGGACGCGGACACCCTGCTGCGCCAGGTGTACGAGGCCGCCCGCGTCGTCTCCTACGCCAGCGACGTCACCTGGCGCGAGGTCGGGCGCGTGCTGCGGGCGCGGGCCGGGCGGCCGAGGCTGCGGTCCCTGCTGGGCGGGCGGGGTGGTGGCGGGCGCGGGGCCGCCGCGGCCGAGCGGTCGCCGCTGGCCGAGGGCGTGGTGGAACAGGACGGCGAAGCCGTGCTCGCGCGGGCCGCCCGGCCGGAACGGGACCCCGTCCTTCCGCTGCGGGCCGCCGCGGCCGCCGCGCAGGCCGGGCTTCCGCTGTCCCTGCACGCCGTACGGCGCCTGGCCGCCACGGCGCGGCCCCTGCCGACGCCGTGGCCCGCCGAGGCGCGCGAGCAGCTCGTCACGCTGCTCGGCGCGGGGCGGCCGACCGTCGAGGTGTGGGAGGCGCTGGAGGCCGAGGGCCTCGTCACACGGATGCTGCCCGACTGGGAGCGGGTGCGGTGCCGGCCCCAGCGGAACGCCGTCCACACGTGGACGGTCGACCGCCATCTCGTCGAGACGGCGGTGCGGGCCGCCGCGCTCACGCGGCGGGTCGGGCGCCCGGACCTGCTCCTGGTGGCCGCGCTGCTCCACGACATCGGGAAGGGCTGGCCCGGGGACCACTCCGCCGCCGGGGAGATCATCGCCCGGGACGTCGCCGCGCGCGTCGGCTTCGACCCGGCCGACGTGGCCGTCCTCGCCCGCCTCGTCCGCCACCATCTGCTGCTCGTGGAGACCGCGACCCGGCGCGACCTCGACGATCCCGCCACGGTGCGGGGGGTCGCGGAGGCGGTCGGGTCCGTGGGGACGCTGGAGCTGCTGCACGCCCTGACCGAGGCGGACGCGCTGGCCACAGGGCCCGCGGCGTGGTCCGCCTGGCGCGGGGCGCTGGTCGCCGACCTGGTGAAGCGGGTGGCGGCGGTGCTCTCCGGGGACGAGCCCGCGGAGCCGGAGGACGCGGCGCCGACGGCCGAGCAGGAGCGGCTCGCGGTGGAGGCGGTGCGGACCGGTGGGCCGGTGGTGGCGCTGCGGGCGGGCGCCGAGGAGCCGTTGGGCGCGGAGCTCCTGGTGGCCGTGCCGGAGCAGGACGGGGTGCTGTCCGTGGTGGCGGGCGTGCTGGCGATGCACCGGCTGACGGTGCGGACGGCGGAGCTGCGGGCCGTGACGCTGCGGTCCGGTGTGGAGGACCTCGACGGGCCGGTGCTGCTGCTGAACTGGCGGGTCGCCGCGGAGTACGGGTCGCTGCCGCAGGCCGCGCGGTTGCGGGCCGATCTGGTGCGGGCGCTGGACGGGTCGCTGGACATCGCGGCGCGGCTGGCGGAGCGGGATGCGGCGTATCCGCGCCGGCGGGGGACGGTGGCGCCGCCTGCGCGGGTGACGGTGGCCTCGGCGGGGTCGCGGCGCGCGACGGTGATCGAGGTACGGGCCCAGGACGCGCCGGGCCTCCTGCACCGGATCGGGCGGGCGCTGGAGGCGGCGGGGGTGACGGTGCGCAGCGCCCACGTCTCGACGCTGGGCTCGAACGCGGTGGACGCGTTCTACGTGACGGATCCGAAGGGCGAGTTGCTGCCGGGGGAGTCGGCGGCGGGGGTGGCC
>NZ_LIRJ01000008.1 GCF_001419745.1 Streptomyces silaceus | reverse complement strand
GGTCCAGGGGGAGCGCGGAGGAGACGGTGCCGAGGGCCGCGGCGGCCTCGGGGACGGCGGGGGCGGCGTTGGCGGCACCCGCGCCGGCGGCGGCGAAAGCGGCGCCGAGAGCGGCGACACCGAGGGTCTTGGCGGCAGACTGCTTCATCTTCACTGTGTCCTTGTGTCTTTGCTGAGCGGTTTACTGAGTGGGGGTTTGCGGGGTTCAACGACCGTAAACAGCACAGATCACGGGCGGCAATGAACAGAAAGCGGCCGGGGTCACGAGGACCCCGGCCGCTGACGCCGTCGGCAAAGACGCGCGGACTTCCGTCAGTTCTCGGCAGAAGCGCTGGTCGAGACGGTCTGACGGAACAGCCATTCGGACTTCAGCTCGGCATATCCGGGCTTGATCACGTCGTTGATCATGGCCAGTCGTTCATCGAAAGGAATGAATGCTGATTTCATCGCATTGACCGTGAACCACTGCATGTCGTCGAGCGTGTAGCCGAATGTGCCGACCAGGTGCTCGAATTCGCGGCTCATGCTGGTGCCGGACATCAGGCGGTTGTCGGTGTTCACCGTCGCGCGGAAGTGCAGTCTGCGCAGCAGCCCGATGGGGTGCTCGGCGTAGGACGTGGCGGCACCGGTCTGGAGGTTGGAGGTCGGGCAGAGCTCCAGCGGGATCCGCTTGTCGCGCACGTACGAGGCGAGCCGGCCGAGCCGCACGGTGCCGTCGTCGGCGATCTCGATGTCGTCGATGATGCGCACGCCGTGGCCGAGGCGGTCGGCGCCGCACCACTGCAGGGCCTGCCAGATCGACGGCAGGCCGAAGGCCTCGCCCGCGTGGATCGTGAAGTGGTTGTTCTCGCGCTTGAGGAACTCGAACGCGTCGAGGTGACGGGTGGGCGGGAAGCCCGCCTCGGCGCCCGCGATGTCGAAGCCGACGACGCCCGAGTCGCGGTAGCGGTTGGCGAGTTCGGCGATCTCCAGGGCGCGGGCCGCGTGCCGCATGGCGGTGAGCAGGGCGCCCACGCGGATGCGGTGACCGTTGGCCCGCGCGCGGCGCTCGCCCTCGCGGAAGCCGTCGTTGACGGCCTCGACGACCTCTTCGAGGGTGAGGCCCTGCTCCAGGTGCTGCTCGGGGGCGTAGCGGATCTCGGCGTAGACGACGCCGTCCTCGGCGAGGTCCTCGGCGCACTCGGCGGCCACGCGCCTGAGGGCGTCCTTCGTCTGCATGACCGCGCAGGTGTGGGCGAAGGTCTCCAGGTAGCGCTCCAGGGAGCCGGAGTCGGCCGCCTCGCGGAACCAGATCCCGAGCTTGTCGGGGTCGGTCTCGGGCAGTCCCTCGTACCCCGTCTCACGGGCGAGGTCGACGACGGTGCCGGGGCGCAGGCCGCCGTCGAGGTGGTCGTGCAGGAGCACCTTGGGGGCGCGCCGGATCTGTTCGGCGTCGGGCGTTTCACGGTCCGTGTGACCGGTCGTGTGAGTCTGGCTCGTCATTTCGGCACTCTAGCGCCTACGCGCGTAGAACTCACTGGTCGATACGTAACAGTGACCGTGCGGACGGGTGGCGTACACCATCGCTTCTGACACTGTTCTGTCATGGCACAGCAAGGGACCGCGAAGCCGGCGGGCGCGGCCAGGCTCGGGCGCGTGATCGGAACGGCGCCTGCCGCCGTGAGCGGGGCGGTGCTCCTGCTGCCCGGCGGCGCCGAGACATCCACCCGCAGACCCACGCCCCTGACGGCGGGCCCGGTCCGCGCGCTGGGGCGCAGACTGGCCCGCGACGGGCACGAGGCGGGCCTCGCCACCCATGTCGTGCACTACCGCTGCCGGGGCTGGAACGGCGCGCAGGCGCAGCTCGCCCAGGACACGGCGTGGGCGGCGGACGAGATCGTACGTCTCTACGGCGACGTCCCCGTCTGTCTGGCCGGCGTCGACATGGGCGGGCGCGCGGCGCTCCGCGCGGGCGGGCACACGGCGGTCAACTCCGTGCTCGCGCTGGCCCCTTGGCTGCCCGAGGACGACGTGGCCGCGCCGCCGGAGCCGGTGAAGCAGCTGGTGGGGCGGCGGGTGTTGATCGTGCACGGCACCAACGACGAGCGGACCGACCCCGAGCTGTCGTTCCGTTTCGCCGAGCGGGCGAAGAAGGCGAACCGTGACGTGTGCCGGTTCGAGGTGCACTCCGACGGGCACCGGCTGCATCAGCACCAGTCCGAAGTCCTCGCACTGGCCTCGGACTTCGTGATGGGCACGCTGTTCGGGGCGGACTTCGCCCGGCCCCTGGAGGACGCGCTGGCGGCGCCGCCGCCGCTGGGGCTGCGCATGCCGTTGGCCTCCGGCTTCGGGCAGTCCTTCCGCAAGTGACCGGGCGACGGTTGCCTGCCGGCCACCGGTTTCGCCGAGTTCGTCCTCAATCGCCGGACGGGCTGTCACTTCCCCCGTGGCCGGGCTGCACCAGGGTGTTCTGTTGCAGCAGTCTGCCCTTCCTGCTCAGCAGGAACTGCTTGAACGCCGCCACCGGCGGCGTGTCCGGGTGGCCGTCCAGCCAGGCCACGCCGATCTCGCGCACCGCGCGCTGGCCCGTCACCGTCAGCTCCACGACTCCCGGGCGGGCCACGGCCGGCGGCGGCAGCAGGGCCACGCCGAGACCCGCCGCGACCAGGCCCCGCAGCGTCTCCGCCTCCTCGCCCTCGAAGGCGACCCGGGGCCGGAAGCCCGCCTCCTGGCAGAGGTCGTCGGTGATGCGCCGCAGGCCGTAGCCCGGCTCCAGGGTCACGAAGGCCTCGTCGGCCGCCTCGGCGAGCCGGACCCGCTTGCGGGACGCGAGCCGGTGGTCGTCGGGGACGACCAGGCGCAGGCGCTGCTCGTCGAGCCGGCGGGCCACCAGGTCGGGGGCGTCGGGCACCGGCGAGGTGAGGCAGAGGTCGAGCTCGCCCGCGCGCAGCCGCTCCAGCATCGCCTCGCCGTAGTTCTGCACGAGGCTGAAGCGGATGCGCGGGTGGTCGGCGCGGAAGGCGCGGATCAGGCCCGGCACCGTCTCCGAGCCCATCGTGTGCAGAAAGCCGAAGGCGACCTTGCCGGAGGCCGGGTCGGCGTCCGCGCGCACCGACTCGGCGGCCCGCTCCACCTCGCCGAGCGCCCGCTCGACCGAGGCGAGGAAGGTGCGGCCCGCCGGGGTGAGCGCGACGGTGCGGCCACGGCGGACGAACAGGTCGACGCCGAGGTCCCGTTCGAGCCGGACGAGGGCGCGGGAGAGCGTCGACTGGGGGACCTGGAGCTCCTGCGCGGCGCGCGTGACGTGCTCGGTGCGGGCGACCCCCGCGAAGTACGCGAGGCGGGGCGCGAGCAGCGTCACGATGTCCTCTGCGTCACTGTTGCGTGACAGACGCGGCTGTGACCTCTGCTGATGCGGCATGGGAACGATTATGGGGTTTCCATGCATTGGACGCATCAAAAAGTCGGTCGTACGTTCATGGCATGCCTCCTGCCAGTAGCGGGGCGCCCGCCACCCCTGCGGTCGCCCTCACTCCGTCGTCCCCCGCCGCCGACACCCGGCTGACCCCCGGCGGTCCGGGCTACCGCAGGATGAGCTTCGCGCTCTTCCTCGCGGGCGTCGCCACCTTCGCCCTGCTCTACTCCACGCAGGCCCTCCTCCCCCTCGTCTCCGCCGACTTCGGCGTGAGCGCGAGCACGGCCAGCTGGACGGTGTCGGCGGCGACGGGCGCACTGGCTCTCTTCGTCCTTCCGCTGAGCGCGCTCAGCGAGCGCTTCGGGCGGCGCGCGGTGATGACCGCCGCACTGACCGTCGCCGTCGCGGTCGGGCTCCTCGTCCCCTTCGCCCCCTCCGTCGAGGTGCTGATCGCGCTGCGCGCCGTGCAGGGCGCGGCGCTGGCGGGGCTGCCCGCGTCCGCGATGGCGTTCCTCGCCGAGGAGGTGCGGCCCAAGGCGCTGGTCGCGGCCATCGGCATGTTCGTGGCGGGCAACTCGATCGGCGGCATGAGCGGGCGCATCGTGACCGGCTGGGTCGCGCAGGCCTGGGGCTGGCGCGTGGCGGTCGGGGTGGTCGGCGTCGTCGCGGTGCTGTGCGCCCTCGCCTTCCGCGCGCTGCTGCCCGCGCCGCGCCACTTCACGCCGGGCACGCTCAGCCCCCGGTCGCTGGCGCGTACGGTCCGTACGCATCTGTCGAACCCGCTCCTGTGCCGGCTGTACGCGATCGGCGCGCTGTTCATGACCGTCTTCGGCGCGGTCTACACGGTGATCGGCTACCGGCTCACCGAGGCGCCGTTCTCGCTCCCCCAGGGTGTCATCGGCTCGATCTTCCTCGTCTACCTCGTCGGTACGGTCTCCTCGGCGGCGGCCGGCCGGCTCGTGGCCCGGCTCGGGCGGCGCGGGGCGCTCTACCTCGCGGTGAGCACGACCGCGGGCGGGCTGCTGCTCTCGCTGGCCGACTCCCTCGTCATGGTGCTGCTGGGCCTGGTGCTGATCACGGCGGGCTTCTTCGCGGGGCACGCGGTCGCGTCCTCGTCGGTGAGCCGCACGGCCACCGAGGGCCGGGCCCAGGCGTCGGCGCTCTACCAGTCCGCGTACTACCTGGGCTCCAGCGCGGGCGGCACGCTCGGCGCGGTCGCCTTCCACGCGGGCGGCTGGGCCGGGACGGTGGGCCTCGGCGTCCTCGCGGTGCTCGGCGTCGTGTCGATCACCGTGTGGGGCTCGCACGCGGCGCGGACGCAGGAGCGGCGGGCGGTCGTGGCAGCGGCCGCGCACTGAGGCGGGAAGGACGGATTCCGGTCGCCCAACGCCCGCTGACCGCACGCTCTTCGGGGATTTCACCTGCGGGTTTGCCTGCTCCGGAGGCCGTTGTCAGTGGGCTGCTGTAGCTTCCGTTGTGCTGGGGCCTTTCACGGTCCCTTCACCGGAGCCGCAGGGGTGGGTTGGGATGAGCGACACCGCAGGGACGACGACCGATCTGGACGTCACGCTGGAGAAGTACCGGGTCGAGCTGACCGGGTACTGCTATCGGATGCTGGGCTCGGCCTTCGAGGCCGAGGACGCCGTGCAGGACACGATGGTGCGCGCCTGGCGCAGCTTCGAGAAGTTCGAGGGCCGCTCCAGCGTCCGCTCGTGGCTGTACCGCATCGCGACGAACGTCTGCCTGGACATGCTGAACGCGGGCAACCGCCGCGCCCGCCCCATGGACCTGACGGCCGCGGCCCCGCTGGCCCAGGCCGCCCTCACCCCGCGCCCCGACAACACCTGGCTGGAGCCGATGCCGGACGCCCGGGTGCTGCCGACCACCAGTGACCCCGCGGAGGCCGCGGTCGCCAAGGAGTCGGTGCGCCTGGCCTTCGTCGCCGCCCTGCAGAACCTGCCGCCCAAGCAGCGGGCGGTGCTGATCCTGCGCGAGGTCCTCGCGTGGAAGGCCAGCGAGGTCGCCGAGCTGATCGACACCTCGGTCGCCTCGGTCAACAGCGCGTTGCAGCGGGCCCGCGCCACCCTCGCCGAGCGGCCGGAGGACGACACCGCCGTCTCCGACCCGCTGGACGAGGAGCAGCAGAAGCTGCTCGACCGCTATGTCGCCGCCTTCGAGGGCTATGACATGGCGGCGCTGACCGCGCTGCTCGCCGAGGACGCCGTCATGACGATGCCGCCGTTCGACCTCTGGCTGCGCGGCACCTCGGACATCACGGGCTTCATGTCCACGATGGGCGCCCCGTGCGCCAACGGCCGCCTGCTGCCGGTGGACGTGAACGGCACGCCGGGCTTCGCCCAGTACAAGCCCGACCCCGACAACGGCGGCTACATGCCCTGGTCGATCCAGGTCATCGAGATCTCAGAGGGCCGCATCGCCGGCTTCCACTGCTTCCTGGACACCCAGCGGTGGTTCCCGCTGTTCGGGGTGCCCCTCCATCTCGACGACTAGGCCGAGGAGTTCGACGAGGCCGACGAGGCCGAGCAGCGCGAGCAGGGCGGGCGACGGGTTCCGCAGCCGGATCCGTCTCCCGGCCCTGCGGGCGGCGAGCTGCAACCGGGCGATGGCGTCGACGGTGGTCAGATCGGCGGTGGTGACGGCGGCGACGTCACAGACGACGTCGGCCGTCCCGCCCTCGCCGGGCCCGTGCCGGGCCGTCGCGACCCGCGCGCACAGGTCGGGGACGTCGCCTGCGCGCAGGGGGCCCGCGATACGGATGAGGTTGTCCTCGGAAGCGGTCACACAGGGTTGACCGACGGGACGGCCGGAACTCATCGGTGCCGCCCGCCCGCGCCGCCGTCGTATGCGTCTCCGTGCACGTCTCCGTGCATGTCTTCGTGCCCGCCGTCGCGCGCCGCGCCCCGCGCTCCGTCGCCGGTCAGGTGGCCGCCGGAGGACGCTTGCGGACCCGCAGCGTCAGGGGGTTCACGAAGTCACCGCGGCCGTTGTCGTACTGCTGCTCGTGGAACGTCTGGCCCGCGCCCGATCCGTACATGCGGAAGAACCACTTGCTGTTCCACTCCTCCTTCGCCTCCGACAGCCGCCTGAACTCCTCGCCGGCCCTCGCGGCGCTTCCGGAGAGCTCCCGCAGCAGCTTGTTCAGCCGGTCCATCTCGAAGCCGGTGGGCGGGGTCTTGCCCCCGGGGCGGAGCAGCGGGATCGCCGTCTTCGTCCTGAACTCCTCGACGAGCCTGGGGAGCAGTTCCTTGAGCGCGTCACCGGAGTTGGCGGTCCGCGTGTAGTTCTCCAGGGTGACGCGGTCCTGGCCGTCCGCGCTGAGCGCCGCCACGCCCGCGAAGTGGAAGCCCCAGATGTCCTGCGGGCGTTCCGTCGGGGTGGCGGACCCGGCGAAGTCGAGCTTCTCGGTCTGGCCCAGGGAGACCGTCGTGTAGCCCTCGCCCACCGCGGGAGCGGCGGCCTTGTTCACCCCGAGGGCCGCCGACGCGGTGTCCATCTCGTCGGGGTGCTCGCGCAGGGCGCCGCCGTAGCGCTCGGGGGTGGCCGCCTGTGGTGCGCCGACCCCGTCGGCGAGGCCGCCGGCCAGCGCGTCGACGGTGCCGTCGCCCCAGGGCCTGGGCTCCTGGCCGGTCAGGACGACGTCCGTGTCCCTGCCGCCGCCCATCAACTCGCGGGCCACGTCGATGCATTCGGACTTCATGAGGTTCGCGAAGCCCGACTCGGCGTTCCTCGGGTTGTCGCGCGCCTCCGGCTGTACGCGCTTGAGGACGACGGGACGGCCGTCGGCCGGGTTCTCCACGGAGATCTGCGCGCCGCGCGTCACCAGGCGGTACTTGCTGCCGACGCCGTCCGCGCCCCACAGCGCTTCGTTGCTCGCGTCGACGACGGCCTGCGTCGCGTAGAACTCCTTCGGCTCGCGCTCGGTGTCGTGCACGGCGAGCGTGCCGTCGCCCGCCACCCGCAGGGGCAGCCCCAGCTGTCCCGGGGGCGGCTCGACGCCGGTCTCCTCGGCCACGTCCTGCTGGAACGGGTCGTGCGTACGGACCCCGAGGTGGTCCACCGAGTGCTTGGAGGTGCGCTCCGGGTCCGGGACGAGGACGCCCTGCGGTGACTGCGACTCGAAGTGCGGGCCCTCGCCCTGCTCGCTGACCAGGCTCTTGACCCGGCCGGACGCGTAGCGCTGGATGCCGTCGCCGGGGGTGCCCGCGGTGGGGGCGGACGTCTCGGGGGCAGCCGTCCCGGGGGCGTCCGGCGCCGGACCGGAAAGGACCCGGTGGGCGGTGGCCTCCGCCTCGCGCTCGAAGCGGTCGGAGGGGTCGGAGACCTTCAGGCCCGAGCCGTCGTCGGTGCCCGCGACCGGTCCCTGCCGCTGCTGGATGACGTGGGTCAGCTCATGGGCGAGGGTGTGGCGGTCGGCGCCGCCGTCACCGATGACGACATGGCTGCCGGAGGTGTAGGCGCGGGCGCCGACCTCGGCCGCCGAGGCCTTCGCGGCGGCGTCACTGTGGACGCGTACGTCGGAGAAGTCCGCGCCGAGGCGGGCCTCCATGTCGGTGCGGGTCGGCTCGTCCAGCGGCTTCCCGGCGGAGCGCAGCACGTCGTGCACGGCCGAGCGCTGCACGGCGGGCCGCTCGCCCCCGTGCCCGCAGCCGGGACCGTGCTGGTGCGCGTCGGCCGCGAACGCGTGCCCGGCCCGGCGCAGCATCTGGACGACGGCCGCGTTCCCCGCGCCGCGCTGGAGGGCGTGGAGGCCGCCGTGCGGGGTCGCGCCCGGGGCGGCGGGCCGCCGGTCCGGGCCGCGGACGGGCCCGGCACCGGCGGTGCTGCTGTGACCGTGCTCGTACAAGGTGGCCCTCCCGCGCAAGCTGTGACTCCACCCTGCATACGCGGGACGCCCCGACGGGGTCCAGGTACGGAAGGGCACGATCCCCGGCCACGGGGGCAGACCGTGCCCGCGCCCCGCAAGGGGCGCGGGCACGCACGACGCACCCGCGGCCGGCGTACGGGCCCCCGGGCTCCTAGCCGATCCGGTCCAGCACGATCGGCGACGGCGCGAAGTCCGTGCCCGCGGCGGCGATGTCGTACGACCCCTCGACCGCCTGGAGCGCGTACGCGAAGCGCTCCGGGGTGTCCGTGTGGAGGGTGAGCAGCGGCGCGCCCGCCTCGACGGAGTCGCCCGGCTTGGCGTGGAGTTCGACGCCCGCCCCCGCCTGGACCACGTCCTCCTTGCGGGCGCGCCCGGCACCCAGGCGCCAGGCGGCGACGCCGATGTCGTACGCGTCGAGGCGGGTCAGCACGCCGGACGACGGCGCCGTCACGACGTGCTTCTCGCGGGCCACCGGCAGCTCCGCGTCCGGGTCGCCGCCCTGCGCGGCGATCATGCGGCGCCACACGTCCATCGCGGAGCCGTCGGCGAGGGCCTTCGCCGGGTCGGCGTCCTTCAGACCCGCCGCGTCCAGCATCTCGCGGGCCAGGGCGAGGGTCAGCTCGACGACGTCGGCCGGGCCGCCGCCCGCGAGGACCTCGACGGACTCGCGGACCTCCAGGGCGTTGCCCGCGGTCAGACCGAGCGGGGTGGACATGTCGGTGAGCAGCGCCACCGTGCGCACACCGCTGTCCGTGCCCAGCTCGACCATGGTGGAGGCCAGTTCGCGGGCGTCGTCGAGGTTCTTCATGAAGGCGCCGGTGCCGACCTTCACGTCCAGGACCAGCGAGCCGGTGCCCTCGGCGATCTTCTTCGACATGATCGAGGAGGCGATCAGGGGGATGGCCTCGACGGTGCCGGTCACGTCACGGAGCGCGTAGAGCTTCTTGTCGGCGGGGGCGAGGCCGTCGCCCGCCGCGCAGATCACCGAGCCGACGCCCTCCAGGACGTTCAGCATCTCCTCGTTGGAGAGCAGGGCGCGCCAGCCGGGGATGGCCTCCAGCTTGTCGAGGGTGCCGCCGGTGTGGCCGAGGCCCCGGCCCGAGAGCTGCGGGACGGCCGCGCCGCAGGCGGCGACCAGCGGGGCGAGCGGCAGCGTGATCTTGTCGCCGACGCCGCCGGTGGAGTGCTTGTCGGCCGTGGGGCGCGACAGCGAGGAGAAGTCCATGCGCTCGCCGGACGCGATCATCGCGGCGGTCCAGCGGGCGATCTCCTTGCGGTTCATGCCGTTGAGCAGGATCGCCATCGCGAGGGCCGACATCTGCTCGTCGGCGACCGCGCCGCGGGTGTAGGCGTCGATGACCCAGTCGATCTGCTCATCGCTGAGCTCGCCCCGGTCGCGCTTGGTGCGGATGACGGAGATGACGTCCATGGCAAGTCCTTCCAGCAGTACAACGGCGTACACATGCGCTCGGTCGCGACTCTACGCGCATAGAGCGGTGAGCAGAAGACGGCCCCCGTCCGCTGCTCGGCAACGGGCGGGGGCCCCGGGTCAGTTGAGGTGCTGCGGCCCGAACGCGTCGGGGAGCATGTCCCCCAGCGTCCGCACGCCCGACGGCGTCTCCAGGAGGAGCTCCGCGCCGCCGAACTCGTAGAGCAGCTGGCGGCAGCGGCCGCACGGCATCAGGATGTCGCCCTTGCCGTCCACACAGGTGAAGTGCGTCAGGCGGCCCCCGCCGGTCAGCTGGAGCTGCGAGACCAGACCGCACTCGGCGCACAGGCCGAGGCCGTAGGAGGCGTTCTCCACATTGCAGCCGGCGACGGTCCTGCCGTCGTCGACCAGCGCCGCGGCGCCGACCGGAAAGCCCGAGTAGGGCGCGTACGCACGGGACATGGCCTCGCGCGCGGCCTCCCGCAGGGAGTCCCAGTCGGTGTCCGCGGCAGCAGTCGTCACTTGCCCTGTCCCTTTCGGTACGGCATTCCGTCCGCCTTCGGCATCCGCAGCCGCTGGGCGGAGAGCGAGAGGACCAGCAGGGTCACCACGTACGGGGTCGCGGTGACGACCTGGTTGGGCACCTCGTCGGTCAAGCCGTACCACAGGAACATCAGCGCGGAGACGGCCGCGGTGATCACCGCGGGGATGTACCGCTTGCGCCACACCAGGTAGATCGCGCCGATGACCAGCAGGATCGCCAGGAGCAGCAGCAGCGCGTGCACGTTGGTGCCGCCACCCCGGAGCTTCAGGCTGTCGGTGTAACCGAACAGGCCCGCGCCGAGCGCGAGTCCGCCCGGCATCCAGTTGCCGAAGATCATCGCGGCGAGACCGATGTAGCCGCGGCCGCCGGTCTGGCCCTCCAGGTAGATGTTGGAGGCGACCAGCGAGAGGAAGGCGCCGCCGAGGCCCGCGAGGCCGCCGGAGACGACCACGGCCAGGTACTTGTACTTGTAGACGTTGACGCCGAGCGACTCCGCCGCGATCGGGTTCTCGCCGCAGGAGCGCAGCCGCAGACCGAACGACGTGCGCCACAGGACCCACCAGCTCAGCGGCACCATCGCGACGGCGATCACGGTGAGCGGCGACAGATCGGTGATCAGCCCGCCGAGCAGGCCCGCGAGGTCGGAGACGAGGAACCAGTGCTTGCCGTTGAGGTCGGCGAGCCAGTCGGACAGGCCCGGCACGGAGAAGGTGCCGAGCGAGTCGACGGGCGGCGACTGCTTGGACGTACCGCCCTCCTCGCCCTCGAAGGCGAAGGTCGAGAGGTAGCGGGTGACGCCCAGGGCGAGGATGTTGATGGCCACACCGGAGACGATGTGGTTGACGTTGAAGGTGACCGTGACGATCGCGTGCAGCAGGCCGCCGAGCGCGCCGCCGACGATGCCGAACAGGACACCGACCCACGGGCCCCACTGGAAGCCGGCCCAGGCGCCGAACCAGGTGCCGAGGATCAGCATGCCTTCGAGGCCGATGTTGACGACGCCCGCGCGCTCGGCCCACAGACCGCCGAGACCGGCGAGGCCGATCGGCACGGCGAGCTTGAGGGCCGTGGACATCTGGCCGGTGGACGTGATGCCGTCCGCGCCGGTGATCAGGCGGACCACGGAGGTCAGCACCAGCACACCCGCGATGATCAGCATGAGGACGGGGAGCGAGACGCGGCGGCGGCCCGGCGCGGGCTGCTTGGCCGAGGGCTTGGCGACGGTTGCCGTGCTCATCGGGCAGCCACCTCCTTCGCGGAGTCGTTGTTGCCGTTGGAGCCGTTGGAGCCGTTGCCGGCGTTCGCCCGTGCGGCGGCGGCCAGTTCCTCGCCGACGCGCTGCTGCTGGCGGCTGAGGCCCCAGCGGCGCACGGCCTCGTAGGAGACGACGACCGCGATCACGATGAGACCCTGCATGATCACCGCGATCTCCTTGTCGTACGGCTCCGGCTGGGCGTAGTCCAGAGCGGGCGAGGCCTTGTCGAGGAAGGCCCACAGGAGCGCGGCGAAGGCGATGCCGACCGGGTTGTTGCGGCCGAGCAGCGCGATGCCGATGGCGGTGAAGCCGAGGCCCGAGGGGAAGCTGAGGCTATAGGTGTGGGTGTCGCCGAGCAGGATCGGCAGGCCCGAGAGGCCGGAGACCGCGCCGGAGATCAGCATCGCGCTGAGCACCATGCGCTTGGCGTTGACACCGCTGGCCGCGGCGGCCGACTCGGAGGCGCCGGTGGCGCGCAGGTCGAAGCCGAACCGGGTGCGGTTGAGGACCAGCCAGTACAGGACGCCCGCGAGGACCGCGATGACGACGAAGCCGTAGATCTCGCCGCCCGCGACCTTGATCCCGGGGAACCAGCCGGACTTCTCCATCACGCCGGTGGTCTGGTTGTTGCCGACCGGCACACCGAAGTTCTCGGTGAGCGTGAGGTAGCCGATGACGCTCGTCGCGATGGCGTTGAGCATGATCGTGGCGACCACCTCGCTGACGCCGCGCGTGGTCTTCAGGACGCCCGCGATGCCGGCCCAGAAGGCGCCGGTGAGCATGGCGACCAGCATGAGCATCGGGATCTGCAGGAAGGACGGCAGCGCGACGTGCGCGCCGACGACGGCGGTGACCATCGCGGCGAGCCGGTACTGACCGTCCACACCGATGTTGAACAGGTTCATGCGGAAGCCGATGGCCACCGCGAGCGCCGCCAGGTAGTACATCCCGGCCTGGTTGATGATCAGGACCTGGACGTCGGAGAAGGTGGCCTGCTCCAGCATCAGGGTGTACGGCTCGATCGGGCTCTTGCCCGAGGCGACCAGCACGACCGAGGTCAGCGCCACGGCCGCGATCAGCGCGATGACCGGTCCGGCCACCGCGAGGAGCAGCCGCTCCTTGTCGAACTTCTTCATCGGGCCTCGTCCTCCGACGTGCCGGCGGAACCCTCGGCGGGCTCCTCTTCTACGTGTTCGAGGTGGCCGGAGGCCGCGCCCGTCATCGCCGAACCGAGTTCCTCGGGCGTGATGGTGGCCGGGTCGGCGTCCGCGACGAGCCGTCCGCGGTAGATCACGCGGAGCGTGTCGGAGAGGCCGATCAGCTCGTCCAGGTCGGCGGAGATCAGCAGCACGGCCAGGCCCTCGCGGCGGGCCTCGCGGATCTGGTCCCAGATCTGCGCCTGCGCGCCGACGTCCACGCCGCGGGTGGGGTGGGCCGCGATCAGGAAGCGCGGCTTGTGGCTCATCTCGCGTCCGACGATCAGCTTCTGCTGGTTGCCGCCGGACAGGGAGGCGGCCGTCACGTCGATGCCGGGCGTACGGACGTCGTACTCCTCGACGATGCGGCGGGTGTCGGCCTGGGCGCCCTTGGGGTCGAGCCAGAAGCCCCTGGCGTTGGGCTTCTCGGTGACGTGGCCGAGGATGCGGTTCTCCCACAGCGGCGACTCCAGGAGGAGGCCGTGGCGGTGGCGGTCCTCGGGGATGTACCCGATGCCGTCCTCGCGGCGCTTGCGCGTGGGCTGCGCGGTGATGTCCTGGCCGGCCATGCGGATCACGCCGGAGTCGGCGTGCTTGAGGCCGATGAGCGCGTCGATCAGCTCGGTCTGGCCGTTGCCCTCGACGCCCGCGATGCCGAGGACCTCGCCCTCGTGGATCGTGAAGGAGATGTCGTCGAGCAGCGCGCGGCCCGACTCGCCCTCGGCGAGCAGCTTGAGGCTCTCGACCTGGATCATCGCGCGGTCGGTGACCGTGGACTCCGCCGTCTCGGGGGTGGGCAGCTCGCTGCCGACCATCAGCTCGGCGAGCTGGCGGGGCGTGGTCTCGGAGGGGATCGCCGTGCCGACGGTGGTGCCGCGCCGGATGACGGTGATGTCGTCGGCGACGGAGAGCACCTCGCCGAGCTTGTGCGAGATGAAGATGACGGACAGGCCCTCGGACTTGAGCTCGCGCAGGTTGTCGAAGAGCGCGTCGACCTCCTGCGGCACGAGCACGGCCGTGGGCTCGTCGAGGATCAGCGTGGTGGCGCCGCGGTAGAGGACCTTGAGGATCTCCACGCGCTGGCGGTCGGCGACGCCGAGGTCCTCCACGTACGCGTCGGGGCGCACCCCGAGGCCGTAGCGGTCGGAGATCTCGACGATCTTGCGGCGGGCGGCGCCGCCGATGCCGTGCAGCTTCTCGCTGCCGAGGACGATGTTCTCCAGGACGGTCAGCTGGTCGGCGAGCATGAAGTGCTGGTGCACCATGCCGATGCCGCGGACGATGGCGTCCGCGGGGCTGCCGAAGGCGACCTGCTCCCCGTCGACGGTGATGGTGCCCTCGTCCGGCTTCTGCATGCCGTAGAGGATCTTCATCAGGGTCGACTTGCCCGCTCCGTTCTCACCGACGAGGGCGTGCACGGTGCCCTTGCGTACGGCGAGGTGGATGTCGTGGTTGGCCACGACGCCGGGGAAGCGCTTGGTGATGCCGCTGAGTTCAACGGCGGTGCCACCGGGGGCGACGGGTGCCTTGTCGGTGGGCGGAGGGCTGGTGGACGCGTCGATGGCGCACTCTCCTCGGGGGGCCGGAAGGCCGGAAGGGCCTGAGGGAAAGGGGCCGCCTACGCGCGCAGTGCCCCTGCTGGGTGGGGGAAGTTCCCTGCCGGAGGCCGTCCGCCGGGCGGCTGCCCGGCGGGACGTCCCGCACGATCCGAACGTCCCCGGTGCTACGGGAAGTTGAGGTGTGGTCCGCGCGAACGGGGCGCGGGTGAACCATCGTCCCCCACACCCCGTCGCACGAGAATCACGCTGACGTCACGGCGTCACGGCGTGCTCTTGACCTTGATCTTGCCGCTCTTGATGCCCTCTTCGGCCTTCTTCAGCGCGGCCTGGACGTCCTTCATGCCCATGAACTCGGGGTTCGACTCGGCGAGCGCGACACCGCCGGAGGCGAGGTCGGCGCGGACGACGCCGCCCTTGGCGTTGCCGTCCTCGACGGCCTTCGCGAGGTTGTACACCGAGCCCGCGACGTCCTTGGTCGCCGAGGTGAGGATGTACTTCTTGTACTTCGCGAGGGCGTCCTGCTTGTACTGGTCGGAGTCGACGCCGATCGCCCAGACCTTCTTGGCGGCGGCGGCCTCGATGACGCCCTGACCCGAGAGGCCGGCGGCGTGGTAGACCACGTCGGCGCCCTTCTCGATCTGGCCCTGCGCGGCGGTCTTGCCCTTGTCGGGGCTGGAGAAGCCGCCGTCCTCGGCCTTCTCGGTCAGGTACTGCTTCTCGACCTTGACCTTGGGGTCGGTGTCCTTGACGCCCTGGACGAAGCCCGCCTCGAACTTGTGGATGAGGGGGACGTCCACGCCGCCGACGAAGCCGACGGTCTTGGACTTGGTGGTCTTGGCGGCGGCGACGCCCGCGAGGTAGGACGCCTCCTGCTCGCTGAAGACCAGGTCGGCGACGTTGTCGGCCTTGACCGTTTCGTCGTCGACGATGCCGAAGGTGGTCTTCGGGAACTTCTCCGAGACCTCCTTGATCGCCGGCGCGTAGGCGTAGCCGACGCCGATGACCGGGTTGTAGCCCTGCTTGGCGAGCTGCGTCAGGCGCTGGGTCTTGTCGGCGTCCGACTCGCCGTCGACCGGCTCGACGGCCTTCTCGCCGGTCTTGAACTCCTTGGCGGCCTTCTTCATGCCGACGGTCGCGGCGTCGTTGAAGGACTGGTCGCCGGCACCGCCGACGTCATAGGCGATGGCCACGCCCTTGTTCTTGTCGTCCTTGCTCGCGGCGGCGTCGCTGGACGTGCCACCACAGGCGGAGACGGAGACGGCGAGGGCGGCGGTCGCGGCGCCCGCGACAGCGATTCGAGACACCCGGCGCATAGGGACGAACTCCTTAGTACAAGCAAGGACAAGCACGAACGAGCGCCTCACCCGGCGCTGATTTCGCCGCAGCGTAACGCGCGTAGACCTGACATAAGAACCCTTCTGTCCGGTCCGTTATCGAGCTGTGGCCGCGAGACGTACGGGGTGTGTCGGGGGTGAGAACACGCCAGGGGCGCCCCCTCCAACAGGGGGCGCCCAGACGGCAGAAGGCGTACTACGTACAACCTTGATCCATTTCCGGCGTGCGGCCGGGGGTCGGGTAATACGTACAACGTGATCCCCGCCCCGCCCGCTCCCGCTACGGCACCGTCTTCACCTTCACCCTGCCGCTGACGATGTCCTCCTTGGCCTTGTCCACGGCGGCCACCACGTCCTTCATCGCCGTGTACTTCGGGTTGGAGTCGGCGAACCCGACGCGGCCCGACTTGAGGTCGTAGCGCTGCTCGCCGGTGATGGGGTCGCCCTCGACGACCGACTTCGTCAGGTCGTACACCGCCCCGCCGACGTCCTTGAGCGCCGAGCCGAGGATGTAGTCCTTGTACTTGGCGAGGGCCTTCTGCCGGTACTGGTCGGAGTCGACGCCGATCGCCCAGACCTTCTGCGCGCCGGCCTCCTGGATGACGCCCTGCCCGGAGAGGCCCGCCGCGTGGTAGATCACGTCGGCGCCCGCCTCGATCTGTCCGCTCGCCGCGTTCTGTCCGCGGTCCGGGCTGGAGAATCCGCCCTCCTCGGGCTTCTCGGTCAGATAGCGCTTCTCGATTTTGATCTTCGGGTCGACGGACTTCGCGCCCTGCACGAATCCCGCCTCGAATTTGTGGATGAGCGGAATGTCCACGCCCCCCACGAATCCCACGTGTTTGGCCTTGGACGCCTTCGCCGCCGCGACGCCCGCGAGATAGGAGCCCTGCTCCTCGTGGAAGACCAGGTCGGCGACGTTGTCCGCCTTCACGGTGTTGTCGTCGATGATCCCGAAAGTGGTGCCGGGGTACTTCTTGGCGGCCGCCTCGACCGCGGGCGCGTAGACGAAACCGACGCCGATGACCGGGTCGTAGCCCTGCTTGGCGAGCTGTTCGAGGCGCTGGACCTTGTCGGCGCTGGACTCGCCGTCGCCCGGCTCCATGTCCACGCCGCCGATCTTGAATTCCTTGCGCGCCTTCGAATAGCCCGCGTAGGCCGCATCGTTGAAGGACTGGTCGCCCTGCCCGCCGATGTCGTACGCGAGTCCGATGCCCTTGGCCTTGTACGACGAGCCCGCGGAGCCCTTGTCCTTGCCGCCGTCGTCCTGCGAGGCCTCGCCGCTGGTCTTGCCGCAGCCGGCCGCGGCGAGTGCGAGGACGGCGAGTGTCGCGGCGATATGAGTGGTGCGAGATTTCCGAGAGATTCGACGCACAGGAAGCACCCCTTGATCCCCAACGCGCCGCGTACGGCGCTGATTTCGGCGCACATTAACGCGCGTAGAAAGGGAGGGGAACGGTTTCTCCGGGTGCCGTTACCGCTTCGTGCTTTTCCCGCGGGGACGGTCGCGTCCCCCGCGGTGAATTCCCTCGGGGCCGGTCGCGCCCCACGGGAACACGGCGGACGCGACCGGCTCCGGAAACCCTGTGCGCCGCTAGCGCACCGCGTCCAACAGGGCGACGGCGGTGAAGAGTTCCACGCCGACCGTGATGGCCGACTCGTCCGCGTCGAAGTCGCCCTGGTGGAGGTCGCGGACGGCCCGCTCCCCCGGCCTGCGCACCCCGAGCCGGGCCATGGCGCCGGGCACGTGCTCCAGGTACCAGGAGAAGTCCTCGCCGCCGAGGCTCTGCTCGGTGTCCTCGACGGAGAGCGCGCCGCGCCGCAGGGCCATGGCGTCCCGCAACAGGTCGGTGACCGCCGGGTCGTTCACCACGGGCGGCACCCCGCGCACGTAGTTGATCTCGGACTTGGCGCGGTAGAGGTCGGCGATCTCCTGGACCGCGCCGTGCACCAGGTCGGGCGCCTCCCGCCAGGCCTTGAGGTCGAGGCAGCGCACGGTGCCGGAGAGCTCGGCGTGCTGCGGGATCACGTTGCAGGCGTGGCCCGCCTCGATGCGGCCCCAGGTCACCGCGAGGCCCGAGCGGGCGTCGGCGCGGCGGGCGACCAGGGCGGGCACCTCGGTGGCGACCTTGGCGGCGGCGGTGACCAGGTCGGTGGTCAGGTGCGGGCGCGCGGTGTGCCCGCCGGGCCCGTCGAGGGCGACCTCCAGGCGGTCGCAGGCGGAGGTGATGGCGCCGTGCCGCAGGCCGATGCGGCCCGCGTCGACGCGGGGGTCGCAGTGCACGGCGATGATCTTGCCGACACCGTCCAGGACACCCGACTCGATGGCGTCGGTCGCGCCGCCCGGCAGGACCTCCTCGGCGGGCTGGAAGATCAGCCGCACCGGCACGGGCAGCCGGCCCTGCCGGGCCAGCTCGGCCAGGACGAGTCCGGCGCCCAGGACGACGGTGGTGTGCACGTCGTGTCCGCAGGCGTGCGCGCGGTCGGGCACCGTCGAGCGGTACGCCACGCCGTGCTTGGTGTCCGGAATGGGCAGCGCGTCGATGTCGGCGCGCAGGGCGAGCATGGGGCGTACGCCGTCCCGGGCTCCGATGTCACAGACGAGCCCGGTGCCGGTGGCGAGCACCCGGGGCGCGAGGCCCGCCTCCTCCAGCCGGGCCTTGATGGCCGCGGTGGTGCGGAACTCCTGGTTGCCGAGCTCGGGGTGCATGTGCAAGTCGCGCCGGAAGGCGACGAGTTCGGCGCGCAGCTCCTCGGGCAGCGCGCCGGGGAGCGTGTCCGCGATCGCGGACCCGCCTCCGGACACGTCGTCGGGCACCTCTTCTTCGGACGCACGGGACATCAGTTGGTTCACCCTCTGAAGGGTAGGGCGACACCGGGGCCAACTGACCCACGATCAACAAAAGTTCAGCCCGATAGGGGAAGAATTTGTGGCCGCGTGGCGCATGACCCTTGGTCGCGGTGGGTAAACTTTCAGGCCATCATGAGTGATGCGGGGGCCGTCCGCCGCCGGTAATAGGCCCACGCCACCGCCGCGAGCAGGGGTGGCCAGGCCATCAGCGGCGCATAGCACACCAGGAGCAGCGCGGTCTGCGCCGTGCTGTCGGTGACGCCCCCGTCGGCGAGCCCGGCGAACTGTGCGTAGAACGCCCATCCGACGAGCGAGGTCAGAGCGGCGGCGCCGAGGAACGCGGGCACCGCGGCGGCCAGCGGCCGCACCCGGCGTCCGCCCAGGACGGGTATCCAGCGTGGCACGATCTCACCCCATTCGCGCACCAGTCCGAGCGTCAGCAGGGCGAGCCCCTCGGAGACGACACTCAGCATCAGGATGTACACGGCCTCGCCGGCGCCCCGCTGGGGCTCGGCGAGCAGGGGCAGCCCCGCGACGAAGCCGACCCGCCACAGCGCGGAGGGCAGGGTGAGCAGCGGCACGGCGTGCGCGGCGAGCGCGGCCCAGCGGGGGACCTCGGGAAGTGCGGTGATTCTCGGCATGCTCCGATGCTGTCGCCGGCGGGAGCGGCTCGCGTCGTCGCCGGGGACCGGGCGGGTCCGCCGGGCGGGGGAGGCCGGTCTCCTCCTGCCGCGCCGGCGGCTCCGTGGAGCGCGCCGGCATGAACGAGCGCCTGCGCGGCCCCGAGAGGCTGACGATGCCGGTCCGTCCCCTGGCGCGGTGAGGCGCCGTCGACGGCGCTCGGGACCTCGGGAGGCGGTCGGAGAGGGGCTCCCGGCACGCGCTCAGCGGAGCGCGATCAGTCCCGCCGCCGTCTCCTTGAAGCCGCACGCCTCGAAGTAGAAGCCGCGCAGCTCGTCCTCGAAGTCGACGTGCAGCCACTCGCACCCGGCCTCGCGCGCGCCCTCCACCGCGCGGGCGACGAGCCCGGCCCCGATGCCCCGCCGCCGGGACCGTCCGGCGACGACGGTGTCGAGCACGAAGGCGTGCACACCGCCGTCCCAGGCGACGTTGACGAAACCGGCGAGCCCACCGGCGTCGTCCCGCGCGCAGACCCAGCCCAGGCTGTGCCGCTCGACCTGCGCCCGCCAGCCGATCTCCAGCGCCGGGTGTCCGAACCCCTCGGCGTGCAGGGCGTTGACCTCGGCGTCCTGGAAGTCGCCCCGCCATACGTAGGTGATCGCCACGTCAGGCCGCCGGCCCCTGCGCCACCTCGCGGGCCGTGCGGGCGAACGCCGCCACCGCGCCCGTGTCGTGGCCGAGCCGCCACACCAGGCCGTATCCCGTCGGCTCCGCGTCACGGAAGGGGACGTAGGTGACACCGGGGCGCGCGAAGTACGTGGCCGTATGCGCGGGGGACAGCAGGGCGCCCCGGCCTGCGGCCACCAGCATCAGGGCCTCCTGCATGTGGGTGACGCCGGGGCCGCGTCCGACGGCGCGGCCGCTCGGGGTGCGGGCCGGGACGTGGTGCTCCAGCCAGTAGTCGGGGACCTCCCCGGCGATCGTGAGGAGGGCGACGTCCGCGAGGTCCTCCGGGGTCACCGCCTCCCGCGCGGCCAGCGGGTGGGTGGACGGCAGGGCGAGGACCCGGTCCTCGGCGAGGAGCAGCGATCCCCCGCCCAGGTCCGCCTCGCGCACCGGGAACTCGGTGAGCTGCACGTCGAACTCGCCCTTGCGCAGCTGCCCGTAGGGATCGCCGAGCGGCACCTCGCAGACCTCGACGGCCAGACCGGGGTGGCTGACGCGCAGCGCCTCCGTCGCCTTCATGACGATCTCGCCGGTGAGAGGATTGCCGAAGCCGACGTGCAGGACGGCCTCGATGCCGCGCGCGGTGGAGACGGCGCGCTCCAGGGCGGCCTCGATGGCGCGGTGGTGCGGTTCGAGGTCGGCGCGCAGCTGACGGCCCAGCGCGGTGAGGGCGACACGGCGGCTGGTGCGCACGAACAGCGGGGCGCCGACGCGGCGTTCGAGGCGCTGGACGAGCTGGCTCACCCGGGCCCGGGACAGCCGCATGCGCTCGGCGGTGCGGCCGAAGTGCACTTCCTCGGCGAGGATGAGAAAGCACTCCAATTCGTCGCGTTCCATCGACGTACCCCCAGGTCGTTCCGTATCGGTCAGCCTGGCTTACCGAACGTTGCGATCTTCGCCGTTGTTCCGCCCCCGGCCCCCGCGGAGGCTGACGGCATGAACACGAACACCGCGCCCCAGGCGCCGGACTCCCCCGACAGACATCACCGCCTCTTTCGTGCTCCTCGTGCTCGGCGTGGAGCGGGCCACGCACACCTCGTTCGCGTGGACGGCGCTCACGATCGGCGCCGGGCTCGTGCTGCTCGCCGCGTTCGTCGCGATCGAGCGCCGGGCGGCCGCGCCGCTGGTCCGCCTCGGCATCCTGCGCAGCTGGCCGCTGGTCCGCGCCGACCTCGCCGGACTCCTCTTCGCCGCGGGCTTCTTCGGCTTCCAGTTCCTGGTCGTGCTCTACCTCCAGGAGCTGCGGGACTGGTCGACGCTCCAGACCAGCCTCGCGATGATCGTCATCGGCGTCGACGCGATCCTCTCCCCCGTCCTCACACCGCGCCTGGTGCACCGCTTCGGCAACGCCCGGGTGATCTTCGGCGGACTGCTGCTCGCCGCGCTGGCCTACGCACTGTTCCTGCCGGTCGGCGCCGACTGGACCTACGCGATGATGTTCCCGGCCCTCATCGTCCTCGGCATTGCCTTCTCCCTCGCCTACGGCCCCCTGACCATCGTCGCCACCGAAGGGGTCGCCGAGGAGGAGCAGGGCCTGGCCGGTGCGCTGCTCTACACGTCCTTCCAGTTCGGCGCCGCGCTCGGCCTGTCGGCGGTGACCGCCGTCAACGTCGCCGCCACCGCGTCGGATTCGCCCGCCGACCTGCTCGACGGCTACCGCGCCGCCCTGTGGGTGCCGCTCGCCGCCGCTCTGCTCGCCGCGCTGATCAGCGCGTTCGGGCTGCGTACGCGGGCCGGGAGCGCGCCGGTCGCCGCGGGCGGTCCCGCCGAGGCCCCCGCCGACCTGACGGCGGCCCGCTGATGGCCACCGAGCGCGCCGGATCCTTCGCCGAGATCCAGGACACCTTCTTCGGCTACGTACGCGAGATCAAGTACGCGACGATGATCACCGTCGACCGCGCGAACCGGCCCCGCGCCCGGGTCCTGCTGCCCGTCTGGGAGGTCGTCGACGGCGTCCCGGTCGGCTGGCTCGCGGCCTACAGGACCCCGGTGAAGACGGCCCACCTGGCGCACAGTCCGCACACCACGTACTCCTACTGGAGCCCGCGCCAGAACACCGTCCACGTCGACGCGCTCTCCGCCTGGGCCGAGGACGAGGCGTCGCGGCACCACGCCTGGGACCTCTACCGCAGGGGCGGGCCGCCGGGCGTGGGCTACGACCCGGTGCACTACTGGCGGGGCGGCCCGGACGACCCCGGGTACCACGTGATCCGGATCGAGCCCCGGCGGATCCAGCTGGTGCGCGGGAGCGATCTGCGGAGCGTCATCTGGCGGCCGGACACGGCGCTCCCCGCGGCGAGTTGAGCGCCCCGGGGGCGGGCTGCGGTCTACCGCGCGGGGTGGACGCCCCTCGGGCGCTACGGCGGGGGTTGACCGCGCTGCAACCGTCGGTGCAGGCGGGAATCACACCACCACGGGACGCGCCGAGAGGGGCCGCCGCCCTAGCGTGAGTGGTGCCCGGGCATCCCACATCCGAGGCGGCGCGCACGCCGCCCGACCCACAGGAGCGCCCATGCTCGTCCACCGCAAGACCGCCGCCGTCCTGGCCACCGGTGTCCTGGCCGCGACCGCCGTCACCGGCGCGGCCGCCACCGCGTCGGCCGCCGCCCCGGCCGCCGAGCCCTCCGCCTCCGTCGCCCTGGCCGGCTGCTCGTGGCGGACCGGCCTCGGGTTCTACTGCGGCTACGACACCCACAACACGTACGCCGACTACGGCGACAGCGGCAAGAAGGTCAAGGAGATCCAGGCGCTCCTGCGCTTCCGGAACTACAACATCGGCCCCGACGGCATCGACGGCCAGTTCGGCAAGAACACCCGCTCGGCCGTGCGGGCGTTCCAGCGGGACTGCCGCATCGCGGACGACGGCATCGTCGGGCCCAACACCTGGTCGTGGCTGCGGACCGGTGTCTGAGCAACCCCCTGCGGCGCGTGCTCCCCACCGTGACAATGGAGGCGTCCATCGACGCCACTGATCCAGGGGGAGCACGCATCGGCATGTCCGACAACGACCGTACGACGGAGGCGACTTGGTCGCCCACGGCCCACGGCGTGCTCGCGCTGCCCTCCGGGCGGCTCGTGCGCGGCCGTGGGCTGCGCCATGCCCTGCCCGAGGGCGACGCGCCGCACTTCGGCGTCTACCTCCTCGGCAAGCAACCTCCCGAAGTCCCCTGGGACTCACGGTGGTTGCGGTGGCCGGACTTCCGGCTGCCGAGCGACCGGGAGCGGGCGCGCGAGCTGCTGCGCGAGGCGTGGGAGCGCGCGGCCGGTGAGCGCGTCGAGGTCGCCTGCGGCGGCGGGCGCGGCCGGACCGGGACGGCGCTGGCGTGCCTCGCCGTGCTCGACGGGGTGCCCGCACGCGACGCCGTCACCTATGTGCGCGCCCGCTACGACCGGCACGCGGTGGAGACCCCCTGGCAGCGGCGGTACGTGGCGCGTTTCGCGGACCACGGCTGACGCCCGCGCGGCCACGTGGCCGCTCGACCTCCCGCCCTCCCGACCACTCGACCTCTCGACCCGAGGAGACACGACCCGATGGCCGACACCGACCGGATACCGCCCCTCGAACCGCCCTATCCCCCGGACGCCGCCGAGGTCCTGGCGCGGATGACGCCGGAGGGGCAGAAACCGCTGGCCCTCTTCCGGATGTTCGCGCACAACGTACCGATGCTGGACGCGATGAACGGCTGGGGCTCCTACCAGCTGGGCGACAAGCTGACGGTCGGCATGCGCGAGCGGGAGATCGTCATCGACCGCATCTGCGCGCTGTGCCGCGCGGAGTACGAGTGGGCCGTGCACGTCGCCTTCTTCGGTCCGAAGGCCGAGCTGACCGAGGAGCAGATCACCTCGCTCACCCACGGCGCGAGCACCGACCCGTGCTGGACCGCCGAGCGCGACCGTCTGCTCATCGAGCTGACGGACGCGATGCACGGCGACGGCGGCGACATCGACGACGCGCTGTGGGCGCGCCTGACCGCCGAGTTCACCCGGCAGCAGGTCCTCGACCTGCTGTTCCTGGCCGGCTGGTACCAGACGGTCAGCCTGGTCACCCGCGCCACCCGGCTCAGCCCGGAGCCGGGGACCCCGCGGTTCGAGGACTACCTGCCGAAGCCGTGATGACCGAGGTGAGCCGGTGCACGTCCCGCGCCGTGCCCGTCACGCCGGACAGGAAGCCCTGGGCGCGCGGTGAGGCGTTCTCGGTGAGCCAGTCCGGGTCGATGTCGCAGACCGCCACCTTGACCTCGGTGCCCGCGAGGGCCAGGGGCAGGGTGTGCACGACCGTCGAGGGGAAGCTGAGGATCGTGCGGCCGATGGGGCCGCGGCGGGCGATCAGTTCCAGGGGCAGGTCGGGGCGGACCACTTGCAGGCCCGTCTCGACCGCGAGGCGGTGCAGCTTCTCGGCGCTCTCGCGGCGGTGCGCGAAGTAGCGTGCGGCGCCGTGCGTGAGGGAGAGGGCCCGGACCGCCTCGACATAGCGGTCCGGGTCGACCACGCCGGTCTCCACCAGGGAGGTCCCCACGAGGTCGGCGCCGCGCGTGATCCGGGGCGGGCCGAAGCGCTCCCTGGTCCAGGCGAAGGCGTTGACCGTGATGTCGACGCCGTCGGGCGCCTCGTCGATGGGCATGGCCGAGAAGACCTCGACCGAGCGGGCGCCGCCGGGCGTGAGGCGGCGCCGTGCCCGTGCCGAGACCGGGGCGAAGACCAGGTCGCGGGGGCCGGGCCTGCCGCCCTTGCGGTGCCAGCGCTGGAGCCGCTCGCCGCGGGCCAGCTGGGAGACGAACTCCATGGTGGCCGTGCCGTCGTCGACGACGACCAGCCGGCGGGCCCGGGTGATGGTGAGCAGCAGCTGGACGTAGCGCGAGAACGGGTCGCCGATGACGATCCGGTCGGCTCTGCGCAGCGGTCCGGCGAGGCCGCCGATGGTGTGGAAGGGAGCTGACGCGCCGCCGCGCGCCTCCTCCCAGCGGACCTCGACGCCCTCGTCGCGGGCGAGCTGGGCCATGCGGCGCAGCTGGCCGCGGGTCATGGGGTCGTTCGGGGAGAGGACGACGACGGTGAGGCCCCCGGTCGGGCCGGTCGCGGCCGCGGCGTGCGCCCACTCCAGGACGTTGAGGAGTTGGACCGGGCTCTCCACGAAGGCGAGCGTGGCGGCCGCCCCGTCCGGGGCCGTGGTGTCGGCGGCGGTGCCGACTCGGGGGCTCATCGTCGTCTGTCCGTATCCCGGTAACCGGTGGGCGCTCAGACCGCGACCGGCTCGGACTCGGCCTCGGCGACGACGCCCGCGACGCGGCGGAGCTTCTTCATCGGGCCGAGCTCCGACTCGTAGACCTTCTTGACGCCGTCACCGAGGGAGGCCTCGATGGTGCGGATGTCGCGGACCAGGCGGGTCAGGCCCTGCGGCTCGACGGAGGCGGCCTGGTCGGAGCCCCACATGGCGCGGTCGAGGGTGATGTGGCGCTCGACGAAGGTGGCGCCGAGGGCGACGGCGGCGAGGGTGGTCTGCAGGCCCGTCTCGTGGCCGGAGTAGCCGATCGGGACGTTGGGATACTCCTGCTGGAGGGTGTTGATCACGCGGAGGTTGAGCTCCTCCGCCTGCGCCGGGTACGTCGAGGTGGCGTGGCACATGAGGATGTTGTCCGAGCCGAGGACCTCGACCGCGTGGCGGATCTGCTTCGGGGTCGACATGCCGGTGGACAGGATGATCGTGCGGCCGGTGGCGCGCAGGGCGCGCAGCAGCTCGTCGTCGGTGAGCGAGGCGGAGGCGACCTTGTGGGCGGGCAGGTCGAACTTCTCCAGGAAGGCGACGGCCTCGGTGTCCCACGGGGAGGCGAACCAGTCGATGCCGCGCTTGGCGCAGTGCTCGCTGATGGCCTGGTACTCGGACTCGCCGAACTCCACGCGGTGGCGGTAGTCGATGTACGTCATGCGGCCCCAGGGGGTGTCGCGCTCGATGTCCCACTGGTCGCGCGGCGTGCAGATCTCCGGGGTGCGCTTCTGGAACTTGACCGCGTCGCAGCCGGCGTCGGCGGCCACGTCGATGAGCGCGAAGGCGTTCTCCAGGTCGCCGTTGTGGTTGATGCCGATCTCGCCGGTGATGTACACGGGCTGACCGGGACCGGCCGTCTTCGAACCGAACTGACGGAGGCGGGAGTTGGCGCCGATGGAGGTGATGGTGCTCATGGCAGGAAATTCCTTAGTCGTGGAGGGAGTCGAGAGAGGGGCCGAGGATCCAGGTGGCGATCTCTCGGATCGCGCCCTCACCACCGGGGACGGTGGTGACCGCGCGTGCGGCGCCGCGTACGACGTCGTGGGCGCTCGCGACCGCCACGGGCCAGCCCACGAGGGCGAAGCACGGGAGGTCATTGACGTCGTTGCCGACGTAGAGCACGCGCTCGGGCGCGATGCCCTGCTCCTCGCACCACTGCTTCAGTGCGAGGTCCTTGCGGTCGATGCCGTGCAGGACGGGAAGCCTGAGCTTCCTGGCGCGCGCGGCGACGACCGGGTTCTGTTCCGTGGACAGGATCAGCATGTGCAGCCCGCTCTTGCGGAGGGCCGCGATGCCGAGGCCGTCCCCGCGGTGCACGGAGACGAACTCCCGTCCCTCGGAGTCGATCAGCACCCTGTCGTCGGTCTGGGTGCCGTCGAAGTCGAGGACGACCGCGTCGATGTCGGCGGCGGTCGGAAGGGCGTCCGCGCGGCCCGCGTCGAAGAGCGGGGCGAGCACGCGGGCGCGGGCGAGGTCGTGCGGGTCGTCGACCTCCAGGACGCGGGCGGGGTCGGTGCGGACCGGTTCGGTGCGGCCGAAGAAGCGGTGCTTCTCGGTGCGGAATCCCGCCGCGTCCATCGCGTAGGCGGCGCCGGTCTCCAGGAGGTCCTGGGGGCGGTCCTGGCGGCGCGGACGGAAGGACTTGTCGTGGTTGACGCCGTAACCGCCGCCGGTCTGCGTGGAGTTGGCGAGCGTCGCGGTGCCGCCGACGGCGTCCGTGCGGCGCGCGGCCAGGCCCTGGGTGCCCTCGTCGGTGGCGTCGTCCGCCGCGTCGCGCCAGATGAAGCCGTGGAAGGGGGCGATGGTGACGGCGGTGTCCGCGCCGTTCTCGACGACCGCCCCGGCGACCCCGTCGACGTCCTCGCGGGTGAGGAAGGGGCTGGTGCACTGGACGAGGAGGACCACGTCGACCGTGTGGCCGTGCCGTTCCTCGTGGGCGTCCATCGCGTGCAGCACGGCGGCCTCGCTGGTCGCGGTGTCGCCGGCGATCGCGGCGGGGCGCAGGACCACCTCGGCTCCGGCGGCGCGGGCGGCCTCGGCGATCACGTGGTCGTCGGTGGAGACCACGACGTCCGTCACCAGGCGGGCGGCCAGGCACTCACGGACCGCGCGGGCCACCAGCGGGACGCCGCCGACCGGTGCGAGGTTCTTGGCGGGCACCCCCTTGGAGCCGCCGCGGGCGGGGATGACGGCGAGCACGCGGCGCGCCGGTGGGCCGGCCGGGTCGGGGTGGGTCATGGGCGCTCCTTGGG
>NZ_LIRJ01000079.1 GCF_001419745.1 Streptomyces silaceus | reverse complement strand
GCTGCTCGCGCACGCCGTCGAGGAGACCCGCGCGCAGGGCGTCTCCCTGCTGCGGGTCGACTGCTACCGGGGCGAGGACCGGGCGCTCGTCGCGTACTACGAGAGCAACGGCTTCACCGCCACCGAGCCCTTCACGGGACCCGACGGCAGCTGGCCGGGACAGGTGCTCGCGCGGCGCGTGTGACGGGAGAGCCCGGCCGGGGCGGGCGGTGCGCGGGGCCCGGAGACCGGGCCCCGGGCGCCGTCACGCCGCGGTCGCCAGCTCCCGCTCGCGCGGCACGAACTGCAGGTGCTGCCGGCCGCGCCGCAGGTCCACCTTGAGCCGCAGGTTCGCGGCGCGCGCCAGCATCAGGCCGACGCCCACCGCGGCGAGCGCGCAGACCAGGCCGCCGACGGCCATGCTGACCCGGACGCCGTAGGCGTCGGCGAGCCAGCCGAAGAGCGGTCCGCCCAGCGGCGTACCGCCGGTGAAGACCATCATGAACAGCGACATCACGCGGCCCCGCATCTCCGGGTCCGTGGCCATCTGGACCGAGGAGTTGGCGGTGACGTTCACCGTCAGGCCGAGGATGCCGATCGGGACGATCAGGGCGACGAACATCCACAGCTCGGGCGCGAAGGCCGCGACGATCTGCAGCACGCCGAAGGCGGTCGCCGCCCCGGCGAGGAGCCGCAGGCGCGAGGTGCCGCGGCGGGCCGCGAGCAGCGCGCCGGCCAGCGAGCCGATCGCCATCAGGGTGTTGAAGAGGCCGTACATCCCCACGCCGCCGTGGAAGATGTCGTCCGCGAAGGCGCTCAGCCAGATCGGGAAGTTGAACCCGAAGGTGCCGATGAAGCCGACGAGGACGATCGGCCAGATCAGCTCGGGGTGCTTCGAGACGTAGTTCAGGCCCTCCCGCAGCTGCCCCTTGCCGCGCGGCTTGCGCGGGGTGTGGTGCAGCTCGCTCGTGCGCATCAGCAGCAGGCCGGTGAGCGGCGCGAGGAACGACAGGCCGTTCGCGAGGAACGCCCAGCCGGGTCCGACGGCCGCGGTCAGCGCGCTCGCCACGGCGGGGCCGATGAGCCGCGCGGACTGGAAGTTCGCCGAGTTCAGCGAGACGGCGTTGCGGACCTGGTCGGGACCCACCATCTCGGACACGAAGGACTGCCGCGTCGGGTTGTCGACGACGGTGACGAGGCCGGTGAAGAAGGCCGCGAAGTAGACGTGCCAGACCTGGACGTGGCCGCTGAGCGTGAGGGCGGCGAGGAAGAGCCCGCTGAGGCTCATGGCGCCCTGGGTGAGGAAGAGCAGGTTGCGCTTGGCGAACCGGTCGGCGATGACACCGCCGTACAGGCCGAACAGGAGCATCGGCAGGAACTGCATGGCCGTGGTGATGCCGACGGCCGCGGAGGACCCGGTGAGGCTCAGCACCAGCCAGTCCTGGGTGATGCGGGCCATCCAGGTGCCGGTGTTGGAGACGACGGCGCCGGTCGCGAAGAGCCGGTAGTTCCGGATCCTCAGCGAGCTGAACATCGAGGTCTTGTGGGGGCGGACGGGGGTGTCGAGGGCGGTCGGTGCGGGGGCGGAGTCTGCTCCGGGTCCCGTACTCAAAGTGAGTTCGCCTCCTTGGCGTACGTACGTCTCCCGCGGGTGCCCGCGGGAGGGCCCGCGGGGCGCCGCGGGCCTAGAGGTGTGCGAGCTTCTCCAGTACGGGGGCGGCGGCACGCAGACGTGCCCACTCGTCCTCGTCGAGGTGCTCGACCAGGCCGGCCAGCCAGGCGTTCCGCTTGCGGCGGCTCTCCTCGAGCATGGTCTCGGCGGATTCGGTCTGGGTCACCACCTTCTGGCGGCGGTCCTCGGGGTGCGGCTCCAGCCGGACCAGCCCCTTGGCCTCCAGCAGGGCGACGATGCGGGTCATCGACGGCGGCTGCACGTGCTCCTTGCGGGCGAGCTCGCCCGGAGTGGCGCTGCCGCAGCGGGCGAGGGTGCCGAGCACCGACATCTCGGTGGGGCTCAGCGACTCGTCGACACGCTGGTGCTTGAGTCGACGGGACAGGCGCATCACGGCGGAGCGCAGGGCGTTCACGGCGACGGCGTCGTCACCATGGGAGAGGTCCGGCATGTTCGTTAGCGTAACTCATTACCCTAGCTAAAGACCACTTGAATTCCCGCAGTCGGGGAGTCGAACCTTTTCGTCACCCATATGAGTGAGGTGACTTCGGAAAGCGACGCATCCGCCCGCGGGGCCCGTGGACCCTGTCACGCATGGGATCGACAGTGCTCAGCCTGCGGATAGACGGTGAGTTGCTGGACCGCCTCCGGCAGCACGCCGCCAAAAGGGGAATGAGCGTCCAGGACTACGTGGTCCGGACGCTCATTCGAGACGACTTCGACGAACGCTTCGCGACGTCGGTCGAGGAGACGGAGAAGTTCTACGGGGCCGCGTGAGGCCCCTTCGGGCGCTTACGTCAGGTTGAGCGCCGGCATCAGGTAGTAGAAGGCGAACACCGCCGACACCGCGTACATCGCGACCGGCACCTCGCGCCCCCGGCCCGCGGCCAGGCGCAGCACGGTGAAGGTGATGAAGCCCATGCCGATGCCGTTCGTGATCGAGTACGTGAACGGCATCATCAGCATCGTCACGAACGCGGGGATCGCGATCGTGTAGTCGCTCCAGTCGATCGCCCGGATGGAACCGGACAGGATCAGGAAGCCGACCGCGAGCAGCGCGGGCGTGGCCGCCTGGGACGGGACCATCGTGGCGAGCGGCGTGAGGAACAGCGCCACGGCGAAGAGCCCGCCCGTGACGACGTTCGCGAAGCCCGTGCGGGCCCCCTCGCCGACGCCCGCCGTGGACTCCACGAAGCAGGTGGTGGCCGAGGCGGACGAGGCACCGCCGGCGGCGACCGCGATGCCGTCGACGAAGAGCACCTTGTTGATGCCCGGCATGTTGCCGTTGGCGTCGGTCAGCTTGGCCTCGTCGCCGATGCCCATGATCGTGCCCATCGCGTCGAAGAAGCACGAGAGCAGCACGGTGAAGACGAAGAGGACGCCGGTCAGGACGCCGACCTTCTCGAAGCCGCCGAAGAGGCTGATCTCGCCGACGAGCCCGAAGTCCGGGGTGGAGACGGGGTTGCCGGGCCACTTCGGGGTGGTCAGGCCCCAGGACGGGACCGTGGCGACCGAGTTGATGATCATCGCGACGATCGTCATGACGACGATGCTGATGAGGATGGCGCCGGGCACCTTGCGCACCAGGAGGGCCAGGGTCAGCAGCACGCCGAGCACGAAGACGAGGACGGGCCAGCCGTTGAGGTGGCCGTCGCCGCCGAGCTGGAGGGGGACGGTGGTGTGCGCGGCGTCCGGGATGCGCGAGACGAAGCCGGAGTCGACGAGGCCGATCAGCATGATGAACAGGCCGATGCCGATCGCGATGCCCTTGCGCAGGCCGAGCGGCACGGCGCTCATCACGCGTTCACGCAGTCCGGTGGCGACCAGCAGCATCACCACGAAGCCCGCGAGGACGACCATGCCCATCGCGTCGGGCCACGACATGCGGGGCGCGAGCTGGAGGGCGACGACGGTGTTCACGCCGAGGCCGGCGGCGAGCGCGATCGGGACGTTGCCGATGACGCCCATGAGGAGCGTGGTGAAGGCCGCCGTCAGCACGGTCGCGGTGACCAGCTGCTTGTTGTCGAGCTGGTGCCCGTACATGTCCTTCGCGCTGCCGAGGATGATCGGGTTCAGCACGATGATGTAGGCCATCGCGAAGAAGGTGGCGAATCCGCCGCGGACTTCCCTGGCCAGGGTCGAGCCCCGCTCAGTGATCTTGAAGTACCCGTCGAGGCCACCCCTCGGCGGCTGCGGGGGCTGCGGGGTGGCGTCGACCGGAGCACTGGCCGAGGAAGACATGCGGGACCTCATGGACTCAGAGAAGGGGTAGATCGTTAAGCATTTACTTCCGGTCGATTTGGAACTTCGTACGAAAGCAACCGGCCATTAACGAGCCGTTTCAGTATGAATACATGAGGCGAAAATCGCTATCTCCGCGCGTAGACCCTTGAGGCGCAAGGGGTGTAAGGGGCGCGGGGAGGGCCTCGTAAGCTGTACGCATGGCGAAGTGGACCCCTAAGCACGAGGCGCCGGAGCCCCTGGAGGGGCCCGTTGTCGCCACCATCACGGGCGGCACGATCCTCTGGTTCGTCCTCTTCCTGGCCCAGCTCCCCTTCTACGGCTGGTTCGACGACCGCGACGCGACCTGGTGGGTGTGGACCTGCCTGGCCGGCGGCGGCCTCGGCCTCATCGGCATCTGGTACGTCCGCAGGCGTGACGCCGCGATCAAGAGGTCGAAGGCCGCTCCGGCCCCGTGATCAAGAGGCCGAAGGTCACTCGCACCACGTGATCCGTACAACCACGGGTGGGGACGGGTCCTACCGTGGTCGGATCTTTGGGGCATTCAAGGGGTGAAGCCGCAGGAGCGCCCTTACCGTCGAATGCATGACGCATATCGACGCGGGCGCCGAACTCGACCCGGTCCACCCCGTGCCGCCCCCCGCCGGGCGGGTCACGGGCCTCACCACCGCCGAGGTGGCCGAGCGGGTCGCCCGCGGCGAGGTCAACGACGTCCCCGTGCGCAGCTCCCGCTCCCTGAGCGAGATCGTCCGGGCCAACGTCTTCACCCGCTTCAACGCGATCATCGGCGTCCTCTGGGTGATCATGCTGTTCGTCGCGCCGATCCAGGACAGCCTCTTCGGCTTCGTGATCGTCGCCAACACCGGCATCGGCATCATCCAGGAGTGGCGCGCCAAGAAGACCCTGGACGGGCTCGCCGTCATCGGCGAGGCCAAGCCGACCGTGCGGCGCGACGGCCGGGCCACCGAGGTCTCCACCTCCGAGATCGTCCTCGGCGACGTCATCGAGCTCGGCCCCGGCGACAAGATCGTGGTCGACGGCCAGGCCGTCGAGACCGACAGCCTGGAGGTCGACGAGTCGCTGCTGACCGGTGAGGCCGACCCGGTCATCAAGAAGCCCGGCGACAAGATGATGTCGGGCTCGTTCGTGGTCGCGGGCGGCGGCGCGTTCACCGCCACCAAGGTCGGCCGCGAGGCCTACGCCGCGCAGCTCGCCGAGGAGGCGAGCCGCTTCACGCTCGTCCACTCCGAGCTGCGCTCCGGCATCTCCACGATCCTCAAGTACGTGACGTGGCTGATGGTGCCGACCTCCATCGGCCTGGTGATCTCCCAGCTCGTCGTCAAGGACGACAACTTCAAGGAGTCCATCGCCTACACCGTCGGCGGCATCGTCCCGATGATCCCCGAGGGCCTGGTCCTGCTGACCTCCGTGGCCTTCGCGATCGGCGTGATCCGGCTCGGCCGCAAGCAGTGCCTGGTCCAGGAGCTCCCCGCGATCGAGGGCCTGGCCCGCGTCGACACCGTCTGCCTCGACAAGACCGGCACCCTCACCGAGGGCGGCATGGACGTCACCGAGCTGCGCCCCCTGAACGGCAGCGACGAGAGCTACGTCCGCACGGTCCTCGGCGCGCTCGGCGAGTCCGACCCGCGGCCCAACGCCTCGCTCCAGGCGATCATCGACGCCTACCCCGACAGCGAGGACTGGCGCTGCACCGAGTCGCTGCCGTTCTCCTCCGCCCGCAAGTACAGCGGCGCCTCCTTCAGCGAGGGCGACGGCACCACCTCGGCCTGGCTGCTCGGCGCGCCCGACGTGCTGCTGCCCGACGGCGACCCCGCGCTCGCCGAGATCGAGGACCTCAACCACCAGGGCCTGCGCGTCCTGCTGCTCGCCCGCGTCTCCGGCGACCTCGACGACCCGGACGTCGCGGAGGGCGCGCGCGCCACCGCCCTGGTCGTCCTGGAGCAGCGGCTGCGCCCCGACGCCGCCGACACCCTGCGCTATTTCGAGGAGCAGGACGTCGCCGCGAAGGTCATCTCCGGTGACAACGCCGTCTCGGTGGGCGCGGTCGCGGGCAAGCTCGGCCTGCCCGGCGCGGAGAACACCGTCGACGCGCGCCGGCTGCCCGCCGACCAGGAGGAGATGGCCAAGGCCCTCGACGAGAACACCGTCTTCGGCCGGGTCACCCCGCAGCAGAAGCGCGACATGGTCGGCGCCCTCCAGTCGCACGGCCACACGGTCGCGATGACCGGCGACGGCGTGAACGACGTGCTGGCCCTCAAGGACGCCGACATCGGCGTCTCGATGGGCTCGGGCTCGGAGGCCACACGGGCCGTCGCCCAGATCGTGCTCCTCAACAACAGCTTCGCGACGCTGCCGTCCGTGGTCGCCGAGGGCCGCCGCGTCATCGGCAACATCACGCGCGTCGCCACGCTGTTCCTGGTGAAGACCGTCTACTCGGTGATCATCGCGCTGCTCGTGGTCTGCTCACAGGTCGAGTACCTCTTCCTGCCGCGCCACCTGACGCTGCTCTCCACCCTGACGATCGGCATCCCCGCCTTCTTCCTCGCGCTCGCCCCCAACAAGGAGCGCGCGAAGCCGCACTTCGTCCGCAGGGTCATGCGGTACGCGATCCCCGGCGGCGTCATCGCGGGCGTCGCCACCTTCGTGACGTACCTCCTGGCCCGGCACCACTACACGGGCGCGGGCGCGCGGGAAGCCGAGACCAGCGCGGCGACCCTGGCGCTGTTCCTGATCGCCATGTGGGTGCTCGCCATCATCGCCCGCCCCTACACGTGGTGGCGGCTCTGCCTGATCGGCGCGATGGGTCTCGGCTTCCTGCTCGTGCTGACCGTGCCCTGGCTCCAGGACTTCTTCCAGCTGAAGCTGGTGGGCACGACGATGCCGTGGGCGGCGGTCGCGATCGCGGCGGTGGCCTCACTGGCCATCGAGTTCGTCTACCGCTGGGTCGACCGCCGCTTCCCCGCCTAGCGGCGGGGTCCGGCGACCACGGGGGTCCTGGCGGACCGCCGACTACTGGACGTCGACGAAGTCGCTCGTCGAGGTGACGGACGGGGTCGTCGACGTACCGGCGAAGACGTAGCGGAAGTAACCGTCCGCGGAGGCCTTCACGGTGGTCTTCAGGTTGCCCTTGGAGTCGGACTTGACCGTCTTGAGCGTCGTGTAGCTGCTGGCGCCCTTCTTCTTGTACTGCAGCTGCACGGACTGGGCGGTGTAGCCCGCGTACTTCGACGTCTCCCAGTTGGCGCGGGTCAGGGCGCCGGTGACGGTGAGGGTCTTGCCCTTCTTGACGGGCTCGGGGGAGGCGTTGGTGGTGAGCTTGGCGTACCGCTGGAAGCGGGCGTCGGACTTGAACTGCTCGCCCTCGGCCGAGCCGCCCTCGTTGCCGTCGGCGGCGGCGTACAGCTTCCAGCCCGAACCGGCCAGGCTGTTGGTGTAGAGGTCCGCCTTCGGGTCGGCGACGACCTCGAGGGTGCAGGTCGAGGTCGTGGCGTTGACGACCGTGCACTTGCCGTTCAGGTTGTCCGGGATCAGGATGCCGTCGGCGTGGTCGATGTCGCTGCCGTGGTACAGGAACGCGCTGCCGCCCGCGATGCCCGCCGGGTCGGTGGCGGTGACGGCGATCTTGAACTTCACCTTGTTCGAGGTGCCGATGACGACGTCCTTGCCGCCGTTGACGGACACCTTGGTGATCTTGGTGGAGCCGGCGTTCGCGCCCTTCTGCGCGGCCTTGGCCGCGAGACGGGGGGCGGACGACGGACCGTCGGCGGCCTGGGCGGCCGGGACGGCGAGTGCGGAAAGGGCCAGGGTGCCGGTCAGTGCGGCCACGGTGGCACGGATGCGCATGTGTTTCTCCTGGTGGAGAAGGGGTCCCCGCGGTGCGTTGACGCCGTCACGCGGGGTCCCAGTGATCTAGGAGTCTGTTGACTCGCAAGATCAGACCTGTGACAGGGGTGACTGGTTGTACAGGTGGTGAAGAATTTGTGACCGAGTAATGGAATGTCAGGTTCCACCCCGGTTCGGGGCGGAACCACAGCGCCCGTCAGTCGAACCAGCGGTCCCGCGCCAGCTCCTCCGTCCGCGAGGGATCCTCGAGCAGCGCCGCCACCTCGAAGCGGCGCGGCCACTGCCCCGCCGCCCACGCGAGCCCCGCCGCCACGCCCTCCACGGTCGCCGCGTGCACCGTGCCGTCCGGCGTGCGCCGCCAGTCGAGCTCCACGCCGCCCGCGCTCAGCTCCTCGTACTCGACGTACGTCGCCGGAGTCCCCGCGCCCAGCAGGATCCGCACCGCCTCGGGCACCGCGTGCTCGACGCCGTCCCCCACCGGCTCCACGGCCGCCGTCTCGCTCAGTCGCCGCACCTGGAACAGCTCCGCCAGATCGCCCGCCCTGCGGGGCTCCACCGGCAGCAGCGCCACGCCGTCGGCCAGCGGCAGCAGATCGGGGGCGTCCGCGACCACCGCGTCCGCCGCGTCGACCACCACGACCTCGCCGTCGACCACCGCGCGCAGCTCGTCCGGCAGCGTCACCTGCCGCGGGTCGAGATCCGCCAGGGCGCCGTACAGGGCGTGCAACTGCGCGGCGGAAACGGTCCGCTCCGGGTCCGCGAGCCGGTCGAGCAGCTCGGCCGCGCCGCCCGGCTCCTCCAGGAGCGCGCCGACGGAGGTGCGCACGCCGAGGGCCCGCAGCACCTGCTCGTCGCCGAAACCGGACGCGTCCGCCGCGTCGTACAGACCCTCCAGGAGCGGATCGCCGCCCCGGGCGCGCAGCCCCGCCGGACGGCGCCCGTCCAGGACGGGATGGCCGCGCAGCCACCACGCCGTGTAGGGGCGGACGCTCTCCGTCGTGCCGTCGGGCAGCAGCACCCGCAGCGGCTGGGTCAGCGCGTCCCGCAGCGGCGGGCGCGCGAGCATCGCGAGGGCGCGCGGCCAGCACGCGTCGTCGACCAGGTCGAGATCCCGTACGGCGACGATCTCGGTGGCCACCGGCGGCACCGGGCTGTCCGGCAGCCGGTCGAGGACGTCCTCGCACCACACGTCCACGGCATCCAGCAGCCCCGCGTCGTCCGGCTCGGGGAAGTCGCCCTCGCGCGGCTCCAGTTCATCGGGGTCCAGGACGACGTCCGTGGCGCGGACCAGGGCGAACGTGGCCAGCACGCCGCAGGCCGCCAGCGGCTGCTCGCCCCAGCGGTCGGCCACCTCCTGGTCGACCAGGGCGAGTTCGTCGGGCCGCATGACCTCGGCGAAGTCGCTGCCGGGGAGCACCAGCTCGCCGGCCGGGGCGAGTTCGCCGTCCTCGTCGGGCAGCGCGAGGGCGCCGAGCCACGGCTCCTCGCCCGGCGCGAGGTTCGCGTCCCGCACGAGCGCGAGCACGACCTCGGCCAGCTCGTCGGCGTCCAGGGCGTCCTCGTCCCAGGAGTCGTCGTCGAGGGAGGCGGCCACGGCGGCCCGCACCTGCGGGGTCGTCAGGACGGCGCGGGGCGTCGCGGGCAGCGCGCCGAGCTTCTCCAGGAGGGGGTGGGCGGCGTCCGGGTGGGCGACCTTCAGGCCGAGCCGGGCCAGGGC
>NZ_LIRJ01000078.1 GCF_001419745.1 Streptomyces silaceus | reverse complement strand
CGACTTCAGCCTCTACTTCTTCGGCGACTACCCCGCACCCGACAGCTCCGTCGCCTACCAGCACCTCCTGCAGGCCGCCGAGTACGCCGACGAGCACGGTTTCCACGCCCTGTGGCTGCCGGAACGTCACTTCCATTCGTTCGGGGCACTCTTTCCCAACCCTTCCGTCCTGGCGGCCTCCCTGGCCACCCGCACCTCCCGCATACGACTGCACGCGGGCTCCGTCGTGCTGCCGCTGCACAACCCGATGCGGGTCGCCGAGGAGTGGGCGGTCGTCGACAACCTCTCCGGCGGACGGGTCGGGCTCGGCTTCGCCAGCGGCTGGCACTCCACCGACTTCGTCCTGGCGCCGGAGAACTACGGCCGGCAGCGGGACGTCATGTACGAACACCTCCACACCTTCCGCCAGCTGTGGGCCGGGCGTCCGGTGTCCCTGGCCTCGGGCGACGGCGGTCAGGTGGAGGTGAGCCTGCATCCCCGGCCCGTGCAGGGCGACGACGTCCCGCTCTTCGCCGCGGTGCTGTCCAACCCCGAGAGCTATGAGCGGGCCGCGCGCGCCGGACTCGGCATCGTCACCAACCTCATGGCCCAGAGCGTGGAGGACCTCGCGGCGAACGTCGCCCGTTATCGAGCCGCGCGTGCCGCCCACGGTCTCGACCCCGCGGCCGGAAGGGTCGTGGTCCTGGTCCACACGTATCTCGACCCCGACGGGGAACGCGCCCGGGAGGAGGCGCGCAAGCCGTTCTGCGACTATCTGCGCTCCTCGATCGACCTGTTCGACAACGCGGCCAACAGCCTCGGCATCGACGTCGACCTGCGGACCACCCACCCGGACGACCTCGACTACGTGCTCGACCTGGCGTACGAGCGTTACTGCGAGACCCGTGCCCTGATCGGCAGCTCCGCCGAAGTGCGCCCGGTCCTCGACTCGTTGACGGCCGCGGGTGTGGACGAGATCGGCTGCTTCATCGACTTCGGGGTCGCGCCGGACCGCATGCTCGGCGGGCTGCCCGAGCTCGACCGGCTGCGCACCGCGTACGCCGAACCCTGTACCAAGGCCGAAGCCGGCCAGCCCTCGGTCCTCCGTACCGCCCCCGTTTCTCATGCCGCTCCCGTTGCCCGTACCGCCCCGGTTCCCCAACCCGCTCCGGCTCCCCGTACCGCCCCTGCCACCCCGCTGCAGCGCCAGCTGTGGCTGCTCGACCGGATGCATCCGGGACGTCACACGTATTACGAGCCCAAGGCCCTCCTCATCGAGGGCCCGCTCGACACCGACGCGCTGCGGGTCGCCCTGCGGCAGGTCGTGGCGCGCCACCCCCAGCTGCGCACCGTCTTCCGTGAGCGGGACGGCGACCTCGAACAGGTCGTGCTCGACACCGTGGCCCTGCACTGCCCGGTGAGCGACCTGCCCGGCCTGAACGACACGGCCGCGCTGCTGCGGCTGCGGGACATCGAGGACGAGGCGGACTTCGACCTCGCCGTCGGCCCGCTGGTGCGCGCCCGGATCGGCCGGCTCGACGACGGGCGCCATCTGCTCTACCTCGTGGCCCACCACACGGTTCTCGACGCCTTGTCGACCCGCATCCTGTGCCGGGACCTGGCCGCGTACTACCGCGCCTGGCCGCGCATACCCACCGACCTCCCCGAACTGCCCCTGTGGCCCAGCGGTGCCCCGGAACCCGCTACAGCGGACGGGCTGGCCTACTGGACACGGGAGTTGGCGGACGCGTCCCCGCTGAACCTGCCCACGGACCGGCCGCGCTCGCCGGGGCACGAGGTGCGCGGAGCCACGCTGGTGCACGAAATGGACGCCGGGCTGCGCGGCGGCGTGCGTGGTCTCGCCCGGACCGAGGGCTGTACCGCGTTCATGGCGCTGCTCGGTGCGGTCGGCGCCACCCTGGGACGGTTCGCCGCGCAGGAGGACATCGTCATCGGTACGGCGGTCGCCAACCGGCCGGAGGACGCCCTCGACGTCGTAGGCATGTTCGTCGAGACCGTCGCGCTGCGGCTCGACCTGTCCGGGGGCATCGGCTTCCGGGACCTGCTGCACCGCGTCAAGGACCGCGCCGCGGCGGCCATGGACCACCGGGGCGTACCGTTCGACCGGATCGTGGAGGCCGTCAACCCGGATCGAGGCAGCGGCGCGAACCCGCTGTTCCAGGTCGCGATCGAGTACGAGGAGGAGCTCGGCCCCGTCTTCGAGGCTGCCGGTCTGAGCGCCGAGTTCCGCCAAGTGCCGCGCACCGAGACCCCGTTCGGCCTGGCCTTCTACTTCACCGACCATGCGGCGGGCATCCGCTGCACCGTCGAATACGATGCCGCCCTCTTCGACGAGTCGACGGTACGGCGGATGGTGGAGTACACCGAGCACCTGCTGCGCGGCGCGGTGGACGCTCCGGGCGCCGCCCTGTCCGAGCTCCTGACGCCGACCGCGCGGGACGAGCGGGACTTGGCCGGCTTCCAGGGCGAGCGCACGACGTCCGAACCCGCCACGCTGCACGGTCTCTTCGAGCAACAGGCCGCTCTGACACCGGAGGCCCTCGCGGTGGCCGGCGTGGGCGAACCGCTCACCTATGCGCAGCTGGACGCCGCGGCGAACCGTCTCGCACGGCGGCTGGCCGAACGGGGCCTCGCCCAGGGCAAGGTCGCCGCGGTCGGCGTGCCGCGCGGCCCCGGTCTGGTGACGGCGGTACTCGCCGTGCTCAAGTGCGGTGCCGCATACGTGCCGGTCGACCGTGCGCTGCCCGCCGAGCGCCGCGCCTTCATGCTGACGGACAGCGGAGCCGTCGTGGTCATCGCCGACCGGACGCTCGACAGCGCCCGGGCCGACGCCCTGCCGTGCCCGGTGCAGTGGCTCGACGATGTCGAGTCGAACGGCGAGGACGCGCCCCTCGACCGGACCGTGGACGCCGAGGACACCGCGTACTTCATCTACACCTCGGGGTCGGGCGGCCGCCCCAAGCCCGTCGCCGTCCCGCACCGTGGCCCGGTGAACCTGATCCGCTGGCAGCTGCGGACGCTCGGCGCGCTGCGGACCGTGCAGTGGGCGTCGGCGGGCTTCGACGTGAGCGTCCAGGAGATCTTCACCACCCTGGCCTCGGGGCAGGCCCTGATCACCCTCGACGAAGAGACCCGCTACGACCCGGCGGCGGTCGCGGCCCAGCTGCGCCGCTTCGAGGTGGAGCGCCTGAGCGTGCCGTTCACCCCTCTCAAGTACCTGGTACAGGAGCTCAAATCGGTGCCGTCTCTGCGCCAGCTGCTGATCGGCGGGGAGAAGCTGACGCTCACCCCCGAGCTGCGCGACCTGGCCGCACAGCGCCCTGACCTGGCGCTGCACAACCAGTACGGGCCCACCGAGGCGTCCATCATGGTCACCTCGCACCGGGTGGACCCGGCGACCGAGACCGTGGTCCCGATCGGACGGCCCATCGACAACGTCACGCTGACCGTGTGCGACGAGGCCGGCCGGCCGGTGCCGATCGGTGTCCCCGGCGAGCTCGTCATCGGCGGCATCGCCGTCTCCCACGGCTATCACGGCAATCCCGAAGCCACCGCGCGCAACTTCCTCGGCACGCCGGACGCGGACGAACGGCGCTACCGCACGGGCGATGTGGTGCGGTGGCGGGCCGACGGCGTGCTGGAGTACATCGGCCGCACCGACGACCAGGTGAAGATCCGTGGCCATCGGGTGGAGCCCGAGGAGGCCCAGTGGGCGCTCGGCCGCCTCGAAGGGGTGCGCGAGGCCGTCGTCCTGGCCCGCCCCGACGCATCCGGCGACACGGAACTCGCCGCCTTCGTGGTGCTCTCGCCGACGTACGCGCCCGGGAGCGACTGGAGTGCTCCGCTGCGGACCCAGCTCGCCGAGGTCCTGCCGCACTATCTGATCCCGCAGTCCTGGATACGCCTCGACCGGATTCCCCACGGCACGACCGGCAAGCTCGCCCGCGACGAGCTGCTCGCCCTGCGGACCGGCCCGACCGCCGCAGCAGAAGCGGCGGCGGACGGTGAACTCACCGAGCTGGAGCAGACGGTGCACAAGCTCTGGTCGGTCGAGCTGGGCGTCGACCCGATCGCGCCCGACCGCTCCTTCTTCGACGCGGGCGGCAACTCCCTCTCGGCGGTGCGCGTCCTGGAGCGCGTCTTCATGGAGCTCGGGCAGCGCATACCCGTGGCCGACTTCTTCGCCGCGCCCACGATCCGCGGGGTCGCGCAGTGGCTGACCACGGCACACGGCGAGGAGCGCTGACATGGGCTCACTCGATGGGCTCGACGAGCGGGAACTGCGCCGCCGCATCGGCGCACTGGTCGAGGACGTGCTCGGCGGCACGGCCGATCCGCAGGCTTCCTTCCTCGACCTGGGGCTCACCTCCTTGGCACTGATGCGGGTCAAGGCCCGCCTGGAAGCCATGCTCGGTCTCTCCCTCGACGACACCACGCTGTTCGAACACGGCAGCATCGCCGCGCTCGCCGCGCACCTCGCGCCAGGAGCGGACGACGGGCCCCAGGAGGTGGGGCCCGCACCGGTGGCCACCGACGGGCGGATCGCCGTCATCGGCATGGCGGCGCGCCTGCCGGGCGCGCCGGACCTGGCCACGTTCTGGAGGAATCTGCGCGCCGGCCACAGCAGCATCCGCACCCTGGCCACCGGACAGGCCGACGGGCGGGTACGGGCCGCGGGCGTCATCGAGGACGCCGAGTGCTTCGACGCGGACTACTTCGGGATGCCGCCGCAGGAGGCGGAGCTCACCGATCCGGCGCACCGGTTGTTCCTGCAGTGCTGCGTCCACGCGCTGGAGGACGGCGGGTACGCGGGCCAGGCCCATGGCCGCCGTATCGGGGTGTACGCGGGCGGCGGGATGAACCTGTACGGCCCCGGGCTGCCGTATCACGCACGGCACGGCATGGGCGGCGCCGGGCCCGCGGCGAACATCGCGGCGCAGATGCAGGGGCTGATCGGCGGCCAGCAGGACTTCCTCGCCACCCGGGTCGCCTACCGCCTCGGTCTGACGGGGGCCGCCGTCGCCGTCCAGAGCGCCTGCTCGACCGGGCTCGTCGCGGTGCATCTGGCCGCCCAGTCACTGCTGTCGGGCGAGAACGACCTCGCCCTGGCCGGGGCCGCGGCCGTGCATCTGCCCCAGGACGTGGAGTACGCGCACGACCCGGAGTTCATCCTGTCGCCGACCGGGGTGTGCCGTGCCTTCGACGCCGCTTCGGACGGCACGGTCGGCGGCAACGGCGTGGCCGCCGTGCTGCTCAAGCGGCTGGACTCGGCCCTGGCGGACGGCGACGATATCCACGCGGTGCTCCTCGGTTCCGCGGTGAACAACGACGGCGCCGCCAAGGCGGGCTTCACCGCGCCCGCCGTGCGGGGCCACACGGAGGTCGTCCGGCTCGCGCTGGCCCGCGCGGGCATCGAGGCGGACTCCGTCGGCCATGTCGAGGCCCATGGCACCGGCACGGAGCTCGGCGATCCGGTGGAGTTCGAGGCGTTGTCCCGTGCGTACCGCTCGCGGCAGGGCAGGACCGGGTTCTGTTCGCTGGGCTCCGTCAAGCCCGGCATCGGCCACCTGGACACGTGTGCCGGGATGGCGGGGCTCGTCAAGACCGTCCTGATGCTGCGGCACGGCACTATCGTGCCCACCGCGAACGTGACCCGGCCCAGTCCCCGGCTGCCCTGGGAGACCAGCCCCTTCCGGCTGGCCACGGCGGCCGCGGAGTGGCGCACGCCGCAGGGTGTGCCGCGCCGCGGCGGGGTCAGCGCGCTGGGCTTCGGCGGCACGAACGCCCATGTGCTCCTTGAGGAGCCGCCGGCCGCCTCGGCCCGCCCGCAGCCCGTCCACCCGCTCCCGGTTCCTCTGAGCGCGCGCTCGCCGGAGGCCCTGCGCGAGGTCGCCGCGCGGCTGCGGGACGAGCTGCGGGCCCGCCCCGGGCTCAGTGCCGCCGACGTCCACACCACGCTGGCCCTCGGCCGCACGCACCACGCCCACCGCGCGGTGGTGCACGGCCGGACCGCCACCGAGCTGGCCGACGGCCTCGACCGGTTCCTGGCACTGTCCGACGAGCATCTCCACTCCCCCGCCGGGCCTCTCACCTTCGCCTTCTCCGGGCAAGGTCATGCCGTCGCGGGCATGGCCCTGGAGCTGTACCGGCACTTCGACGTCGTACGCGACGTCCTGGACGAGTGCGAGGAGACGTACCGGCACGAGGAGTCCGGCAGTCTGCTCGACGTACTCCTGACACCTCCCCCGGGCGGCGCGGGACCGGTCACGCAGGCGGCCCAGTTCGCGCTGCAGATGGGACTCGTGCGGCTGTGGGGGCAGTTCGGGGTCGAGCCGGAGTGCGTGCTCGGGCACAGCCTCGGTGAGATCGCCGCGCTCTGCGCCGCCGGGGCCTTCTCGCTCGCCGACGGGCTGCGGTTCACCGTCGCGCGGGGCAAGCTCATGAACGCCGCCGCCCCCGGCCGCATGCTGGCCCTGAACGGCGACGCCGACACCGTACGCGGCGTGTGTGCCGGGCTCCCGGTGGAGGTCGCGGCGGTCAACGGGCCGCGCTCACTGGTGCTGTCCGGTGTTCCCGGAGCCATCGAGGCGGCCCAGCGGGCGCTGACGGCGCGGGACATCGCCTGCCGGCCGCTCGACGTCGACACGGCCTTCCATTCCTCGCTGCTCGACCCGGTGCTTCCCGCGCTGCGCAAGGCCGCCGAGTCGCTCACGTTCACACCCCTGCGGATGCCGTGCGGCGACAGTGCGCGGGGCGAGATGCTCCCGGCCGGGTCCGTCGTGGACGCGGAACACCTGGTACGGCAGGCGCGCGAGCCCGTGCTGTTCCAGCGGACGCTGGAGGCCGCGCACGCGCTGGGCCACGTCGACTTCCTGGAGGTCGGGCCCGCCGACGTGCTCACCTCGATGGCCCGCGTCGCGCTGCCCGGCAGCCACTGGACGGCGAGCCAGGCCCGGGACGCGACGGGGGTCGGTGCGCTGTTCGAGGCGCTGGCCGCACTGTACCGGCGCGGCCTGAGCCTCGACTGGGGCGCCGTGGGCGCGGGCCAGGGCGGGGGTGGCGGCGGCCGGGTCGGACTGCCCGGTTATCCCTTCCGCCGCGACGCCTACCCGGCGCCGGAGTTGCCCTGGCTCACCCGTGACCGGACGCCGTCGGCCCCCGCCGCTCGGCCACTCGACACCGCGGCTCACACCATCACCGTCACCGGCAGACAACAGCTCGCGTCCATGAATGAACTCGTCGACGGTGTCCACGACTTGATGACCGCACAGCTGCGCACGCTGTCCTCCCTCACCGGCGAGGCCCCGCAGTGAGCAGGGAAAGGACCTCGTACATGCACCGCACCGAAGGCCCCGTGGTTCTCGCACTCGACTATCCCGGATACCGGAAGGAGGCCCGGATCGACGATCTCGGCCTTGACCGGCACGGGGTCCAGATGCACGGCCTGCTGCGATCCCCACTGCCCCGGGTGGTGAGCGGCGCGGGCTACGCGGCCCGCCTGTTGGCGAACGTCCCGCCCGCGACGGGCCCGATAGCGGCGGTCGCGGCGTACTGTGCCTCGGCGCCGCTCGCCTTCGAGGTCGCCGCCGCGCTCGGCGGGGAGCCTCCGCTGGTCGTCCTGTTCGACGCCGAGGAGACGCCCCTGGACACGATCGCCGCGGACCACCGAGCGCGGCTCGGCGGCCTCGGCATCCAGCTCGGTGAGCGGGAGCTGAGCGAACGCGTGAAGGCCGTGACACTGGCCGAGGCCCCGGAGCGCCTCGTCGACGATCTCACCGGCGCACTGGACCGCGAGGCACACACGGCACTGCGCGCGGCCGGTGCCGACGAGGCGGAGGTCGCGGCGAGCGCCACACACATGGTGAGCGCGTACACGGACTGGCTCAGCCACCTGGTGGCGGCCCACCACGCGCGCACCACGCCCTGGGAGGGCGAGGTGCTGCGCCTGTTCTCCGCAGAGGCCGATCCGTCGGCCTTCTCCTGCACCGCCGAACGGCAGCGTGAACTGCGCCTGAGCTGCGACCGGTTCGAGTTGCTGAGGTCCGAGGAGACGCGCGCGGCCGTCCTCGATGCGCTCGGGCTCCCGAGCGCGCCGCTCACGGAGGAGAGGACCGAGCGTTGTCCGGCCGTGTAGTGGACTCGATCGCCGCCCAGGCGAGGCGCCGCCCCCGAGCGGCAGCCCTGGTCGCCCCGGACGGGGGGCTCGACTACTCCGGACTCGACTCCAAATCGGCCGAGTTGGCCGCTCATCTGCTGCGCCAGGGGGTGCGCCCCGGGGACGTCGTACTCATCCAGGCTTCTCGGGGAGTGGCCCTCGGCGTGGCCGTTCTCGCGGTACTCCGGGCAGGCGGGGCCTTCTGCGTGGTCGATCCGCAGTATCCGGCGGATCGCATCGAGCACATGTGGCACCGCAGTCGGGCCCGGTTCGCGCTGGTCGAGCCGGGGCTGCACACCCCGGACGTACCGCACGGGCCCCTCGCCCTCCCTCTCCCCTCGTACGCCACGTCGTCGGGCACCGTGCGCAACGAACCGATGCCCGCTCCGCCGAAGCCGGGCGCCGAGGATCCCGCGTATCTGGTCTTCACGTCCGGGTCCACCGGGGGCCCCAAGGCGATCTCCATGCCACACCGCTCCCTGGACAACCTGATCGAATGGACGCTGGCCAGTACGTCGCGGGAGCCACTGCGCACGCTGGCGTTCGCCCCGCTCGGCTTCGACGTGTTCGTCCAGGAGGTGCTCACCACCTGGAGCAGCGGTGGCTGTCTGTACGCACCGTCCGACGCGGAACGCGTCGACCTGCAACGCGTGTGGGAAATGTGCCGGGACCGGGAGATCCAGCGGCTCTTCCTGCCTCCCGTGGCGCTGCGCCGGCTCGCGGAGCTGACCGGCGAGTTCGGCATCCTGCCCGGCGCGTTGCGCGAGGTGGCGGTGGCCGGCGAGGCGCTGCGGATCACACCTGCGATCCGGGATCTCTTCCACCGGCTGCCCGCGGCACGTCTCCACAACCACTACGGTCCGGCGGAGACACATGTCGCGCTCGCCCACACGCTCCCCGGGCCACCGCAGTCGTGGCCGGACCTTCCTCCCATCGGGCGGCCGCTGCCCGGCATGACGGCCCATGTGGCACCGTCGGCGTCGGCGGAAGGCGGTGAGCTGTTGCTCGCCGGAGTCGGGCTCGCCCACGGATACGTACACGACCCTCGGCAGACCGAGGAGCGGTTCCGCAGCACATGGATCGACGGCCGGAGCGTACGCGCGTACCGCACCGGTGACCTGGTGCGCGAGCGGTCCGACGGAGTCCTGGAGTACCTGGGCCGGGCCGACGATCAGCTCAAGATCAGGGGCTACCGGGTCGAGCCCGGCGAGGTCGAGGCGACGCTGCTGCGCCACCCCGCCGTGCGCGAGTGCGCCGTGACGGCCTGGACCCCGCCCCACGGCGAGGAACAGTGGCTGGTCGCCCATGCCGTCGCCGCGCCTGCGCACACACCGGACGCGGATGAACTGCGCTCCCATTGTGCGGAGTCGCTGCCCGCCTACATGGTTCCGCAGCACGTGATGTTCTCATCCGGGCTCCCGCTCTCCCCGAACGGGAAGATCGACCGCCGCCGCCTTCCGGCCCCGGATGCCGCCGCTGACAACGTGGCCGTGCTCCCGGACCGCGGTGATGTGCGGTCGGCCGTCGCCGCCATCTGGTCGACGGTCCTCGGCATCGCCGACATACCCTCCGATCGACACTTCATGGACCTGGGCGGCACCTCGCTCTCCGCCGCGCTGGTCGTCACCCGCCTGCACCGCCGCTTTCATGTCCAGGTGTCCGTCCAGGAGTTCCTGTACGAGCCCACGGTGGACGCGGTCGCCGCGCTGATCACGGAACGAGCCGCAGCATGACCTCGCCGACCGGCCCCGACCGGGCCCGCGCACGCGCCGCCTGGCTCCGTGCCTTCCATGATGCCCGCGAGCAGGCCCGGACCCTGGTGTGCTTCCCGCACGCGGGCGGCACCGCGGGCCACTACTTCCCGCTCTCCGCGGCGCTCGCCCCCGACGTCCACGTATTGGCCGTGCAGTACCCGGGCCGCCAGGACCGCTGCGCGGAGCCCGCCTTCGAGGACCTCTCGCTGCTCGCCGACGAGATCGCCGGGCTACTCGCGGCAGCACGGCCGCCAGCCGCGCCCGTGCTGTTCGGACACAGCATGGGTGCCCTGATCGCCTTCGAGACGGCCGCCCGCCTGGAGCACCGCTACGGTGCCGCGCCCGCGGGGCTGATCGTCTCGGGCATGCAGGCGCCGTACCACCGCAAGGCTCCGCGGCTGTCGGGCGACGGCGAGGAGGCAGCCTTGGAGGCCCTCCTGACGCTCGGCGGCACCGACCCGGCGGTGCTGGCCCACCCCGAGCTGCGGGCGATGATCCTGCCGGCCCTGCGCAGCGACTTCAGGGCGTCCGCCGCCTACCGACCCGGCAGCAGCCCGTCGCTGCTGTCCTGCCCCATCGCCGCGTGGAAGGGCCGGGACGACGAGGTCGCCGAGAGCGATGTGGGGGCCTGGTCCGAGCACACCATCTCGGCGTTCCACACCCAGGACTTCGACGGCGGCCACTTCTATCTCGACGGCTTTCCGCCACCGATCGTGCAGGCGGTACGCACCGCGGTCATCCGACAGACCGGCTCACTCGCGCACTCACCGACCAGGACGGACACATGAAACTCCTGCTGCTGGCCGCCGGAACGTTCCTCATCGGCACCGACGTGTTCGTCATCGCCGGCATGCTCCCCCAGATCGGGGACTCGATAAACGTCTCCATATCGATGGCGGGACAGCTCATGACGGTCTTCTCCATCGGGTACGCCGTCCTCGGCCCGCTGCTCGCGGGCTCGCTCGGCCGCAGGCCGCCCCGGGTCGCCCTCGCCACGGCACTGACCGCCGTCGCCCTCGGCAACGCACTGTGCGCCCTCGCGGGATCGCTGCCGGTCGCCATGGCCGGACGGCTCCTCGTCGCCGCCGGGGCCAGCCAGTTCACTCCGCACGCGTGCTCGCTCGCGGCGAACCTCGCGCCGAAGGGCCGCTCGGGCAAGGCCCTCGCCACGGTCACCACCGGCCTGATCATGGGCTCGGTGGTGGGGGTGCCCGCCGGTACCTGGGCGGCGGACTCCTTCGGCTGGCGGCCCACCCTCGTGGCTCTCGCGGTGGCCACCGCCGCCGTGGCCGTACCCCTGGCAGCCGGACTGCGCGGCGTCGCCTCGGAGCACACCGCGGTCCGGCCGCGCGAGCGGTTCGCCGCCCTGCGCGGCCCCCAGGTACGCCTGGTGCTGACCGTCACGGTCTTCGCGGTGATCGCGGAGTACACCGTGCTGACCTACGCCGCCTCGGTGTTCGCCGAGGCCACCGACGCGGACGGCACCCGGCTCGCCGTGCTGCTGTTCGCCTTCGGGCTCGGCGGACTGGCGGGCAACGCCCTCGCCGGCGCCTCTATGGACCGGCCCGCGGGCCGCCGGCTCGTCCTGATCTCGATGGCCGGGATGACGCTGTCCTTCCTGGCGATGCCGCAACTCGACACCTCGTTCCCGGGCGCGCTCGTCATCATGGTCCTGTGGGGCGTCGTCGGCTGGATGTACGCCGCGCCGCAGCAGCACCGGTTGCTGCGCCTGGCCGGTCCGGCGGGCTCCCTGGCCGTGGCCCTGAACAGTTCCGTCATCTACGTGGGCGCCGCACTCGGCGGCGCGGTCGGCGGACTGCTCCTGGGCGAGGTGTCGCCACGCGCGCTCCCGCTGCTGGCGGCGGCGCTGTGCGCCTTGGCCGTGCTGACCGAGCTGTGGCTCCTGCGGAAGGACCGGCAGAGCGAGTCCGTGCCGGTGCCTACGTGATCAGTGGATCCGGCAATCCGCTCGCCATGATCACCCCTGAAGGGGAAACTGCCCGCATGGAGTTCCTCTGCTACCACCGTGACCGGCCCGGATCCCTCGCTCTCCGCGAGGAGTTGAACGAAGAGCATCTGGCCTATATGGACGGGTACGCAGAGGAGATGATCGCTCGGGGGCCGACCTTCACCGACGACGACGTACTCACCGGAAGCGTGCACATCCTGGACCTCCCCGATCCCGCTGCCGCCCGCGCGTTCGCCTTCGATGAGCCGAACTACCAGGCCGGCGCCTATCGGGACGTCCTGCTGCGACGCTGGCGCAACACGCTGGGACGCACCATGTGGGACTACCCCGGCGGCCGGACCGGAGGCAACCGCTATCTGGTACTCGGCCTCGCCACAGGCAGGCCCGCCGACCTCGACCTGCCGTCCGACCGGGACGCACTGATCGCCTACGGCCCTCTGCTGTCCGACGACGGCGCCACCTGGCTGGGCACGGCGGCGCTGATCCGGGCACAGGCACCGGACGCGGCGCGCACGATCCTGACAGCGGACCGCTACGCCGACATCGAGGTGCACAACTGGCAGTTCGGCGGGCGGCCGTCATGAACGGTCTCCGGTCGTGCCGAAGACAGGGCCCAAGCCTCTCAGGACGGCGGGTCCGGGTCACGCGCCGCGGCGGCTCCGGCATGGTGGTTCCGCCAGGCCTGAATCAGCTGGCCCAGGCGCCGGGCAGGGGTCTCACTCGGGACGAACAAGACCACCACGACCAGCACCAGAGCACTCGCCGTGAGCCCCGCGATCACCCAGCCCGGCGTGCCGCCACCCACCACGGCGGGCACGGAAGCCGCCGCGGACCCCAAGAGCGCCCCGACGCGGCCCACCCAGCTCACCGTCGGCGTTCCCGCCGGACAGGACGGCGCAGCGTCAGGGACAGCCGGGGTGTGCCGAGCAGCACTCGGGCGGTGAAACGGATGCGGGTGCGGCGATTGGGGAGTGCGGCCAGTTCCGCGTGCCATTCCTCTCGCCATCGAGCCCGCTGCGCGCCCGGAAGCACCAGCGTGAGCAAGGACAGCATGCGTGTGGTGACGGCGAACGCGGCGGGTGTCGGCTGGAGCACAGCCGCGGAAAGATCGTGCAGTTCCCGGCTCACGCCGGTCAGCCCCGCCGCACTGGCCAGCGGTGCGAAGACCTGGATGGTCTCGCGGGCCTTGCCGAGCTGCTTGGCCGGGGCGACGAACGCGATCGTACGCATGTTGTGAAGCCGGTCGGCGAGGCGAATGGCCAGTACGGCTTCCTGGTGCGTCGGGTGGGTCACCGGCCCTGCGGTGTCGAAGTCGAGGTCACCGGGCCGGATCGCACCAAGCTCAACGACGCGTACATCCGCTATCAACTGCGCGACGTCCGGGCCGAACTGCTCGGCCACATGGCGCGGCGGGCACAGCGTGTCCTCGATGTCGTGGAGCAGGGCCGCACAGACCACGTCCGGCGGCATGCCGATGTCGGCGACGATCGCGGCTACGGCGAGGCAGTGCGTCAGGAAGGGGTCGCCGTTGCGGCGCGTTTGCCCCTCGTGCCAGCGGGCGGCTTCGTCGTGGGCGTACGTGATGAGCGAGGCGTCCGCGCCGGGGTGGTGCGCACGGACGCTGCCCAACACGCCGTCGAGCGACGGACTGCCGCCGTGGCGCATGCGGGGCCGAGGCACTAACCGGTGCCGGGTCCTCATGACACTCCCCCATCGCCGACCGGATGTACGGCCGCCCAGCCCGGCAGGGGCTGCTTGCGGGCGCGGTAGGCACGGGCGAGTGCCAGCCGTGCCTGTTCGGCGCCGTCCTTGGTGATCCGGTAGAAGCGGCGGCGCGGGCGCCCGGCCTCCTCGTGTACGGCGGGGTCCTCCCAGGTGCTCTCGGCCCAGCCGACCTGTTCCAGACGGGCAAGGATCGGATAGATCGTGCCCGACGGCAGCCCCGCAAGCTCGCACAGCTCCAGGCCGTAGCGTTCCTTGGCGGGGTCCTCCAGCAAAGCCCGCAGGACCAGTTGGGTCTGCAGGGTCATGCGCAAGCTACCCATACTCGTACTCTACATAGCACATATACGAGCTGTACAGGGCCAGTTACTGCGAGGGACGCGGGGCGACCGCAGATGTTCGTGGAGGACCGCGAAGGCCGTGAACGCGAGCGGGAGGGTCACCGCCGCGGCGACCAGGATCCCGACGACGGGGGCGAGGATGCCCGCGTAGTACGCGGCGAAGAAGTTTCCCGTGGCCCCTTCGAGGAGGGCCCGTACGAGAGGACGCAGCGGCAGGGCCAGCTGCGTCACCAACCGGAGCAGCCCGGCGGTGAGCGCGAACAGCGGAACGGCGAGAGCGAGGACGCGGACCGTTCCCGCACGCGCCACGGCTGCGGCGAGCAGCGGCAGGGGCCACACGATCAGGCCGCGCAACGCGTACGCGGCGAGCACCGGCCGCAGGCGCGCCAGGGTCGTGGCACGTGACCGGTCCGCTTGCGGGGGCCCTTCGGTCCCCGCTGCGAACGCCTGGGAGCACACGCTCTGCAGGGCGGCGCTGCCGATACCGAGGGGGACCAGGAAGAGCGGGAGCGTCCAGACGGCGACCAGTGCCAGGTCCATGTGGTCGTGCAGGTACGGGTTCTCAAGGTGGTGGTACCAGATACGTTGGTTCCGCATGTGCGTGAAGACGGGCCAGGCGAGCGCGAATATCGCGGCCGTCATCAGCAGCCCGACCAGTCCGGACAGACCGACGACACGCGCCGTCGCACTCGCCAGAATGCGCCGGTGCCGCCGCAGAACGGTGAGCACGGTTGCGGTGACGCCGTGTTCCGAACTCCCGGCTGCTACTGACGTCGTGCGGACTTGCTGTGTCGGCATGGAGCGAGCCTTCTGTACGTTCCGGTTCCGTTCCCCGCAAGGACGCCGAGCGAACCGAACGCGGTTCTCCACACGTGTGACCCGACCGTTCCAGAGGCCTGGTCAGCCGTCTCGCCGCCTCAGACGCCCTCCTTGTGGCCGTTCCCGACGAGCAACTGCTCCATGCTCTTGTGGGCGGGAGCGGCTTTGGAGTTGCTCTCGTCGTGGAAAAGCCTGAGGTACTGGAGGAGGGTGCCCACACACATGTCGCGTCCGTCGTACTCCGCGTTGTCGACGAGTCGGTAGTCCCTCGAGATTTCCCTCGTCTGTCCGTCCGGACCGGTGTACAAGGGGTGCCAGATCAGCTTCACGTTCGGATTCAGGCGCTGGATCAGCTGGAGGTGCGGGACTTCCAGCCTGATGAGGATGCTGTCGGGAGAGTAGGCCCGCACGAAGATGTGCACGGGGCCGGTGGCGAGAGACACGAAGGCCTTGGAAAGGATGCTCCACATCGGCCCGGTCAGCTTCCAGTCCGGATGCATTTCCAGGACGTTGAGCACGCTGCCGATCCGGGTCCGCGCCAGCGGTGTGTGGCCCTTCTCGTAGGCGTAGTCGTTGACCTCGATACCGCCGGCCCACAGGGCCATGGTGGGCGTCTTGATCTCCAAATGCTTGGTCATGAGCTCGACGAACTCCTGGTACCACGTGTTCGTCGCACGGATCTCGCGCTGCTCCTGACGGTCACTCGTCCTCGCCGCGGCCTCGTCGTTCAACGCGCCCTGCGAGTCGATCCCACCGAGCAGGAGTTGCCAGGCGTCGTCGGCATCGGCCTGGGGAATGCCCGCGGCCTTGGTCAGTTCCTGGTACGTCCCCCACTCGGGGTGCTCCGTGGGCCTCGTGGCGTAGTGCTCGTTCAGGGCGCCCGCCTGGCGCTGCACCCAATGGGTCGCCGCCGCGTTCCCCGCGCGCCGCTGAAGCGCGGCCATACCGGTGAGGGGCGCCCCGCGCCCGGCAGCGGCCTGCGGCGTCGTCTGCGCCTCCGGGGCTCTCCGATGCTCGCGCATGCTGTTGCCGTCCTTCCGGTCGATGCCACCGAGCCTAGGGCGGCAGCAGTGAACGGACGAGGTACGGGAGGGCAGCCCCGAGGGCACGAACACCCTCCGAAGGACAACGCGTTGGAGATCGCGCCATCGCCTCCGCACAGCGGGCTGTGAGGCGTGAGGTCTCGGCACCGGCTGCCGAGACCTGCCGTCAAGCCTCGGCAGCTGTACTCGACAGTCCGCCGCTCGGCAGAGGAGGACACGACCGCGGTCCGACGCCTGCCGGTGCCCTTGCGCGCCAGTGTGGAACACATGTTGAGAGTGAATGCATTGCCGAATGTGCCGCGCTGGGCGCGGCGCGCCGCCGTGGGCGCCGCGTTGACCAATGTCCCCTCTGGGCTGTGGCGCCTGGCCATCGCGGTGGGCCTTCCGGTCGGACTGGCCCAGTCCGAGTACGACCACGTGCATGCCCCTGGCTGGGGGTCGTTCTACCTACTCGGTCTCAGCCTGGCCTCGGAGTTCTTCGCGTTGCTCGCCCTCGGGCTCGTACAGAGCTGGGGCGAGACCTGGCCGCGCTGGATCCCGCTTCTGCGTGGGCGTCGAGTCCCGGTCCTGCCGGCCACCATCGTGGCGGGGCTCGGCGCTCTGGCCACGACGATCTACGGTGCGTTGTTCGTCTACACGTCGATCAACGCGGACATGGAGGCAACGACCTGGGGCACATGGCTGCTCAACATCGCCTACGCGCCGCTGCTCCTGTGGGGTCCGCTGCTGGGCATGGTCACGGTGCACTACTACCGTCGCCGCACGACTGTCTCGCCGGTACCGGCGTCAGCGTCTGACGACTGTCGCGACACGCGCTGTTCAAGGCCGTCGAGGATGAGGCCGAGACCCGCCTCGAATGCCGCCTCGTGATCGAGCGCGGGGACGCCGTCCGGCAGGCCTTCGCCCCCCTGCTGATCCACGTCGGCCTGCTCCTCCAGTACGCAGCCGACCGTGTAGCGGCCGGCGGCCAGCATCGCCATCTGCGCCTCCCGCTCGGGCACACCGGAGGTGACCAGGAAGGACATCTTGCGGCGGATCCGGTCGAGGTCACCGGTCGGCGTGCAGCCGGCGTGCAGCCGTGCGCCGTCCCGGCGCATCAGCAGCGTCCGCCGGAAGCTGCGGGTGTTCTCCAGGAACCATGCGCGCCAGTCGTCCCCGGGGGAGGGCAGCGGCGCCTTGGCGTGCGGGGCCATGGCCGCCGCCGCCATGGCGGCGAGGAGGTCCTTCTTGGTCTTGAAGTGGTAGTAGAGCGACGGCTGCTCGACGCCGAGGCGCTTGGCCAGCCGCCGGGTGCTGACGGTTTCCAGGCCCACCTCGTCCAGCAGACCCAGCGCCTCGGTGACGACGGTCTCACGGTTCATCTTGGTCACGTTGACAATCTATCGGTGATAGAAGAATCTGGAAAGAAATCAATCACCGATAGAATGTGAGGTGTCCGGACGTGACGGACAAGCTCGCGAAGCGTTCACTGCGGATACTGGTCGCCGGGGGTGGCGTCGCCGGACAGGCGCTGGCCTTCTGGCTCACCCGCGGCGGCCACCAGGTGACGGTCGTCGAGCGCTTCCCTGCGCTGCGCGCCTCGGGGGCGCAGGTCGACCTGCGCGGACAAGGCATCGAGGCGGTCGAGCGCATGGGCCTGCTGGAGAGCGTGCGCAGCCGGCTGGTGGACGAGGCGGGCGTCGCGTTCGTCGACTCCCGCGGGAAGCCGAAGGCGACCATCATGGCCAACACATCCGGCAAGGGCCGTCAGACCCTGACCTCGGAGTACGAGATCATGCGCGGCGACCTCGTCCGCATCCTCCACGACGCGACAAAGAACGACACCGAGTACGTCTTCGGCAAGGGCGTCGACGGCTTCGACCAGGATGAACACCGCGTCACCGTCCACTTCTCGGACGGGACATCCGGCGAGTACGACCTGCTGGTCGGCGCCGACGGACAGGGCTCGCGCACCCGCCGGGCACTGCTGCCGGAAGGCTTCGATCCGTACTGGCGCGTCGGCATTCACATGGCCTACTGGTTCGTCCCGCGCATCGCCTCCGACAGCACCATCCGCGACACCTACATGGTTCCGGGCGGCCGCCAGATCATGCGGCGCAGCCATAACTCCACCGAGACTCAGGTGTACTTCGTGATGCGCGAGGAGTCGGCGGAAGCCTCCGCCATCCACCGTGCCCCCGTCGAGCAGCAGCAGAAGTTCTGGGCCGACCGGTTCCGCGGCGCCGGCTGGCAGACCGAGCGCTTCGTCGAAGGCATGAAGAACAGCCCGTTCTTCTACTCCCAGGAGATCGCCCAGGTACGCACCGACACCTGGTCCAAGGGCAGGGTGGTCCTGGCCGGTGACGCCGCGCACTGCGCCTCCCCCTACAGCGGCATGGGGATCTCCGGCGGTCTGGTCGGCGCGTACGTCCTGGCCGGTGAGATCAACCGGCACGCGGACGACCTGCCCACCGCACTCGCGAACTACGACCGGGTCCTGCGCCCCTTCGTCGACAGGATCCAGGCCGAGGTGAACCCCCGCGTCCTGCGTATGGGCATGCCCATGAACAAGCACGCGATCAGCGCCTTCCAGAACGCGACCGCGCTGGCCTGCTTCTTCCACATCCCCGACCTGGTCGCGCGGTTCTCGAAGGAGGACCGCGGGGGTGACTGGCAGTTGCCGGCCTACGCCGACGCGCACGCCGCGTAAGCCCTCCTAGCCTTCCCGCCCCCGCCCTGGCAGTCACCCGCGCCGCGCACCCTGAAGCAGCGCACTGCTCCGGAGCCCTGCACTCGGCCTACAGCTCGATCTCGATGTGCTCCACGTCGGTGAACTCCACTCCGAGGCCGTGCGCACGTGTGTTGTTGGCGCGGAAGTACATCTGCGCGAGGCCCTCGGCGGCGATGTGCTGGAGCTGCTGCTCGGTGGCGCCCTGCTCCCGCGCGGTGAACAGCTGATCCGCGAACTCCGGCGGCAGGGCCTGGGTGATGTCGCGGATCCGGGCATCATCCGTCGTGCCCGGCGCGGCGGTGAACCCGAACCTCGCGCGGGTGGAGACGACCAGGCCGTCGGTGGAGGACGCCTTCTTCCTCGCCTTGGCCCTCACCTGCGGCTGCCACCGCTTCTTGACCTCGCGCTCCATACGGCCGCGCAGCTCTTGCCGGGGCCGCTTCAACTTGCCGGCGACGTAACGCTCCACGGTGCGTTGAGAGACGCCGAGCGCCTGCGCGACGGCCTTCGTGCCCTTGAGCTGCTTGACCAGATACTTCATCTGCGCCTGGGCGCTCTGCGGGATGCGGCGGGTGAACGCCCCTTGCAAAGCGCGGTCCAGGCCGTCACCGAGCGAGTCCGTCATGACCGGCTACTCCCCTTCGCCGACGGCCGGGTCGTTCTTGATGAGGTTGGCGACGTTGAAGACGCCACCGTGCTCCTCGAACTGCTCCTCGGCCCACAGGACGGTCTGGGTGCCCTGATGCTTGACCATGCCCGGCGAGACGCCGAGCCGAAAGCCGCCCGGCACAGGCTTGCCCTCGGGTGTGTGCGGCAGGACGTCCAGCGGGGACGGGCCGGGCGAGGGGTAGACGACGGCGTCCGTGCCGATCGCCACCGGGTAGAGGTCGGCCGCCGCGGCGGTCTTCATCAGCTTGCGGTGGATGCCGATGCGCTGGTTGGCGAGCACGGCGGCCCGGATGTCGGGCCGCCACGTCTCCCGGGCGAGTGCCGGCCACGGTTCGTAGTGCGGGACCTGACCGCGATTGCGCTGCCGCAGCTTGCCGATGCCGCCCTTCGCCGTCGCCTTGATCGCACCCGCCAGGAGCGCCATCGTCGGGTCGACGCTCTTGGAGCGGGCCATCGCCTCCAGGAACTCCTGGCCGCCCAGGTCGGTGGTGACACCGAGGTCGGCCATCGTGTGTACGTACGCGTCGCGCAGCCGCTTGTACCAGCCGTCCAGGTAACGTCCGGTCTGGGTACGGACGTACGCCTCGATGGGCGCGACGTCGAAGCCGAGCTCCACCGCGTACTGGACGGTGGGCGTGGCGTACCAGGCCGGTCCGACGGGGCGGTCACCCGTCGGCGTGAAGGGCGACGGGAGCCGGTCGCCGTCGACCGTCCGGCCTCCGACGTCCACGCGGGACAGGTCCACGTGGGACAGGTCGACCAGCCACGAACCGGGCAGCGCCGCATCGAAGTTCGGGTTGCCGGTCAGGTGGGTCGGCCCGTTCAGACCGACGGTGACGCCGTTCGCGGCCGCGGCGAACGACATGTTGACGTCGACCGCGACCAGGAACTGGCGCATGCACTCCTCGTCGCTCAGCGGCCGACACCAGTCGTAGGGCTCCTCCATCAGCATCTCGGCCGGGGTACGCAGGTGGTGCCGGGCGAACTTCCCCTTCAGCAGGGGGTGTTCGTCCGGGACCTCGCACTCCACCACGTCGTACACGGCCGTGAGCGCGTCGGGGTTGAACGCGCGCTTGAACTCACCGGTGGAGGCGTCCTTCTCCGCGCGGGTCGGGGGGCGCAGCGCGACCATGAGCTCCAGGCCGGTGACCGCGGTGGTGCCGCGTGGCGTCATCACCCGCTGCGCGTAGGAGCCCAGGTAGCGGGCAAGGTCGGCCGGGTGCATCGTCGGCAGGACCGGGGCGGCCTTGTTGTCCCACTCACGGACGTCCAGGGCGTTCCAGGCGGGGATGCACAGCTGAACGCAGTTGCGCCGGGACCCTTCGGCCGGGCGGTAGACCCGCGCCCACGGCCCGAAGCCCCGCTGGGTCAACTTCCAGTCGGCCTTGGCCAGTTGCTTGACCGCCTTGTGGCCGTCCGGGAGCCGGCCGGCGCGCCGCTCCTCCTCCGACAGCGAGGCGGGCAGACCGTAGCGCTCCAGCGCGGCCGCGGTGAGAACGAGGACCGGGTCGGCGTCGCGGCCGTTGCGGTGCAGGCGGGCCTGCCCGAGCCGGGCCTCGGTGAGCGTCCACTCGATCAGCGCGGGCAGCGACTTGGCGGGCACGTCCAGGACCAGGCCGCCGACGCAGTACGCGAAGACCTGCCCGCCCTCGGCGTCGACCACGGCCAGGGGGCCGTTCGCGAACCGCGGGTCGGGCGCCGCCAAGGGGGCGGCTGGGCTCTTCGCCGTTCTCTTCGGCGAGGGGCGGCGGGACGACGGCGACTTGACGGACCTCGAAGCTGGACGCGGCGAGGTGGCGGCGGCGGTCGGGGCCGGGGTCGACGGGCCGTCAGAAACCTCCGGCGGAGATACGCGCTGCCCGCCGTCACTGGCAGGAGCGGCAAACGTCGGAGTGGGCGGCGTCGGTTCACCCTGGTCGGGGACCGGGGCAGGGAACCGCGCGGCGAGGCCCTCCAAGAGCCGGGCGTAGGCGGCACGCTTCGGCGGGCGCGGTTCGGTCTTCCCGCTCTCCCAGTTGCCCACCGCCTCGCGTCGGGCGTCCAACGCCGCGGCGATCTGGGCCTGGCTCAGCCCGGCCGCCTCTCGCAGCCGCTTGCGCTCGGCAGGCACCGGCAGATCCTCCTGCGCGACCTGCTCCAGCAGCGCATCCACCGCATCGAACAGCTGATCCTCCGCGGGCACAGCGCTCACCTCCAACGGCACAGTACACAGAGCCCACATCAAAACGCATGTTGAATCGCTCGTGGATCGCGCATCGGAGTGAGGGATGCTGTCGCACCCGGCCCGGAGGGACCACGGAGCCATCCACCGGATCGGCCGCCCGGGGACTCCCGCTCACGCCGGACGGGAGAGCTGCTCACGCACCCATGCCGGATCGGGATTGGTGTGAGGCCGGCCCGCCACGACGACGGTCGGTACGGTCTCGTTGCCCTCATTGGCCGACCGCACCTCCGCCGCTCCAGCCGGGTCACGCCATATGTCGACCCAGTGCAACTGGCGGGCTCTGGAACCCAGCCGGATGCGCAGCCGCAGACAGAACATGCAGCCCGGCCGCCAGTACACGACAGGCCGCCCGTCGGCCGCGCTACGGCGCTGCGCCTCCAGCGCACCGATCGACCTCGGGAACACCAGAGGCGAGGTCGCAGCTGCCAGCAGTACGAACACCAACAGGAACGCCACGGCCGCACCGAGAGAACCGTTGAACATCTGCACAGCAGCAACGGCTGAACCGCAGACCACCAACAGCACCGGCAAACCCCAAGCACGCCTCATGGGAACGAAGCGTACCGAGGAAGGGCCCACCTGGGACGACTGCGCACTGACCGTCGAACGCCACGGCCAGGTCACCACGTAGGGCGACAACGCACGAGTCCCACCCCGCCTGAATGGGATGGGACTCGATTCGAGAGCGCCGGGCAGGCCTTGCACCTGCATTTCCCCGCAGGAAGCGGGGCGTCTTTCCTTGGACCACCAACGCACGCTCAGCCACCGGTAGTGCGGCGACCAGCTCAAGATCAAACATAGCACGCGTCGGACGGGCAATGTGCCCGTGCCGATGCCGGTTTCGGTGTCGGTGTCGGTGTCG
>NZ_LIRJ01000077.1:2529-2712 GCF_001419745.1 Streptomyces silaceus | reverse complement strand
GTCCACCCCCACCGGCCCCAGGTGATGCGCCCGGCCGGCCCCAGGAGGAAGCCCCCATGTCCGTCACCCCCGAGCAGCTCCCTTCCGTCAGCCGTGCCTGGCACCTCGTGCGGCGCCCGGAGGGCTGGCCGGTCCCGGAGGACTTCGCGCTGCGCGAGGTTCCCGTCGAGGCCCCGGCCGAGG
>NZ_LIRJ01000077.1:0-2499 GCF_001419745.1 Streptomyces silaceus | reverse complement strand
TCGTACATCCCGCCGTTCCAGCTCGACCAGCCGATGGACGGCGGAGCGGTCGGCGTCGTCGTGGCGTCGAACGCCGAGGGCTTCGCCGCGGGCGACCACGTCCTGCACTTCGCCGGCTGGCGCGAGTACGCCTCCGTGCCCGCCCGGTACGCCACCAAGGTCGACCCCGAGGCCGCGCCGCTCTCCGCCTACCTCGGCGTCCTCGGCATGACGGGCCTCACCGCGTACGCGGGACTGCTCGAAGTGGCCTCCTTCAAGGAGGGCGACTCCGTCTTTGTCTCCGGCGCGGCCGGTGCCGTCGGCAGCCAGGTCGGCCAGATCGCCCGGCTCAAGGGCGCCTCGCGCGTCATCGGCTCGGCGGGCTCGGACGAGAAGGTCAAGCTGCTCGTCGAGGAGTACGGCTTCGACGCGGCCTTCAACTACAAGGACGAGAAGCCCGTCGTCGAGCAGCTCAAGGAGGCCGCTCCCGAGGGCGTCGACGTCTACTTCGACAACGTCGGCGGCGAGCACCTGGAGGCCGCCATCAGCCGCATGAACGTGCACGGCCGCGCCACCATCTGCGGCATGATCGCCGGCTACAACGACACCGAGCCGACCCCGGGCCCGCGCAACCTCGCCATGGTCATCGGCAAGCGCCTGCGCCTGCAGGGCATGCTCGTGCAGGACCACAACGCGCTGCAGCCGCAGTTCGTCCGAGAGGTCGGCGCCTGGGTCCGCTCCGGCGAGCTCAAGTACCGCGAGACGGTCGTCGAGGGCGTCGAGAACGGTGTCGAGGCGTTCCTCGGCATGCTCCGCGGCGAGAACACCGGAAAGATGATCGTCTCCCTCGCCTGAGGGAGCACCCGCCAAGGCAGGCACCGCGCCCGGCAAGGCAGGCACCGCACCCGCCAAGGCAGGCACCGCGCCCGGCAGCGCGGGCACCCGCCCGCACCGCTCGGACGCCCGCCCGCGCCGGCACCCGCCTCCCTGGGCACCCACGGCAGGGCCGTCTCCGCCACCTGAGACGGCCCTGCCGTCGTTCTTCCGGTATCCGATAACCTAATTCCACAATGACGCGGCTGTGGGCGCGCACCGCGGCACATCTCAGGAGGAATCGGCAGTCATGTCCATCCAGAAGATCGACGTCAAGTACACCGCCGTGGCCACCGCGGAGAACGGCCGCGACGGCCGAGTGGCCAGCGACGACGGCAAGCTCGACGTCGTCGTGAACCCCCCGAAGGAGATGGGCGGCAGCGGCGCGGGCACCAACCCCGAGCAGCTCTTCGCGGCGGGCTACAGCGCCTGCTTCCAGGGCGCCCTCGGCGTGGTCGCCCGCAAGGAGAACGCCGACATCTCCGGCTCGACCGTGACCGCCAAGGTCGGCATCGGCCAGAACGAGGCCGGCGGCTTCGGCCTGGAGGTCGAGATCACCGCCTCCATCCCGAACGTGGACGCGGCCACCGCGCAGTCCCTGGTCGAGAAGGCCCACCAGGTGTGCCCCTACTCGAACGCCACGCGCGGCAACATCAAGGTCGCCGTCTCGGCCGCCTGACCGGCTGCGCCGTACGTACCGACATACGTACCGCGTACGCACGCGAGGGCCGCACCCGGCAGGGTGCGGCCCTCGCGGCATGTCCGGCAACCGAGAAGTCCGGGACCCGTAACCCAGGACCCGGAACCCGGGACCCGCAACCCGTAACCCGCCCTCAGCCCACCGCGAGCGCCGCGTCGTGCACCGCGCGCACCAGCCGCTCGTTCTCCGGCGCCGGACCGCCCGGGAACGCGAACCGCCGGCGCGTGTACCCGTACGTGAGGCCGCTGCGCGGATCCGCGAACGCCTGCGAGCCGCCCGCGCCGCTGTGCCCGATGGAGCCCGCGCCGAGGCACGGGTACCAGGCCTCGGACGTGGCCTGGAAGCCGACCGCGAACACCTTGTGGGCCCGTGCCACCAGGTCGTGCCCGGCCGACTGGATCTGCCCGAACGCGGCCACCGTGTCCGCCTTCAGGAGAGGCTCGCCGCCCTCGATGCCGGTGACCGCCGCCGCGTACATCCGGGCCAGGCCCCGCGCGGAGGCCACACCGCCCGCCGAGGCCTGGCCCTTGGCGCGCACCAGGCGGGAGTTGGGCAGCGCCTCCAGGACGGTGGGCTCGGCCGCGTTGCGGTTGAAGGCGATGGCGCCCAGGGTGTGCGGACCGGTCGGCAGCGACGCGAGGAGCGCCTGCTGCTCGGGCGTCGGGTCCATCGGCAGCACCGAGCGGAACCGGCCCTCCAGCTCCTCGGGCAGCCCGAGGTGGAAGTCCAGGCCGTGCGGGGCGCGCACCCGCTCCTCGTACAGCTCCTGCAGCGTGCGCCCGGTGGCGCGGAACACCACCTCGCCGGCGAGCGCCCCGACGCCCAGCGCGTGGTAGCCGAACGCGGTGCCGGGCCGCCAGAAGGGGCGCTGCGCGGCCAGGCGCGCGGCGATCGCCCGGTCGTCGGCGATCTCCTCGGGCGAGAACCCGTCGTCGGCGCCGACGACG
>NZ_LIRJ01000076.1 GCF_001419745.1 Streptomyces silaceus | reverse complement strand
GGGTGTGTATAAGAGACAGGCCCCGGGCGGTGGGGTGCGGTGGGGCTCGTCGCGTCGCCGCGCGTGGCCGTAATCCGCCGTTCGCTCGGCGGGTGGGGTGGTCCGCGGGTGGCGCCCGCCCGGGGCTGCCGTCGTGCGCCGATGTCACGGGGCGCCGCCCCGGACCCCGCTCCTCACGCGCCGGAGGGGCTGTTCCCGCCGTCCCCGGAGGGGGCGTTCTGGGCTTGCCTCGGGTCGATCCACAGCGCCTCGCCCAGCGCGCACACCTCGCCCTTCGCGGTGGCCACCGCCACTCCCATCGTGTGCTTGCGGCCCGACTCGTGGAGCAGCCAGGCGTACGTGATGTGGGGCTCGCCCGCCGTCACCGGGCGCAGCACCCGGCCCGTCAGGGCCGCCGTCACCGCGCCCTTGCGCAGGCCGCCCAGGAGGATCCCGGCCGCGGCGGTCGGGCAGTCCAGGGCGGCCCAGACCAGGTCCGGCCGGAACACGCCGTCGGTGCCGGCGAAGGAGGCGTGCGGCACCCAGGCCGTGGCGACCAGGTCCCGCCCCGGCACCGGCATGCAGTGCTGGAGCAGTCCGCTGCCCGGCGCCCGCTTCCCGCAGCCGAAGCAGTCCACGTCCTCCTCGGCGAGCAGCGACGGCGCGGCGAGGTAGGCCTCCGCAGCGGCCGCCGCCTCGTCCCAGGTGGGGGCGTCCGGCGCGGTCAGGGCCGCGTCCGGCGCGGGCGTCGCGGTGGCCAGATCCGTGCCCGCACGGTCGGTCAGGCGCGCCCCGCCGTCCGGTTCGCCGACGAGGCGCAGGTCCTCGCCCACCGGCGTCCTGGCACGGAAGTCCACGCGTACCGTCGGCGCGGTGGCGTGTCCGGCGAGCATGCCGGCGACGTACCCGCCGAAGGCGACGCCCGGATAGCCCTGATACAGCTCGGCAACGACGAAGTCGGTCATGGGACCAGCTCACCACACGCACACGTCGGCCCGTCCATCAGCCCACCGCCCCCGCACGTCGTCCCGTCCATCAGCCCACCACGCTGTCCCGCCAGGCGCGGTGGAGATCGGCGAACGACCCCTCGCCCGCGATCAGTTCGCCGGGGCTTCCGTCCTCCACGATCCGGCCGTGCTCCATGACGAGCACCCGGTCGGCGATCTCCACCGTGGAGAGCCGGTGGGCGATCACCACGGCCGTACGGCCGCGCAGCACCGTGTCCATGGCGCGCTGCACCGCCCGTTCGCCGGGGATGTCCAGCGAACTGGTCGCCTCGTCGAGGATCAGCACCGCGGGGTCGGCGAGCAGCGCCCGCGCGAACGCCACCAACTGCCGCTGGCCCGCCGAGATCCGGCCACCGCGCTTGCGCACGTCGGTGTCGTACCCGTCGGGGAGCGAGGCGATGAAGTCATGGGCACCGATCGCCCTGGCGGCGCGCTCGACCTCCTCGCGGGTGGCGTCGGGCCGGCCGATGGCGATGTTCTCCGCGACGGTGCCGGAGAACAGGAACGCCTCCTGCGTCACCATGACGACGCCGCGCCGCAGCTCGGTGCCCGACAGCTCGCGCAGGTCGACGCCGTCCAGGAGGACACGGCCCTCGGTGGGGTCGTAGAAGCGGGCGAGCAGCTTGGCGAGCGTGGACTTGCCGGCGCCGGTGGAGCCGACCACGGCGACGGTCTGCCCGGCGGGCAGCGCCAGGTCGAAGCGGGGGAGCACCTCGCCGCCCGTGCGGTAGGCGAACCGCACGCCGTCGAAGCGGACCTCGCGGCCCGGGAGTTCGGACGCCCGCGCGGGCAGCGGGCGCGTGAGGGCCGCTGCGGGCTCGGGCACGGACGGGGTCTGGGCGAGCAGCCCCGCGATCTTCTCCAGGGAAGCGGCCGCCGACTGGTAGGAGTTGAGGAACATGCCGAGCCGGTCGATCGGGTCGTACAGCCGCCGCAGATACAGCACGGCGGCGGCGAGCACGCCGAGCGCGAGCGTGCCGTCGGCGACGCGGTGGGCGCCCCACAGCACGATGCCCGCGACGGCGGTGTTGGCGACGAGCCGCGAGCCGACCACATAGCGGGCCATCTCCAGCATCGCGTCGCCGTTGGTCCGCTCGTGCCGGCGGTTGAGCACGGCGAACTCCGCGTCGTTGGCGCGCTCCCTGCGGAAGGCCCGCACCGGCCGGATGCCGTTCATCGTCTCCGCGAACTTCACGATGACGGCGGCGATCGCGGTCGAGCGGCCGCGGTACATCGCGCCCGCGCGCCGCTGGTAGACGCGTACGAGAACGTAGAGCGGCACGAAGGACGCCACCGCGACCGCGCCGAGCCCGAGGTCCAGCCAGAGCAGCATCACCGAGATGTAGACGAAGGACAGCAGGACCGTGATCAGCTCCTGGAGGCCCTCGCTGAGCAGTTCGCGCAGCGACTCCACGTCCGTGGTGGAGCGGGAGATGATCCGGCCCGAGGTGTACCGCTCGTGGAAGTCGACGCTGAGCGCCTGCGCGTGCCGGAAGATGCGGCCGCGCAGATCGAGCAGCGCGTCCTGGTTGACGCGCGCGGAGGCGACGATGAAGGCGTACTGCAGCCCGCCCGCGGCGGCCGCGCAGAGCAGATAGCCGACGGCGACGGCGATCAGCGGGCCGTAGTCGTCGGCGCGCACGGCGGGCACGCCCCGGTCGATGGCGTACGCGACGAGCAGCGGCCCCGCCTGCACGACGGCCTGCTGCACGAGGAGCAGCACGGTCGCCAGGGCCACGCGGCGGCGCAGCGGCGAGAGCAGCGAGCGCAGCAGGGCGAGGGTCGCGCCGGGCGGCGCGGGCAACTCGTCCTTGTCGAAGGGGTCGTCGGCGGCGGCGGGGTTCTTCGGCAGGTCACCGGTGCCGCCGCCGTCCGCCTCCTCCTCGCGCCCCGGCTTCTTCGCGGTCCACGGCGTGGACGTCGACGAGGTGGTCATCGGGCAGCCTCCTCGGCGGCGTGGGCGGCGGTCCCGGTGGCCGGGCGGTGGGGTGCGGGGTGTTCCGTCCGGGCGTCCGGGTCGTCGGTCCCGGCGCCGGACATCAGCCAGGCGTACTCCGCGTTCTCCCGCAGGAGTTCGTGGTGGGTGCCGACGGCGGCGACGCGGCCGCCGGACAGCAGGGCCACGCGGTCCGCGAGCAGGACCGTGGAGGGCCGGTGCGCCACGATCAGCGCCGTGGTGTCCGCGAGGACCCGCCGCAGCGCCGCCTCCACCAGTGCCTCCGTGTGCACGTCGAGCGCGGAGAGCGGGTCGTCGAGGACCAGGAAGCGGGGGCGGCCCACCACCGCGCGGGCCAGGGCCAGGCGCTGGCGCTGGCCGCCGGACAGGCTCAGGCCCTGCTCGCCGACCTGGGTGTCGGTGCCCTGCGGCAGGCCGTGCGCGAAGCCGGCCTGCGCGACGTCGAGGGCGCGGCCGAGGGCGGCGTCGCCGGCGTCACCGGTGCTCTCCTCGGCGCCCATCAGGACGTTCTCACCGACCGTGGCGGAGAAGAGGGTGGGCTCCTCGAAGGCGACGGCCACCAGCGTGCGCAGCCGCTCGCGGTCCATCGCCGTGATGTCCTCGCCGTCCAGCGTGATGCGGCCTTCGGTGATCTCGTGCAGCCGCGGGACGAGGGCGGTGAGCGTCGTCTTGCCGCTGCCCGTCGCGCCGACCAGCGCCATCGTCTCGCCGGAGCGGATGTGGAGGTCGATGTGGTCGAGGACGGGGGGAGTGCCGGGCGAGGCGTCGGGATACCTGAACCGCACGTCGTGGAAGCGGAGTCCGGGGTCCTCGGCGGGGCGTGTCTCCGCCCCGGAGGCCCGGGGCGCGGCGACGACCGCCTGGACCTCCGCTCCCGAGGCCTCCGTCTGCGAGGCTTCCGTCTTCGAGGTCCTCGTCTCCGCCGTCTTCGTCCCCGAGGCCGCCGTCCTCTTCCCTTCCGCGCCGGCCTCCGCCGGATCCTCCGGCTCCGCGTCCATCACCTCGAAGTACCGCTCCGTCGCCGTCGCCGACTCCTGGCACATCGCCAGCAGGAAGCCGATCGACTCCACCGGCCAGCGCAGCGCGAGCGCCGTCGACAGGAAGGCGACCAGCGTGCCCGCCGACAGGCCGCCGTCGGCGACCCGCACCGTGCCGAGCACCAGCGCCGCCCCGATCGCGGCCTCCGGCAGCACCATGATCACGGCGTTGATCGCGGCGAGGATCCGCGCCTTGGCCAGCTCGGTGCCGCGCAGCGTGTGCGTCAGCTCGCGGAAGGCCCGCGCCTGGCTGCGGTGGCGCCCGAAGCCCTTGATGATGCGGATGCCGAGCACGCTCTCCTCGACCACCGTCGTCAGATCGCCGACCTGGTCCTGCGCCCGCCGCGCCACCGAGGTGAACCGGCCCTCGTAGTACGCGAGGGCGATCACCATCGGCGCCACGGGCGCGAGCAGCACCAGCCCCAGCGTGAAGTCCTGGCCGAGCAGGATGATCACGCCGACCACGATCGTCGCGCCGTTGACCAGCAGGAACGTCAGCGGGAAGGCGAGGAACATGCGCAGCAGCATCAGGTCCGTCGTGCCGCGCGAGAGCAACTGCCCCGAGGCCCACCGGTCGTGGAAGGCCACCGGGAGCCGCTGCAGATGCCGGAAGAGGTCCGCCCGCATCGACGCCTCGACGCTCGCCAGGGGCCGCGCCACCAGCCAGCGCCGCAGCCCGAAGAGCAGCGCCTCCGCGAAACCGAGCAGAAGCAGCAGGAGCGCCCCGAGCCACACCCCCTTCGTGTCGCGGTCGGCCACCGGGCCGTCCACCATCCACTTCAGTACGAGGGGGAAGACGAGCCCCGTACAGGAGGCGACGATCGCGACAAGTGCCGCGGTGATCAGGCGTGTTCGGACCGGACGTACGTAGGGCCAGAGCCTCAGCAGCGTCCGGACGGTGGACCGATCCTTGGTAGGTGCATCTGATTTCGGCATCAGGGGCGAGCCTACGGATTGCCACTGACGGAGCCCACCGAGTTTTCCGCTCCGCGAAAGCGCCCGCCGGACGGGAACACGGCCCGTCGCCGGGCGGGGACCTGCCTCTCCACCAGGCAGGGAGACGCCCCCCACCGGCCCTGTCCGCCCCTCCACGGCGCCCGGTCGTACCCCGCCATCAACCGATCGGCTGATGCGCCTTCGAGCGCGACGGACGATGTCCGCACCCCCGCCCGCCGGGGATTCTCGACACATGCCACTGATCGAAGTGCACGACATCCAGAAGGCCTACGCCGGCCGCACCGTCGTCGACGGCGTCTCCTTCGGCGTCGAGGAGGGCGAGATCTTCGGCATCCTCGGGCCCAACGGCGCCGGCAAGACCACCACCGTCGAATGCGTGGAGGGCCTGCGCGTCCCCGACGCCGGCCGCGTCCGCGTCGCCGGTCTCGACCCCGTCGCCGACCACGACCGCCTCACCCGCATCCTCGGCGCGCAGCTCCAGGAGAGCGAACTCCCCGCCAAGCTGACGGTCCGCGAGGCCCTGGAGCTGTACGCCGCGTTCTACCCGGATCCCGCCGACTGGCGGGAGCTCGCCGAGCGGCTGCGCCTGACCGACAAGCTCGACAGCCGCTTCGGCAAGCTCTCCGGCGGCCAGAAGCAGCGCCTGTTCATCGCGCTCGGCCTGGTCGGCAACCCGAAGGTCGTCGTCCTCGACGAGCTGACCACCGGCCTGGACCCGCGCGCCCGCCGTGACACCTGGGAGCTCATCGAGGACGTCCGCGACCGGGGCGTCACCGTCCTGCTGGTCACCCACTTCATGGAGGAGGCCCAGCGGCTGTGCGACCGCATCGCGGTCATCGACAAGGGCCGGGTCGCCGCCCTCGACTCACCCGCGGGCCTGATCAGCCGGGCCGCGAACTCCACCGTCATGTCCTTCACGCCGTCCGCCCCGCTGGACGAGAGCGCGCTCGCCGCGCTGCCCGCCGTCACCTCCGTGCAGCAGCGCGACGGCCGCTACACCCTCAACGGCACCGACGAGACCGTCGACGCCGCCATCACCCTGCTCGCCCGGCACCACATCACCGCCCACCAACTCCGGGTCGCCGACGCCACGTTGGACGACGCGTTCCTCGACCTGACGGGAGCCACGGCATGACCACCGCCGTCACCGCACCGCACGCCCCCGCGCGGACCAAGGCCTCCTCCGCCGTCCTGAAGGCGGAGTTCCGCCTCTTCCGCAGGGAACCCGGCGCCCTCTTCTGGATCATGGCGTTTCCCGCCCTGCTCCTGACGATCCTCGGCTCCATCCCCTCCTTCCGCGACAGCGACCCCTCGCTGGGCGGGCTGCGCCTGGTCGACGTGTACGTCCCCGTGACGGTGCTCCTCTCCCTGATCATGGCGGGCCTGCAGGCCATGCCGCCGCTCATCACCGGCTACCGCGAGCGCGGCATCCTGCGCCGCATGTCCACCACGCCGGTGCGGCCCTCCGCCGTGCTCGGCGCGCAGATGGGCCTGCACGGCGTGGCCGCCCTCGTGTCCTCCCTGCTCTCCCTGGCCGTGGGCCGCCTCGCCTTCGACGTGGCCCTGCCGCGCCAGGCCTTCGGCTACGTCCTCGCGCTGGTCCTCGCCATCCTGTGCGGGCTCGCCCTCGGTGCCCTGGTCTCCGCGCTCGCGCCCACCACGAAGGCCGCGACCGCCATCGGCTCCGCCGTCTTCTTCCCGTCGATGTTCAGCGCGGGCGTCTGGCTGCCCGTGCAGGCGATGCCCGACGCGCTCGCCCGCGTCGTGGAGGTCACCCCGCTCGGCGCCGCCGCGCAGGCCCTGGGCGACGCGGCGGCCGGCGACTGGCCCGGCTGGACGCACCTGGGCGTGCTCGTGGCGTGGACCGTGCTCCTGTCGGCCGGGGCCGCGCGCTGGTTCCGGTGGGAGTGAGCGGCGGGCGCGGCGGCCCATGGCCGACACTGGGACGGTGAACATGAGTGCGATCGACGCCGTCGCCGCCATCGAGCGGCGCTGGACCGTCTTCCACCGCTGGGGCCCCTACGCCCTCCTCGGCTTCAGCGTCGTCATGGGCATCGCCACCGGCGACGTCGTCGGCATGGACCGCGGGGCCTGGGTCCTGTCCTGGACCCTGATCGCCGCGGCCGTGGTCCTCCAGCTGTGGTGGGGCGCCCTCGCCCCCGCCCGGCCCGACCCCTCGGCCGCGGGCACCCTCTACTACGTCCTGCGCTGGGCGATCGCCTTCGTCCTCACCTGGATCAACCCGTTCTTCGCGTTCTACGCCGTCGTCGGCTACTTCGGCGCCGAGCGGCTGGTGCCCCCGCGCCTGGTCAAGCCCGCCCTGTTCGCCACCGCGATCACCATGTCGGGCTCCCAGTCCGGCGGCCTGCCGCCCGACGGCCAGCTCGGCTGGAGCGTCTTCGGCGGACTGATCGCCGTGAACGTCGCCCTGCTCAGCGTCTTCGCGCACCTCGCCGCCCAGGAGGACGAGCGCGCCCGCGCCCAGGCGCTCACCATCGCCGAACTGGAGCGCACCAACACCGCGCTCCAGGAGGCCCTCGACGAGAACGCCGCGCTGCACTCCCAGCTCCTCGTCCAGGCGCGGGAGGCCGGCGTCGCCGACGAGCGCCGCCGCCTCGCCGCCGAGATCCACGACACCATCGCCCAGGGCCTGACCGGGATCATCGCCCAGCTCCAGGTCGTCGCGGGCACCGAGGACCGGGAGCTGGCCGACGAACACCTCGGCCGCGCCGCGGCGCTCGCCCGGCACAGCCTGGGCGAGGCCCGCCGCTCCGTGCACAACCTCGCCCCGACGGACCTGGAGCACGACACGCTCCCCGGCGCGCTGAAGAAGACCGTCGCCGCCTGGGCCGAACGCACCGGAGTCCGCGCCGACTTCACGCTCACCGGCACCGCCGAGCCCCTCCACGACGAGATCGCCGCGACCCTCCTGCGCATCGTCCAGGAGGCCCTGTCCAACACCGCACGGCACGCGGACGCCACCCGCCTCGGCGTCACCCTGTCCTTCATGGGCGACGAGGTCACCCTGGACGTGCGCGACGACGGCCGCGGCTTCGCACCGCACGCCCTGCCCGCCCGCTCCGGCACCGGCGGCTTCGGCCTGGGCGGCATGCGCGCCCGCGCCGAGCGCATCGCGGGCTCCCTCACCGTGGAGTCGGAACCGGGCGGCGGGACCGCGGTGTCTGCTCGCGTACCGTTGGTGCGCCATGAGCCCTGAAGCGATCACCCTCATCGTCGTGGACGACCACCCCGTCGTCCGCGACGGCCTGCGCGGCATGTTCCAGTCCGACCCCGGCTTCCGGGTGCTCGGCGAGGCGTCGAACGGCGTCGAGGCGGTCGCGCTGGCCGCCGAACTCGACCCCGACGTCGTCCTGATGGACCTGCGCATGCCCGGCGGTGGCGGCGTCGACGCGATCGCCGAGCTCACCCGCCGCGGGGCCCGCGCCCGCGTCCTGGTCCTCACCACGTACGACACGGACTCCGACACGCTGCCCGCCATCGAGGCGGGCGCCACCGGCTATCTCCTCAAGGACGCCCCGCGCGACGAGCTGTTCACCGCGGTGCGCGCCGCCGCCGAGGGCCGCACCGTCCTCTCGCCCGCCGTCGCCTCCCGCCTCGTCTCACGCGTGCGCGCCCCCGGCAACGAGCCGCTGAGCACCCGGGAAAGGGAAGTGCTCGCGCTCGTCGCCAAGGGCACGTCGAACCGTGCGATCGCCGCCGAACTCTTCATCAGCGAGGCCACGGTCAAGACCCATCTCACCCACATCTACGGCAAGCTGGGCGTCAACGACCGTGCCGCGGCCGTCGCGACGGCGTACGGCCGCGGCATCCTCGGCTGACCGGCTACGCCTGCTGCCAGAGCGCCGGCGTGTTCGGCGGCTCCCAGCCCGGCTGCGCCTGGTGCGGCTGCAGGCAGCGGTAGGTCGAGCCGCCATAGGTGACCGTGTCGCCCGCCGCGTACACCGTGCCCGCGGACCAGGTGCCGCCCGGCTCACCGGGGTCCGGGTCGCCGCCGCCCCCCGTCGTCTTCAGCGTCAGGCCGTACTGCTGGAGCAGCGGATTGATCGGCTGGTGGAAGGTCTCGCCGCCGCTGGAGCAGTTGCCCGAGCCGCCCGAGGTGACCCCCTGCGCCTGGCTCCCGGAGATGTAGGAGCCGCCCGAGTCGCCCGGCTCGGCGCAGACCGTCGTCCTGGTCACGCCGCTGATGGTGCCCTCGGGGTAGGTGACGCTGGTGTTGTGCTGCGAGATCGTCCCGCAGTGCCACCCCGTAGTGGAGCCGGACCGGCAGATCGACGCACCCACCGGGGACTGCGTGGAGCCCCCGACGCCGATCCGCTGGCCGCCCTGGCCCTTCACGTACGGGGTGGCGGTCCACTGGGAGTTGGTGGCGACCCAGGCCATGTCCCTGCCAGGGAAGACGGAAGCCTGGAACGTGCCCTGGGCCACCTGGTTGTAGCCGCTCGTCGCGGTGCCCGCGCGCCCGCAGTGGCCCGCCGTCGCGAAGCCCTGCTGGGTGCCCTTGGTGACGGGGAAGCCGATCGAGCAGCGGCCGCCGCCCATGTAGTACGCCTCGCCGCCCACGAGGTCGTAGAAGGGGCGCGGCCGTTCCTTGGCCTTCGCCACGCGGACGAGGGAGGAGTCCACGCCCGCCGCCGCGACGAGACGGTCGGCGGCGGAGGCCTCGACGGCCCGCACCACGACCGCGTTGGAGCGCACGTCGACGTACCAGACGGGCGCGTCCCGCGTCGCCGTCCCCTCGGCCGCCCGGTCCAGCTTCGCCTTCGCGGCGTCCAGCTGGCCGGTGGTGTGGCGCACGACCTTCGCCCGGGCGCCCCGCGCCTCGATCGCGGGGACCTCGGAGGCGTCGGTGGTGGCCACGGTGAGCCGGTCGGAGGTGGTGCCGTGCACCCAGGCGCCGGCGAACGTGCCGCCGAGCGCCTGGTGCAGCGAGCCCGCGACGGCGCCGGCCTCGGCCTCGTTGACCAGACGGGCCTTGGCCTGCGCCGACGTGAGGCCGAGGTCGCGCTGCATGGCCTGCAAGACTCCGGGAGAGGTCTTGGAGACGGCGGCGCTCTCGGCGGGGGAGAGGGACGGGGAGGCGGAGGGGTCGGTCTGTGCCGACGCGGTGCCGGACAGACCGGCGAGGACCAGCGCACCGGCCGCGGCGAACGCGGCACACGCCGCGGTGACGCGTCTGTGGTGGGTGGGGAGCATGCGAGGTCTCCTCGGTGTACCAGGGACGAGCGGGGATCGCCCACACCGTAGAAGCCTCAACTGCCCCTCAGAAGCTGTCAGTCGACCCCGGTACACGGCGTTATGGAAGCCGGACCGGCGCATTCCGGTGCGCCCGCCGCCGACACGTGTCAGGACTGCGGCGGCGACGGTTCGGCGAGCCAGGCCGTGTAGCTCTCGCTGCGGGCCGCGGCCTCCGCGTGCGCGGCGCGCGCCTGGGCGAACACCGTCGCCGCCGTGTCGTGCGCGGGGGCCGCCGGATGCCAGCCCAGCAGATGCCGCCAGTACAGCGGCGCCCCCGTGAGCGGCCGGGTCACCAGTCCCGGCGTCGGCGGGAACGTCGCCCGGCACAGCCCCACCGCCCGCCCCACCTGCACCAGATGCACGCACGAGGCGACATCCGTCTCGTACACGCGCGTCGGCGTGAACCCGGCGCGGGCGCACGCCGCGCTGAAGCAGTCCGCGAAGCAGCCGTCGCCCGGCACGTCCGTCCACGCCTCGCCCGCGAGCAGCGCCAGGTCGATCTCCTGGTGGCCCGCCAGCGGATGACCGTCGGGCAGCATGACGAAGACCGGGTCACGGGCCACCTCGCGCCACACCAGGAGCTCGTTCTCCGGCGGCCGGCTCGCCCCGCACGTGCCGACCAGCGCGAAGTCCAGGCGCCCGTCCGCCGTGCGCGCCGCGATCTCCCGCTCCGACCACGAGGTGTGCGTGGTCACCGGCACCCCCGGGTGCGCGGCGGCCAGCCGGTCCACCAGGGCGCCGAGCAGCGGCCCGTGGATGCCGCCGAGCCGGAACCCGGCCCCGCCCTCCCACGCCTGCGCGAACCGCTGCGCCTCCTCCTTCAGCCCGCTGACCGCGGGCAGCACGACGCGGGCCCGCGCCAGCACGAACTCCCCGAGCGCGGTGGCCCGCACCCCGTGCCGCCCCCGCTCGAAGAGCTCCCCTCCCAGGGCACGCTCGATCCGCTTCAACTGCGCGCTCAGCGCGGGCTGGGCGAGCCCGAGCGCCGTGGCGGCCTTGGTCAGGCTGCCCGCCTCGGCGATCGCCCGGATCGTCTTCAGGTGCCGCAACTCCAGGTCCATAAGGTGAGCTTGGGGCGCCCCCAGGTCCGGGGCAAGAGTCAGGTCCGGACCTGAGGCGATCGGCGCCCCCGTCAGCCGTCGGCCACCCGCAGCAGCAGCACGGACCGCGCCCCCACCGTCACCGCGCCCCCGGCCCGGTGCACGGTGGGCGGTGGCGTCGCCTGGTCCTCCAGGGCCGTGTCCACGACGACCTCGTACGCGTCGGCCCACGGCGGGCCCGGCAGCACGAAGTCCACCGGGCGGTCCGCCGCGTGCAGGACCGCGAGGAAGCTGTCGTCGACGATCTGCGCGCCCCGCGCGTCCCGGCCCGGGATGTCGCGCCCCGACAGATACATGCCGAGCGTCGCCGCGGGCGCGTACCAGTCCGGCTCCGTCATCTCCGTGCCGCGCGGCGTGAACCACGCCAGATCCCGCAGCCCGTCCGCCGAGTGCGCCCGGCCCGAGAAGAACGCCCGACGCCGGAGCACCGGATGACGGTGCCTCAGCTCGATCAGGCGGGCCGTGAGCGCGAACAGCTCCCGCCACCCCGGCTCGTCCCTGAGACCCCAGTCGACCCAGCTGATCTCGTTGTCCTGGCAGTACGCGTTGTTGGAACCGCGCTGCGTGCGCCCCATCTCGTCGCCCGCGACCAGCATCGGCACCCCGGTGGACAGCAGCAGCGTCGTCACCAGGTTGCGCAGCTGGCGCCGCCGCAGCGCCGTGACCTCCTCGTCGTCGCTCTCGCCCTCCGCGCCGCAGTTCCACGAGCGGTTGTCGTCCGAGCCGTCCCGGTTGCCCTCGCCGTTGGCCTCGTTGTGCTTGCGCTCGTAACTCACCAGGTCCCGCAGCGTGAAACCGTCGTGCGCCGTCACGAAGTTCACCGACGCGTACGGCCTGCGCCCGCCCCACGCGTACAGATCGCTCGACCCCGAGAGCCGGTACCCCAGATCCCGTACGTCCGGCAGCGCGCCCCGCCAGAAGTCCCGCACCGCACCCCGGTAGCGGTCGTTCCACTCCGTCCACAGCGGCGGGAACGCCCCCACCTGGTACCCCCCCGACCCCACGTCCCACGGCTCGGCGATCAGCTTCACGCGCCGCAGCACCGGATCCTGCGCGATCACCGCGAGGAACGGCGACAGCATGTCGACGTCGTGGAAGGAGCGCGCGAGCGCCGCCGCCAGATCGAAGCGGAAGCCGTCCACTCCCATCTCCGTCACCCAGTACCGCAGCGAGTCCGTGATCAGGCGCAGCACGTGCGGCTGCACGACCTGCAGTGTGTTCCCGCAGCCCGTGTAGTCCGCGTACCGCCGCGCGTCGTTGTCCCGGAGCCGGTAGTAGCCGCGGTTGTCGATGCCCTTCAGGGACAGCATCGGGCCCAACTCGCCCGCTTCCGCGGTGTGGTTGTAGACCACGTCGAGGATCACCTCGATGCCCGCCTCGTGCAGCGCCCGCACCATCCGCCGGAACTCGCCCACCTGCTGGCCCGTCGTCCCGGACGCCGCGTACGCCGCGTGCGGGGCGAAGTAGCCGATCGAGTTGTAGCCCCAGTAGTTGCGCAGGCCCCGGCGCAGCAGATGGTCCTCGTGCGCGAACTGGTGCACCGGCAAGAGCTCGACGGCCGTCACCCCGAGCCGTACGAGATGCTCGACCGCCGCCGGATGGGCCAGGCCCGCGTACGTGCCGCGCAGTTCCTCAGGGATCCCCGGATGCAGCTTCGTGAAGCCGCGCACGTGCAGTTCGTAGATGACCGAGTCCGCCCACGGCGTCTTGGGGCGCCGGTCGTCGCTCCACTCGTCGTCCGGCGCGTCGTCGTGCACGACCACGCCCTTGGGGACGTACGGCGCCGAGTCCCGGTCGTCGCGCACGGTGTCCGCCACCTGCTGCTGGGGCCAGTCGCGCACATGTCCGTACACCTCGGCGGGCAGCCGGCCGTAGTCGTTGCCCGGACCGCCGTCCACCGCACGCGCGTACGGATCGAGGAGCAGCTTCGCCGGGTTCCACCGGGCGCCCGTCCATGGGTCCCAGCGGCCGTGCACCCGGTATCCGTACCGCTGCCCGGGGCGCACACCCGGCACGAAACCGTGCCAGATCTCATGCGTCAGCTCGGTCAGCGGACAGCGCGTCTCCACCCCCTCCGCGTCGAACAGACAGAGCTCGACCGCCTCCGCACCGCCCGCCCACAGCGCGAAGTTGGTGCCCGCCACACCGTCGGGGCCCACCCGGAAGCGGGCCCCCAGCGGCGTCGGCGCCCCCGGCCACACCGGCCGCGCCGGCCCCCCGCGGGGCGTGGCCCGCCTGGTTCCGTTCACCGTGGGGACAAGGCGTCCGGACGCGCTCCGGCCCCTCGTCCGCGCCTGCTGCACTGCCCCTTGCTCGGGTGCGCTCGACACCTGTCAGCCTCCCGCGGCTCCGTCGGTCGACGCGCGAAGAAGGGCGTACGGCGTCCCGGCCGCGGCTCCCCACACGTCGTCCTCACTGAGTGTTCTGCCCACCGGGTGCCTCGCACTCACGTTTCCCCAAGCGGGGGACGGTCGTTGGGACCCACGTGAGACAGGTTGCGAGGCGCGCACGGCGCGCAGGGGCCGCGCTGGCCGCCGTACTGACATGGGCAGGCCTCATGGCCGGGGCGGCGGGATGCTCCGCCGGCGGACTCGACGGATTCCTCGGGAAGCCGCGGTCGCCCGCGGACGCGATCCGGGTGTCGCCCGCCGACGACAGCAAGGGCGTCAAGGCGGACGAACGCCTTCAGGTGAAGGTCCCCGACGGCCGTCTGGAGTCGGTGAAGGTCGTCCGGACGCAGGACGCGCAGCAGTTCGAGGTGCCGGGCCGCATCGACGAGGACGGCATGTCCTGGCGGCCCCTGGACGAGGGCCCCCTCGCGCTCGCCGCCACGTACAAGGTCGACGCCGTCGCCCTGGACGGCCACGGCCGCCGCTCCGCCCGGCACACCACCTTCCGTACGTACGTCCCCGACGAGCGCTTCATCGGCTACGTGACGCCGGAGAACCGCGCCACGGTCGGCACCGGCATGATCGTCTCCCTGGAGTTCAACCGGGAGATCGAGAACCGCGCGGCCGTCCAGCGCGCCATCCACGTCACCGCGCACCCGGACGTCGAGATCCGCCCGCACTGGTTCGGCAAGACCCGCGTCGACTTCCGCCCCGAGAAGTACTGGAAGCCCGGCACCAAGGTCACCGTCGGCCTGCGCCTGCGCGACGTGCAGGCCGCCCCCGGCGTCTACGGCCTGCAGGACAAGAGCTTCACGTTCACCGTCGGCCGCCACCAGGAGTCCCTGGTCGACGCCGCCGCGCACACCATGGAGGTGCGCCGCGACGGGGAGCTGATCTCCACCGTGCCGATCACCGCCGGCGCCCCCAAGACCACCACGTACAACGGAAAGATGGTGGTCACCGAGATGCTGGAGGTGACGCGCATGAACAGCCGCACCGTCGGCTTCGGCGGCGAGTACGACATCCCCGACGTGCCGCACGCCATGCGCCTGACGACCTCCGGCACCTTCCTGCACGGCAACTACTGGTCGCCGGACGCCCCTGGCAATACGAATGTCAGCCATGGGTGCGTGGGCCTGCGCGATGTGAAGGGCGGCAGCTCACAGACTCCCGCGGGCTGGTTCTTCGACCGGAGCCTCATCGGGGACGTCGTCGAGGTGGTCAACAGCGATGACAAGAAAGTCGCTCCTGACAACGGGCTCGGCGGCTGGAACATGGAATGGAAGGACTGGGTCAAGAACGGCTGATCCCCCAGGAGATCGCCAGGTGATCGGCGGGTGATCCCCCGGTGATCGGCCGATGACCACCAGGTGATCATGGTCTGCCCGCACCCCCGGGGCAGTTGGGACTGAACGGTGACATTGGCGAGGAGTCATCGCCCGGTGCCGTGTGGTTATCTATCGCTTGCGCGTGTCCGAAACGCGCAGGTGCACTGGGGTGCGGGCCTGGACCAGGCCGTGCGAGGGGAGACGACATCTTGAACGGGCGACCGATACCGGGGACGTCGGTTGGCGCGCGTCGGCGCGCGGGGCGCGGCGGGGCGAGGAACAGGGCGGCGGCGGTGGCGTCGGGGGCGGCGCTCCTGTTCGTCGCGGCGTGCGGCGGGGGAGGCGGCTCGGACGCGGGCGGCGACGGCAAGGACGAGGCCGACAAGAACGCCCCCTCGGCGGCGGTGGTGACGATAGCCCCCAAGGACGGCGCGGACGCGGTCGCCACCAGCGGCGCACTGAAGATATCCGCCGACAAGGGCAAGCTGTCCGAGGTCAAGGTCGAGGACAGCAAGGGAAACCCCGTCCCCGGCAAGATCACCTCGGGCGGCACCAGCTGGGCGCCCGCGCACCACCTCGCGTCCGCCACGAAGTACAAGGTCCACGCGGTGGCCAAGGACTCCGAGGGCCGCGCCTCCGCCAAGGACACCGCCTTCACGACGCTGACCCCGAAGAACACCTTCATCGGCCAGTTCAACCCGGAGGACGGTTCGAAGGTCGGCGTCGGGATGCCGTTCTCGGTCCACTTCACGCGCGGCATCACCGACCCGGAGGCCGTCGAGAAGGCCATCGAGATCAAGACCGAGCCGTCCGTGCCGGTCGAGGGCCACTGGTTCGGCAACGACCGCCTGGACTTCCGCCCCGAGGAGTACTGGAAGGCCGGCACGAAGGTCACCGTCAAGCTCAACCTCGACGGCGTCGAGGGCCGCCCGGGGGTCTACGGCAAGCAGAACAAGACCCTGGACTTCACCATCGGCCGCAGCCAGGTCTCCACCGTCGACGCCAAGACGCACCAGATGAAGGTCGTCCGCGACGGCAAGCAGATCAAGAAGATCCCGATCACGGCGGGCGCCCCCGGCACCACGACGTACAACGGCGAGATGGTCATCAGCGAGAAGCTCAAGGTGACCCGGATGAACGGCGACACCGTCGGCTTCGGCGGCGAGTACGACATCAAGGACGTCCCGCACGCGATGCGCCTGTCCACCTCCGGCACGTTCATCCACGGCAACTACTGGTCGGGCGGCGCCTTCGGCAACACCAACGCCAGCCACGGCTGCATAGGCCTGAGCGACGTACGCGGCGGCTACAGCAAGAAGACGCCCGCGGGCTGGTTCTTCGAGAACTCGATGATCGGCGACCTGGTCGTCGTGAAGAACTCCGCCGACAAGAAGATCCAGCCGGAGAACGGCTACAACGGCTGGAACATGTCGTGGGAGAAGTGGAAGGCCTGACCGCCCCGGCCGCCCGCTGAGGGCGTGCCCACGGGCTCGTCGAACGGTCCGTCCCGCAGGGGCCCGGCGCACTGTGACCAAGTGCACCGGGCCCCTCGGCGTTAACCCCCGCTAACGTGCCTGTCATGACTGCACACCTCGAAGTCGACGAAGGCGTCGGCACGATCCGACTCGACCGTCCCCCGATGAACGCCCTGGACATCGCCACCCAGGACCGCCTCAAGGAACTGGCCGCCGAGGCCACCCGCCGCGACGACGTGCGGGCCGTGGTGATCCACGGCGGCGAGAAGGTGTTCGCGGCCGGCGCGGACATCAAGGAGATGCAGGTGATGGACCACGCGGCGATGATCGCGCGCTCCGGGGCCCTCCAGGACTCCTTCACCGCGATCGCCCGCATCCCCAAGCCCGTCGTCGCCGCCGTCAACGGCTACGCCCTGGGCGGCGGTTGCGAGCTGGCGCTCTGCGCGGACTTCCGCATCGCCGCCGACAACGCCAAGCTCGGCCAGCCCGAGATCCTGCTCGGCCTGATCCCCGGCGCGGGCGGCACCCAGCGCCTGTCCCGGCTGATCGGCCCGTCCAAGGCCAAGGACCTCATCTTCACCGGGCGTCAGGTCAAGGCCGACGAGGCGCTCGCCATCGGCCTGGTGGACCGCGTCGTGCCGGCCGCCGAGGTGTACGAGCAGGCGCACGCGTGGGCCGCGCGGCTCGCGCAGGGCCCGGCCATCGCGCTGCGCGCCGCCAAGGAGTCGATCGACGCGGGGCTCCAGACCGACCTCGACACCGGGCTCGCCATCGAGCGCACGTGGTTCGCGGGTCTGTTCGCCACCGAGGACCGCGAGCGGGGCATGCGGAGCTTCGTCGAGGAGGGTCCGGGCAAGGCGAAGTTCCTCTGAGCCGTCCTCCCCGGGGCCCTTTTCGGCCTTGTTCGGGATCGGGCGAACTTCCGTCTCCGGATGCCCAGTTGAAGGGGCGTCAGTCCTGGTGTCCCCCGAAGGAGCGGATTGTCGCCGACTTAAAGGAACCTTAAGGCTACCCGGTTCCCGTCGGTGGGTGATCGCCTGTAAGCGGATGGTCATCGCAGGTCAGAGCCTCTTTTCGGGCTTATTTCTGCCACTGGCATATGACAAACCAGCCCCCCGGAATGGATGGTTCCGGGGGGCTCATTCCTGGGGAACGCCCCCGGAGAGCGCTCTGGGCGGCCATGATGGAGGGCATGGCGGGGCTGGAGGGTGACGAACGGCCGCGGCGACACGGAAGTGCGACCGCGGCGCGCTGGTCGCCGGCGGTAGAGGACGAACACGCGCTCAAGGCGCTCGAGTTGTTCGGGAATCCGACGGACGCGGAGGTTCCGCTGCCGTCGCGCCCGGAGTCCGCGGCCATCGCGCGCCGGCTCGCGCAAGTCGTCGTCCTGCGCCACTGGGGGCTCTCTCCGAAGCTCACCGAGGACGTCGTCCTGCTCGTCTCCGAACTCGTGGGGAACGCCGTGCGGCACACCGGCGCCCGCGTCTTCGGTCTGCGGATGCAACGGCGGCGCGGTTGGATCCGCGTCGAGGTGCGCGACCCCTCGCGCGGGCTGCCCTGCCTGATGCCCGTCCACGAGATGGACCTGAGCGGCCGCGGCCTCTTCCTCGTCGACAAGCTCTCCGACCGGTGGGGCGTGGACCTGCTGCCGCGCGGCAAGACGACGTGGTTCGAGATGAGGGTGTCCGACCGCTGACTCCGGGTTCCCGGATCCGCTCCGCGTACACGAAAGCCCCCGGCGGGCCGAGGTGCGGCGCGAGGGGGCTTTCGTGAAGCGCCGCGGACGTTTGGGGTGTATCCGCGACAGCTGATGACGACCTGAGCCCGGGTCAATGGGGGTCGTGTCCCCGACTATGGCAGACGGGGGTCAGCGATCCAAAAGTCCTTATTGGGGCATAGTCGGGCAAACAGTGACAGTTTAGAGGTGAATCCTTGGTGAGATGGGACACCTGCCTGGTAAACGCTGGTTAAGCGGAGGATGTGACACGCGATAAGCAAGGCTTGGGGGCCCGGGGGAGGGGCGGGGATGCCGGACGCGCGAGGCCCTGAATCGGGTCAATCGACCTGATTCTGCTTATTCACGGATTAAATGGCCGGGTGACGGAGCATGTGACGGAACGCGCGACGGGGCCCGCCAGGGAACACGCGACGGGGCCCACCAGGGGACACGCGACGGAACAGGCGAGGGGACCTGCGGCGGCGCCTGAGAGGGAATCCGCGGCGGAGCGCGCGAAGGCCCCCGCGAAGGAGCCCGAGAAGGGCCCCGCGGCGGAGCCCATGAAGGACTGCGCGACGGCCTCCGCGACGGCCTCCGGGAAGGACTCCGCGAAGGACCCCGCGCCGCGGCCCCGCCCGCTCGGCCGCCGGCGCATCCTGCGCGCCGGAGCGACCACCCTCGCCGCCGCGGGCACCGGCACCGCCCTCCTCGGCACCCTCGCCACCGGCTGCGCCACCGACACCCCCGCCACTCC